>JAFABA010000179.1 GCA_023426265.1 Bacillota bacterium
CAGATGTGCAGGTTGACCATACGCTCGCCAACAGCCTCGATATATTCTTCCGGTCGGTAGCCGCTGCGCCCCGCCTGCTTGAGGTCCACCGTAAAGCGTAGATCGTCCGCCTTTGTCGCTTCCAGCAGTTGCAGCCCGAACGAGGGCGTGTGGAACAGGCACCAGCTCACATTTTCCCACGCAAGCGTCATGGAATAGTCCTTTGCCATTTCACACAGCTCCTGCACCATGGGGCCGATGCGCGGGATATCCATATTTTTGACCGCGCCGTTAAGCCCTGAGGGGCCATGCATGACATAACAAGTTGCCCCCAGCGTTTTTCCCGCCCGGAGCACCTGCTCGAATATTCTTTTGGCGTCCTCACGCTGCCGCTGATAGATGGAAAACAGCTGCGGCTCAAACTGCGTGCCCATAGGGTGTACGCTGTAAACCTTCAGCCCGCTTTCCTGAACACGTTGATGGAGGGCGGAAATAAATTCCCCCTCATATTCCGAAAACGTATTTAAAAATATTTCGCAAACCGTGGCCCCCATTGCAGCCATGTGTGCCGGGGAATCCTCAAGTTCATACCGGTTGAACAGGCTCGCCGTGGAGATGCCTACCCGCAAATGGATCGCCTCCCGTAATCGTTTAACAGTATATCATTCCCACGCCCGGTATGGAAAGAACTTGTTTTTGTCAAGTGTCCTATGTGCTATACTGGGCGCATGGAGAAAAAATCAGGCAACGTACGCATTACAATCGCAGCCGCATGGAAGCGGGAATTGTTCAGGCTCTTTTGGCTGCTCCTTCTTCCCCTGGCGGTGCTGCTGCCCCGGCTCGCCGCACGGTACCCTCTTGTTGTGGAGCGGATATTCGGCCAGGGGCTTTATCCCGTTATCAATTTTATATTACGTACCGTATTCGGCATTGTGCCGTTTTCCGTTGCGGAATGGCTGCTGTATGGGCTTGTAATCGGCATACCCGTTCTTGTGCTCACCGTGCTGATACGCACGGTATTAAAGCGGGTCAGCTGGCTAAAGTTTACCCGATTTTTGATTACGCTGCTCATCATAGGCTGCGTTGCGTTCAATGCGTTTTATGTTGTGTGGGGCTTCAACTATTTTCGCCCGGGGTTAAGCTGGCGGTTGGGGTTTGATGTGCATGACCGGCCGGTGGAAGAACTGACGGGCCTTTGCTACGCGCTGGCTGAGGAAGCGAACGCGCTTCGGGAACAGGTGCCGGAGGATGCGCACGGCGTATTTACGCTTCCCAACGGCATACAGGAAAGCTTTGACGAAATACCCGAGGCGTACCGTTCGCTTTATCAAACCATGCCGCAGATCGGCGCGAACGCGGCGCGCCCTAAGACCGTAATGCTTTCAACCGGCTTAAGCTGGGCGGGCATTTCCGGTATATACATCCCCTTTACGGCGGAGCCCAATGTGAATATCGACCAGCCCGCGCTGTTGATCCCCTCTTCCGCCGCGCATGAAAGCGCGCACTCCTTGGGAATTGCCCGGGAAGACGAGGCAAATTTCGCCGCATATCTCGCGTGCATGGCATCAGACGACAAAGCTACGCAATACTCCGGCGTGATGCTTGCGCTGATACACAGCGGAAACCAGCTCTATAAAGCGGACCGCGACGCATACTTGAAACTGTATGGGACATACAGCGAAGGCATACAGCGGGACCTTGCGGATTATGACCTGTATTGGACGGCGTTTGAAGGGCCGGTGGAAGAGACCATGACCAAGGTGAACGACGGATATTTAAAGTACAACCAGCAGGAAAGCGGCGTGCGAAGCTACGGCGAAATGGTGGACCTGCTGCTGGCGTACTTTGAACAGCGGAACAGGTAGCTATTCCATCTCCTGCTCGTGCTTCTTTAACATGTCGTACGCAAGCTCCAAACGTTTAAAAAGGGTTTCGGGGAGCGGCAGCGTTTCCGCTTCCAATCCGAATGGCGTTTCCCTGTTTTTGCAGCCAAAATACGCGCCGCCCAAAGCGGCTGCGCTGTAGTGCCACTCCCCGCGCAATGCGGGCAGTATGGAAAGCGCGCCCGAGGATATCGCCGGAGCGATGTAGGGCTTAAAGCCCAGCGCGCGTACTTGAAGATTAGCTTCCTCCGTTTTTTGAGTCAACTCCAGGGATAGCGCCTCGTCGTAGTTTTCTATGCTGTTGGCGATGACAATCCCCCTCCCATGTGGGCCATACGCGCGGCCTTCGGGCAAAAAGGAGGAGAACCGCGTATCTTTCTTTGCGTAGTACGCGGCGCGCGCATTCATGACGCCCAGGCCGTACCCCCTGACCTGTTCGGCCAACAGGCCGAGATGATCCGTCTCCCCCGCTTCGTTTCGGTTGCTCTCCAAATATGCATACCTGCACAATAAATCCACAGGATCCGACATCACCGCAAACAGCCCGGGAAAGCGAGTGTCCCTCGCCATGCGCGCATATTCCTTTAAAATCCGCATGTTTGAGTGGAACTGCGCCATGCGCACGTCTGGAACTTCCGCGCCGATTTTCGGCACGCCGGCGGAAGCGCAGAATATGAACACGTCGCAGGAAAAAAGTTCCTGTTTCGTAATGATGGAAACTTCCGGCAGCGCATCGTATACAAAGGGCGGTGAAGTTTGGTTCATTTCCTGCTCGCAGCGGGCAGTGACCGCTTCCGCAAAGTCATATATGCCGATTTCTGAAACGGCGTCCCCGCCTAAGAGCCTCAAGCCCAAGACCAGCGTGGCGCCCACGTCCCCCAAGGCGAGGATATGGATGCGTTTTTTTCCTTCCGCTTTATGTTTGCCTTCCTCAATCAGTCTTTTTGCCGCGGGATGCGCCATGTTGACGGCGCGGGCACGGCCCGCCCGTATCAAAGCCAGATCCCGTTCGGGCAGCGGAACGCTTTCCAGCGCGCTCGTGTTCAGCCAGTGTACGCCTTCTTCTGCAATCAGCTGGCCGGGGTGCGTAACGCAGAAGCTCGCCTTCGAAACAGAAGGATCGTGCTTAATCAGATACAATACGCTGTCTCTTCGGTATAAGGTTTCAAATTTCATACTCAATCCTCTTTTAAGATCGGTTCCAGCCGCAGAAGTTGCTCGATATCGTTTTCCACATACACGCTGGGGGAAAGCACGCGGTCATACCGCATGCAGCCGCCGCGGTCGGGTACGCGCGGGGTATGCAGCGCCTCACCCAAACGTCTCAATGTCAGGTTAAAACCGAACAGCTCCTGATGCCTGCGCTCCAGCGTGTGCAGTATCTCGCGGGAGTTTTTCAGGCACGTTAGTGAGAGCGTAAAAATGGCCTCTGCGGTCGTTCCGGAAATGAACGAGGGCGCGGTATATGGCAGTATCTGGTTAACGGAGGGCAGCAGGTATGGCCGCCTGCCGTTTCGCTCCACACTGTCCCCTCCCAGGAACGGATACAGCTCGCTTTCTACAAACCAGTAGCGCAAATTCGGTATGAAGTAGACGCAATCCGCTTCCCTGCCTTGTACGGACATCAGGTCCTTTCCCCTGCCGGACATCAGGCCGACGATGATCTGCTTTACGTCGAGTTCCGCCTGCTTGAACAGTGGATCGAGCGCTTCCAGGCGGTAGCCCTTGTGCAAGAGATCGTCTACCAGCAGCACGGGGCGGTTAAAGGATTTGATGGTGCGGATCTGGTTGATGAGCGTTGCATAGCCGGGATACTCCGTGATGTGGAAGCTCTTCATATCCGGCTCGTAGATTTTTTCCACATGCAGGCTCTTTGTGACGGTGTTGGGTATGAGCATGCCGCGCAGCGTCTTGCCGTAGGGTACGCACATATATTCCCCCAGGACACGGCTGTTTT
>JAFABA010000115.1 GCA_023426265.1 Bacillota bacterium
GATAATAATCGCTTCCACTTCCTCTGCCGGTGGCGGAAAAACAACCTGCCCCATAAAGATACGACGCCGGTCATAAAACCCGCGCCGATCGTTACCTCATCCGTGTAACGGGCCTTTCCTTCTCCCAAAGGAACGATGGAAATGCTGTGGTTCCATACGGGAAGCGCCCTGCTGTTTTCCTCTGTATATACGCTGTATGTCTCCCTGTCGAACCGGCACACATGGATGGTATGGAGGCCAAGCGGCACGAAGCCGAACAGATGCAGCCTGAACCGCGTTGTCTCCCCTTCCTTCCATACCAATCCCCTGTCCTGATCCACCGGCGCAAACGCCGCGTAGGGGGCGGCGATATACTGTAGCGTTTCCAACCGCATGAGACGGTTCCATATCCGATCCGCCGAGGCGGGCAATATGGATGAAACAGTAACCGTCCTGGTTGCCATACCGCTCCTCCGAATTATGATGTTGTACGGATCAGGGTTCGTCCGTCCATAAAATAGCGATATTTCTCCAGATCTTTCGGGGAAAAGGGCGTCCCGTGGGACGGATAGATCCTTGTTGGGTTGCAGGAAAGCATCTTGTCCCATGAGCGGCCGAATTCCTTTGCGTCCTCTATCCAGATGGTGTGCCGTTTGGGGCTTATGACGGCGTTCATAGCGGCGTCCCCGCAAAACAGCTCCTCCGTTTCCTCCAGCAGCAGGCCAATCGAATCCTTTGTGTGTCCAGGCAGGAACAGAATGCGGATGGGCAGGCCCAACGCCTTGAATACCTGATCTTCTTCGCCTGAAACAAAGATCGCACGGTCCCCCAATTGTACAGGCGGGAATGTAAACTCCTTTTTGAATACGCCAAAGAAGGCTGCCGCGCGGGAAGAATACCCGGCTTCCGGCGGGTCGCTGCTTTTTCCTGTCTCCAGCGCAGGAACACCTGCGGGATTCAGGATCACCTTCGCATGAGTTTTCTCCAGCAGGGCGTTCAGGAATCCCGCGTGGTCGTCATGCGCATGCGTCAGGAATATGTACTGCAGTTCCTCAAGTGTTGCAAGTCTTTGAAACCGCTGCAGAAATATAGTCTCCCCGCCGGGATACCCGGTATCGATGGCGATATAGCCGATAGGCGTTTGCAGCAGGTAGTTTTTGACGATATAGCCCCCGATGTTGTGGATACGGATGTTCATTCCCAAACCTCCCGACAGCTTTAAAACATGGCACTACTTTCTTCTTGCAATCAGCTCGATCTCCACGCGCGCATTGAGCGGCAGGCTCGCTACGCCTATGGTCGTGCGGGCAGGATAGGGTTCCTGAAACTGTTCCTTGTACACCGCGTTCATGGCCGGAAAGTCCGCCATATCGGTCAGGTAGACATTCACTTTCTGCACGTCGGGCGTAAACCCCGCCGCCTCCAATACGCCGAACAGGTTTGCAAGGCTCTGCTGTGTCTGCAGGGAGATATCCCCTTCCACGAGCTTCCCCGTTGCAGGGTCTATGGGCGTTTGGCCGGAAAGAAATATGAGGCCGTCCGAGTCGACGCCATGGGAATACGGGCCGATTGCGGACGCCTTTTTTGATGCGATGGCTTTGCGCGGCATATCATATTCTCCTTTATTGGGTTCTTAAAATTATAAGTATCATACCATGGACTCCGGTAAAAAAGTACAGGTAATGGAAAATGTGTTGTTGCATATATACAAAAGCAGGCGGTCAATGTCCGCCTGCCTTCAAGTCAACCCAAACTGATTTTTGAACTATACTTCCATAGCAGGGCGCTCCGTCGCCCTGCACACGAAAGAAACTGAGAAGCGTGCATATAAATCCGTCCAAACTGACGGCATGTACGTCAGTTTGGACACCTTGCGTTGGGGGTTGCTTCGCCAACCCCCAACAGAAAATCTCGAAAAAATGGCATTTTTTCGAAACAGTTTATACCATGCCTTGAGCGACCATGGCTTCGGCCACTTTTTTGAAACCCGCGATGTTCGCCCCCGCCACAAGATTATATCCAAGGCCATACTCGGCGGCGGCCTGCATGGAGCTGTCGTGGATGCTCTTCATGATGGACTTGAGCTTCGCGTCCACCTCTTCCTCGTTCCAGCTCATGCGCATGGAGTTTTGGCTCATTTCAAGAGCCGAAGTGGCGACGCCGCCCGCGTTTACCGCCTTGCTGGGCGCCACGATAACGCCGGGCTGCTGCAGCAGGTAATTGAGCGCCTCGTTGGTGGTGGGCATGTTGGAAACCTCAATATAATATTTTACGCCGTTTTTGACGATATGCTCGGCATCGATCAAATGCACCTCATTCTGCGTGGCGCAGGGCATCACGACGTCCACCGGCACATTCCACGGCTTTTCCCTGTTATGGAACGGAAGGTTGAATTTTACCGCGTAATCCTCCACCCTGTCTCTGCCCGAATTGCGCATGGTTACAAGATAGGCGATCTTTTCCGGCGTGTTCACGCCGTCCGGGTCGTATACATACCCGTCCGGCCCCGAAATGGTGACGACCTTGCCACCCAGTTCCGTCACCTTGCGGGCGACGCCCCAGGTGACGTTGCCAAAGCCGGAAAGCGCAAACGTCTTGCCCGCGATCTGATCGCCCTGATAGCGGAATACCTCGCAGACGTAATACACCGCACCAAAGCCTGTCGCCTCCGGCCGGATGAGGCTGCCGCCGAACGACATGCCCTTGCCTGTCAGTACGCCCGGCTCATAGCAGCCGCGAATACGCTTATACTGCCCGAACAGATAGCCGATTTCCCGCGCACCCACGCCGATATCGCCCGCAGGCACATCCACATCCGGCCCGATGTGGCGGTACAGTTCCGTCATGAACGCCTGGCAGAACCGCATGATCTCTCCGTCGGATTTGCCGCGCGGGTCAAAGTCCGACCCGCCCTTGCCGCCGCCGATGGGCAGCGTAGTGAGGCTGTTCTTGAATGTCTGCTCGAACCCCAGGAATTTCATGATGGATAAATTCACGCTGGGGTGGAAGCGCAAGCCTCCCTTGTAGGGCCCGATCGCGCTGTTGAACTGCACGCGGTAGCCTCGGTTGACACGAGTTTGGCCGCTGTCGTCCATCCACACCACACGGAATTCAATCGTACGTTCCGGCTCCACCATCCGCTCCAAAAGCGCCATACTTTGATACTCGGGATGCTTTTCGATGACCACCTGGAGAGAGCTCAGGACTTCCTCTACCGTTTGCAGGAATTCAGGTTCGTTGGCATCGCGGCGTCTGACCCGTTCGATGACTTCCTGAATATAGGTGTTCATATACCAATCCTCCGTTAGAATGTCGCCGCCCTTTCGGCATTGAACGCGGCGCATACGATGTGCACCTTTATCATACGGCGCGCAACAAGTACCTGTCAATCGACAAGCCTTCAAAAGGGGCCGCTTCCTGCAATTCTATATTATTTCCTGCATGGGGGGGCGACGCTGACTTCTTACATTTTCTGACGTGCGAGAAACGAATATGCGAACTTAGCCTCTTCTTTATGGAAAAATCACTCCTGCAAATGCATCATTTCCTGCTTAAAGGACAGCGGAACGCCCTATTCGGCTTGGAAGATCATATCCCCTGACTTGACCGTGCTTACAAACCCGTTCTCATAATATACGATAAACTTTGTCCCATCCTCGATCTGGTAGATTTCGCCCCAAAGGCCCGATAACGAGCCATCCGGCTCGCCGAACAGCTCATGGATCTGCTCAAGGGAAACGCCCAGGAGTTTTTCAAAGTCTTCGGGAAAGGATAGCGCATCGGCCTTT
>JAFABA010000220.1 GCA_023426265.1 Bacillota bacterium
GGGCGATGAGCAGCCCCACGACGGCGAGCAGCAGCAGCGTCCCTATGCCGCACATCAAGGTAAACGCTGTCTTGCTCAGGGTGATTTCGTTCGGCTGCTCCGGCGCAGGGGTGGGCGCTGCCTGTTCCGGCGCGGGGGTTGCCTGCATCTCGGGAGGCAGAGAAGGCTGCGCGGGGCGTGCCGGTAAAACGGCATAGCGCTGAAGGGATTCGTCCTCGGCGTTGTAGAGGTAATAACCGACCTCGCCGTCCGGATTGCGCGCATACAGCAGGTAAACGTCACCCTGCGCGTCCTGGGCTTTCCACGCCATATATTCCGTTTCGCCGATCGCCAGCGTCGTTTCCGTGAATCCTTCCGGCAGCGTCACGCTGCCGTCCGGCTCAAGCAGGATATAGGATTTGGACACGGAGGATACCGTTTGGTAAGGGTACAGGGTATCCGCCGTTGCATCAAAAATGTAGTAGCCGCCTATATCGCCCGCGGCGTTTGACAGGTATAGAAGCGTCGGCGCGTCGCTGTCCTCCACTTTGGCCGCGGCTACCGTTTCCCCATGGTAGGTGAGCGTGGTTTCAGAATAGCGGGAAGGCACCGTCACGTTTTCAAGCGTCCGCCAGATATACATGCTTTCGGAAGCTCCCTTCACGTTTTGGGCCGGAACGCCCGTTGCGGCATAATTGAGCGGTTTGGGCGTAGGCGTCGGAGCGGGTGCGGATACCGAAACGGATATGTCGGCGGTTGCGCTTCCCTGTTCCTTGCCGTCATAACCCAGCACCTTTTCAATGGAAACTTCTATATTCGTGCTGCCCGCGCCCGCCGCCGTAAAGCGTATCCGCGCGGCAAGGGTATCCGCACCGCCTTTTTGGGCGGATACCATATTCAAAAACCCGTCGGACGCGCCCCCTTCGCTTTCAGCATAAGTCAGCACGGCGGGATCATAGGTGAAAGAACCTTCCGCTATCGCCATGCCTTTGCCATTTACGGTGACGGTAACCTCTACGGTGTTGCCCGGCTGCACATTGGTTTGGTCCGCCGCCGCGCTGATGGTTACCGCTGCGGACGCTACCGCAGGCAGCAGTACAAGCAGCAGCGCCAACACGAACGCGAAAACCTTTTTATCCCTGATGAAGCATTTCATTTTGCTTCGCCCTCCTGCGATAGTTTTGCATCGCCGTTCACGTACCGAATGAGCAGGAAGAGATCTAAAACGCCCACTTCGCCGTCGTGGTCCACATCCGCCGCGCGAAGGCGCGCGCCGGTAAGCGGCGTTCCGTGAACGAGATGGCTTTGCAGCGCAAAAACGTCGCTTTCCGTTATTTCGCCGTCGCCGTCGAGGTCGCCGAACAGTACGATGGGCAAATCAAAAAACGCTTTGCCTGCGTCATAGGTAACGCGTACGAAGGAACCCGTGCACACGTTTCCGGTGGCCTTAGCGCCTTTTGCGCTGACCACGCTGAGCTTGCCCTCGGATGAGAGCTTTTGAAGCAAAGGTTCCGCCGATATTCCGGGGGAAATTCCGCTTATACCCCATTCGCGAACCTGATAGGTTCCGCTGCTGATATTCGGCGCGCTCTCATACGTGCCGACGGTGATCAGCGTCGTGTTTTGAAAATAGAACGAAAGGATATCCGTATATGGCTGGCCCGCGCGCGCCCGTTCCTGTGCCCCGCGCTGCGAAAGACCCACGCCGTGGCCATAGCGCCGCTCGGTCAGATACCAGCCGGCGTATTCCTTGCCATTGTATTGATATACGCCCCGCTCCGCCCCGCGCATCCGAAGCCGCGTCTTGCTTGCCCCGATGCGGCCTAGGGTGTTTTCAAAGCTGCCGAATTTGAGTTTCTCAAGCGCGAGGGCTACGGTGAGCTGCCCTGTTTTCTGCTGCCCGCCCTCTTCATAGCCCACCATAAGCGTCACGTCCGCCTCGGTATAGCTGCGGCTCGGCTCATCATAGCTGGGGTTCTTGGGCGTGACCTCCACCGTGCCAAGCAGGGATACTTCCCGCCCCGCCGCCCCGTATGCCGCGCGTTCCAGTGCGAGCAGCACCATGGGGTCCATGAGTTTCAGGGTGTCGCCGGTATATATTTCGGGAATGAAGGATTTTTCTTCTATGCTTGAGGCGTTGAGGATATCGAACGGATCGTCCGTATGGGTATAATAGGGCAGATCGTTTTCCCATACATTGCCCGTTTTTTCGGTCTGCCCCCCGTTTGAGGCGGAATAATACGCTTCTACGATCTCCCCGTCATAGGTGAGCACCTGGCCGCCTGTTGCATCCACCGCGGCTATGGCGCGGGTATTCTTGCTGGCATAGCCCCGGTATACCTGATCCTGCGAGGTATCTAAAAGGTCATAGGCGCGGCTTGTGTACCGGGAGCACCTTGCCACGGCATACCCGCGCGCGCAGACCGCCTGCGCCTTCAATGCGTCAATGGGGAAGAGGTTGCTCATTTCATGGGGCACGACGCCGTACAGGTATTGCTCGATCGGCAGCGTATTGACGGCGCGTACCGCGCCCTCGTATACGTCGAACGTTATGTTGCCAAGGTAGGTGCAGGTGCCGTACTCGGAATTTTTCAGGCGGATATAGTCCGTCCGTTCGCCGTAATTGCCGCTCAAAAGCGTAAGCGAGGCGGCGGTGACGGTTTTGCCGCCAATCCGCATGGAAACGCGCCCGCCTACGGCGGAGACCTGCAGCTCGTCGTTGCCAACGGCAAGGCCGGGCTCCTCTTTTAACGTAAATTTGCCCACCGGCGTAAAGGAAATGTTCTGCCGCTTTCCAATTGAGATGCGTACGCGCACATCCGTAGAGAACACCGCCGCCCGCGCGGGCACGGCCGCGCCCACAAGCAGCAGCGCAAGGCATAGAACCGCAATGTACCTGTTTTTGCGCATGTTTCGCCTCATAACCGAATAATTTTCGACATATATTCCAACATTAATATATTTTATGATATCCTTTGCAAAAGAAGCGGTCAATGGCGGCACCGCCAAAACAGGGCGTTTGAGCGCCCCGATTGTGTTAACATTCAGTGAATTTCATATAAACAAGCATTTCTATATTTCGGAGAGCCTTTTATGTTGGCTTGGAGGCGAAAGGGAGAGGGCGAGTCATCGCCCAGTCAAGAATAAAACCGGAAATGTAAAAATAAGGCTTGACAATGTTTTTACATATTCCTATAATTTTAGGCATAGGATAATATGATTAGTCTTGGGCGAAATGTTACAGGAGGAAAAATATGAATGAGACGCTTACTCCCGCCGAATGGATCGTGATGCATGCGTTGTGGGAGAAATCGCCCATGACGCTTTCGGAAACCATCGCGCAGATTGGCGACCGCGCAAACTGGAATTACAAGACATTTTCGGCTTACATGGCGATTCTCGAAAAGAAGGGCTTTCTCTCTGCAGACAAGCGCGGGCGCGACAAGTTCTACTATCCCATTGTGACAAAGCAGGAGTGTATCGACCGCGAGAGCAGGAGCGTCGTGAATAAGATTGAGGCGGGTTCCGTGAAGCTCATGGTCACCAGCATGGTGCGCGCGGGCAATCTTCCCGCGGAGGAACGCCGCGAGCTTCTGTCCATGCTGGAAAAGATGCTCAATGAGGAGGCGCGGGATGAAAGAGATCGTTAGCGCGCTGATCGAGATCAGCGTCTATTCGGCCGTCGTCGCGGGCACGATACTGCTGTTTCGCTCACTGTTCCGGAAAAGTATATCTCCAAGGCTCCAATTCTTCATCTGGATGCTGCTGATACTCAGGCTGATGCTGCCGGTTACCTTCGAGAGCGGTTTCCATGTGGAAAGCCTTTTGCCGGAGCCGGCATGGGAGGCGCCGGTCACGGCATCGCCCGGCGCAACCAATTCCATCCCGGAGGCGGTTGTACCTGAGAGCGGCGGGCAAGCGGGCGGGGCGGCCATGCCCCATGCCCCGCAAAAGGACATACCGGCCGCGGTTCAGGCGAAGACCGACTGGTATGCGATAGGCTTCGCGGCCTGGCTGTGTGGGATGGTTGCTTTTGCGCTATGGATGGGCTTCGTCAAGCTGCGTTACTATCGCCGCATGCGGGTGGCCCGCATGGAAACGCCGGAGGCCGTGACCGCGCTGTATGAGGAGTGCTGCTGTGAGCTCGGCATAAAGCGCGCCATGCCGGTTTGGGTCGTGGATGCCGCCATGTCGCCGGGAATAGCCCTGTTCGGCGGACCAGTTCTGCTGATGCCTACCTCCATGCTTTCTTCAAAGGAGGCGCTCCGTTTCGCGCTGCTGCACGAGCTGACGCATCTTAAGCGCGGCGACCAAATCCTATGCGCGGCCATGAACCTGCTGCGTGCAGTATATTGGTTCCACCCCGTCATACATTTCGCGTTCTCACAGATGCAGTGCGATATGGAGACTGCCTGCGATTTCGATGTCATGCGCCGCCTGCACGCTGATGAAAAGAGGGGCTACCTCACCACGGTCATCAACCTGTTCTCCTTTGAGACCCAGCCCCAGCTTGGTATGGCGCAGTCCCGTACGCGGCGCATGGCGGAACGGCGCATGAAAGGAGCGTTCATGAAAAGCGCAGCATCAATCGGTTCCAGAATTGCCGCCGCTTTTCTTGCCATGATATTGCTGATCGCCTGCTTTACGACAGCCTGCCAGAAAGCCCCGGCAGGAACGGTAACACTGGAACGCACGGGTGAAGACATAGACGGCGGCTCGCCCGCTGCCCCGCAACAGCCGGAGGCCGCGGCTACCCCCGGCATACCGGCTGCTCCGCCGGACGGGCAGGTGCTCAGGGGAAGCTATGACGTAAGAGCGTATGCTTCCGATTCTCTTACCGCAAATTTCCGGCGCGCGGCGGAGCTTATCAACGCCGGCAATGGCATCGTTGTACAGCCGGGCGAGGAATGGAGTTTTAACGAGTTCTTTGGTCGGCGCACCCAAAGCAACGGCTGGATATTGGACCCCGGCGCGGATCGGCTTGTTTCCGATGATATTGATTGTATTAGCACGGCCCTGTATTGCGCGCTGCTGCGCGCAGGCGTAACCGTCACGGACCGCAAGGCGCACTCTGCCCCGTCAGAGTATGTGGAAAAGGGGCTGGATGCCGCGGTGGATATTAGCGGCGTCGATCTCCAATTCTTAAACAATACCTCCGCGCCGCTGACCATCAAATGCGCGCTGGAAGAGGATGAAAGCGCATTTGATACCATCCATGCCGAGGTATGGGGCGAACCGCTTCCCGGCGGCATGTCGTATACGCTGCGCAGCAATGTGGTGGAGACCTTTACACGGAGCGAGGTGAAGTATACCGACGACCCGACGCTGCCCGAGGGAATGCGGCGGTTAAAAGCCCCGGGACGGGATGGGTATAGGGTGGAGGTATACCGGGACACGATGCAGGCGGGCAAGCTGGTTTCCAGCGAGCTGCTGTATACGGATCTCTATCGAGGAAATGACCAGGAGTGGATACGGGGTACAAAAACGCCGTACCTGCTGACGGATATGACCCGGAGCGAGCTCAAGGCTCTTGCGAAGCTGCTGCGCGCCAAGTATCTCTATAACAGCACCGAGCATACGTTCGACGAAAACAACCGCCACTATGCAAAGCTGTTTGATGAACTGGAAATCGACTTTGGCGGCGCTATGGGCGGTGGCGATGCCGAAGGGATGTCCTTTACCATAGGCGTTCCCATGAAAAACTTCGAGCGTTTAAAGTGCTATCCGTATGCGGCGGTGCTCTGCGCGCTGGACCCTGGAGTCACATTCATGGATCTTGGCAATATGGATTACGATCAAACCCCAGAGAACGTGCTCTCTGTCACGCGTGCGGATGTGGAAAAGCATTACGCGGCCGTACTGGATAGCCCTTTAACAAGCTATACGCAGAGCGACACCCTGATGGAGGAGTTCCTGATTGCGGTCACCAGTTACGAAAACTGAGAAATTTAAACCGAATTCCCGGGAACGGTATAAGCGGACAGGTGCGCACGCACCTGCCCGCCGTGTTTAAAAAGCTGGATGCCGACTGCCGCAAAGCCGGACAAAGGCTGCTGTAAAGAGAGGGTTCATCCTCAATATCGTCGTTTACGACGATATACAGGGAAAAAGTCCCACCTTACAATAACCGTAGGGTGGGACTTTTATATGCCGCCGCAAAAGAGGGACCCGACGTGCGCTTTATCCGGGCAGTTGTTCCATTGAAGGATTACCGCTTGTTTATGGAAATGGAGAGCGGCAGCACCGTAACGGTGGACCTCTCCTGCAAGCGGGATACCATCCAATACGCGTAGCTGAAGGATCAGGCCCTGACCGGCGAAATTTAGGGCCGCCAGGACGCGGGAAAGCTTTGGTTGCCTGAATATGGGAGGAGGAAGCGAAAATGAAAGCAAAACGATTTTTAAGCTTGATGCTGACGGCGGCGCTGGTTTTTGCGCTGATGCCTGTGACGGCGCTCGCAGCGGGAGACGCATTTATCGTAACGGGCAACGCAACAGGGTATACATACAACTCGGGCGGCGCGCTCACCTTTACCCAGCCCGGCACCTATGAGGTGTCCATGGCGGGCGGCGCTTGGTTTACCATGACGGACAGAATCGTGGTAAACGCCCCGGCCAGTTCGGCAAGTGCCCCTGTCTGCATCACACTAAACAACGTAAACATCGATCTGTTTGGCAATTCCCCCGCATTTAGTATTCAGGGAACTTCGTTCGTAGATCTCACACTCGTTGGTATAAGCGCTCTAAAAAGCGAAGATGATTATCATGCGGGCCTGCATTTGCCAGACGGCGCAGCCCTGACCATAGACGGGGAAGGCACGCTTTGGGCCACGGGCAGTGACAGCGGCGCGGGCATAGGCAGCGGTGAAGACGGAAATGGCGGCACGGTCACCATCGCTGGCGGCACGGTCGTAGCCACTGGTGGCGCTGCAGCCTTGCAATCCTACGGCGGCGCGGGCATAGGCGGCGGCAGAGACGGAAACGGCGGCACGGTCACCATCACCGGCGGCACGGTTACGGCCGACGGCGGCGCAGGCACTAGTTTCGGCGGCGCGGGCATAGGCGGCAGTGGAAACGGAAATGGCGGAACAGTGTATATTTCCGGCGGCAGCGTCAAGGCAATGGGCGACAAGTACTCGGAGGCTATCGGCAAGGGAGAATATGGTACTGACAGTGGCACGCTGATGAATAGGCCCGCGAGCGAGGGTGGCGTGCCCGTTTACCTTACTACCGTGCGGCTTGCGGGTGTGAGCGCCGCGGCAGCGGTCAACTCGCTGACAGCAAGCCTGGGCGGTGCGCCCTACGCCTATGGCATAAACAATATGTTCACCGACGAGGATGGGTATCTGTACCTTTACCTGCCGGCCAGCGCCATTGTCAGCGTGGTGGAAACGGCGTCTCACCGGTACATAGGCTCCATCACCACAACGGCGAGCCCGGCTGCCTCGGGGACGCTTGAGGTGGACCTCTCCAGCGAAGCAAGGCTTTCCGGCTTGGCCGTAAACCCAGGCACGCTTTCGCCCACCTTCGCATCAGGCACCTATGCCTACACTGCGCCGGTCTCTAACGATGTGAGTAACATCAGCATAACCGCGGCCAAGATCAACCCCAACGCCACGATGACCCTCCAGAAGGGCGGCGGCGCGGC
>JAFABA010000222.1 GCA_023426265.1 Bacillota bacterium
GCGGCGATAACCACGGGATTGTCCTGCACCTCTCTGGGCGTCCCTTCCGCGATCTGCTTGCCGAAGTCAATCACATAGATGCGGTCGGAAATCTCCATGACAAGGTTCATATGGTGCTCGATCATAAACACCGTCAGATGGAACTCGTCCTTGATCCTGCGGATGAAAGCGGTGAGCTCGTCGGTTTCCTGCGGGTTCATGCCGGCCGCGGGTTCATCAAGAAGCAGCAGCTTCGGCTCGGTCGCAAGCGCGCGGGCGATTTCCAGATGCCGCTGCTTGCCGTAGGGCAGCGAGGTGGCGATTTCGTCCTTCGCATGCTCCAGGCCGACGATTTTTAAAAGCTCCAGCGCCTCTTTCCGCATTTCCTGCTCCTCCTTGCGGTTGAAGCGGAACACGGCGGAAAACAGGCCCGCCTTGCTGTTCATATGCTTTGCGATCAGCACGTTTTCCAATACCGTCAGATTTTTAAACAGGCGGATATTCTGGAACGTGCGCGCGATGCCAAGCTTTGTGATGCGGTCCGGCGTTTTTGAAACCGCTACGGTATACTTCCCGCGGTTTGGCCCCGCGTACAGCCGCTTCATTTTGCCGCGCGGAAAGTTGCTGGCGATGATGTCCCCATGGAAGCGCACCTCGCCGTTGGTGGGCGCGTATACGCCGGTGATGACGTTAAACGCCGTGGTCTTGCCCGCACCGTTGGGACCGATGAGTGCGATGATCTCGCCTTGATCCACCGCCAGGGAGAGGTTATCCACCGCCACGACGCCGCCAAACTGCATGGTAACGTCCCGAAGCTCCAATACATGGCCGCTCATTTTTGTCTACCTCCCGCCGGGCGCTTGCCCCCGAATGTTCGTTTGACCCAGGCCGGAAAGCGCGCCACCGCGTCCCAGGAGAATTCTCTTGTGCCCATGATGCCCCTGCGGTAGAACAGCACCACCACCATCAGCAGTATGGAGAAGATCACCATGCGGAAGCCGGGCCGAAACAGCGGCACTTCCCAGCCGGCGATAGAGAGCGGCTCGTCAAAGAAGCGCAGCAGGCCCTCCTTGCCTATGGTAACGAGGAACGAACCCAATATGCTCCCCGTAACGCTGCCGATGCCGCCGATGACGATGATGAGCAGGATATCGTATGTCAGCGCGATGGAGAACGTCTTCGCCTCGATGGAGCGCATGAACATCGCCAATAACCCACCGCCCACGCCGGTAAAGAAGGAACTGATGACGAACGCCATCTGCTTGTGTTTGAACAGGTTCACGCCCATGGCCTCCGCCGCCACTTCATCCTCGCGTATGGACTTGAACGCCCGGCCATAGGAGGAATGGATGAGCAGCACCATGAGCAGTATGCAGACCGCCGCGATGAGGAACGGTGTGATCATGGAAGGGACCAGGCCAAAGAACATCTCGGGAAAATCCGGGATTTTATTGAGCCCGTACGAGCCGTTTGTGATTTTGTCCATCTGCGGACTCGATACGATGGCGCGTATGATTTCCGAAAACCCGAGCGTGGCGATTGCGAGATAGTCGCTCTTTAAGCGCAGCACGGGGTAGCCGATCAGCGCGGCGAACAGCGCCGCACCCAAGCCCCCGAGTATCAGCGCAAGGAAGGGATAGAGCGCCGTGAGCCACTCCGGCCCTGCCGCCATCGCCGTGCGGAAAGCGAATATCGCCGGGCTGACGCCGCCCGCGTAATAGACCCCGTTCAAATTCTCCACCGGTATGACGAGCAGTGCCGTAATATACGCGCCGATGGACATAAAGCCCGCCTGCCCCAATGAGAACAGGCCGGTAAACCCGTTCAGGAGGTTCATGGAGACCGCCACCACCGAGAGGATGGCGCTCTTTTGCAACAGCGTGTAGAGCATGCCGTTCTGGTATTTATGCGCCTCCAGTATGTATAGGAGGATGAGCAGTACGGCCGCTACCGTAAGCGAACAGATGCGTTTGGTTGTCTGTTTCATATGCGTCACACCTTATCCGTACCTTTCTCACCGAAGAGCCCGGTGGGCTTTAAGAGCAGCATAAGTATGAGCAGCAGGAAGGTAAACGCGTCGCTGAACGTGGAATACCCAAGAGCGACAAGCATCGTCTCGCTGATGCCGATCAAAAAGCCGCCCACCACCGCGCCGGGAATGGAGCCGATCCCGCCGAACACCGCCGCCACAAAGCATTTTAAGCCTGGAAGCGTGCCGGAGAACGGCGTGACGGACATGCGGTCCGTAAAATACAGCACGGAGCCGATCGCCGCAAGCGCCGAGCCAATAATAAACGTCATGCTGATGACGGAGTTGATTTTGATGCCCATCAGCTTGGAGGTTTCAAAATCCTTGCTGACGGCACGCATGGCCATGCCGACCTTTGTATGGTTGATCAAAAGCATCAGCAATATCAGCAGCGCAACCGTAAGCACCGGAGTCAGGAATGTAACAAGGCTTGCCGAAACGTCCCCGATCTGGAAGATCCGCTTTAACAGCGGGATTTCAGGATATCCTTTCGGAATGGCTGTAAACAGATACGTCGCCAGATTTTGCAGCAGGTAAGAAACGCCGATGGCGGAGATCATGATGGACATCCGCGGCGCCGCACGCAAAGGCTTGTACGCGGCGCGCTCGATCCCCACGCCGAGCAGTATGGTAACGAGTATGACCACGGGGATCGCCAGCTGCCAGGGCATGCTGGACATGCAGAATATCATGAAATATCCTGCCATCATGAAGATTTCGCCATGGGCAAAGTTGATTAAGCGTAAGATACCGTATACCATCGTATAGCCGATGGCGATGAGCGCGTAAGCGCCGCCCAGCGAGATGCCCGTCAGGCAGTGCTGCAAGAAGGTTGTCATGCTCATAAAAGCGTAGCCCCCCAAATACTAGAAAGCAATTTCGCGCATATGCCATTGCTTAAAAAAGAGGCGGGAGACGAGACGCCCCCCGCCCGCATGCGGATTTAATGTTACTGAACAGAAACGGTCTTAAGGAACTTGAACTGGCCGTTTTCAATGGTCTTGATGAAGGCCATGTCCTTCTTGGCGTCGCCGTTTTCGTCGAAGGAGATGGCGCCTGTCACGCCCTCGATGGACACGCCCACAAGCGCGTCGCGGATAGCGACGGAATCGGCGGAGCCGGCAGCCTTGATGGCTGCGATCGCCGTCAGATACGCGTCATACCCGAGCGCAGAAACGGCGGGGATAATTTCGGACTGCTTGTTTTCCGCGAGGTACTTTTTAAAGCCTATGATAAATTTTTCCGCTTCGGCGGTCGCCGGGTCGGCGTCGTCAAAGAACGTGGAGAGCACAACGCCTTCGGCGTACTGGCCGGCATTGTCAATAATAGAGGAGTTCTCCCACGTATCGCCCGCCATAATCTTAGCGGTGATGCCAAGCTCGCGCGCTTGCTGGATGACCAGCGGGGCCACCTGAATGGAGGAGGGCGCGAATATCACATCAGGGTTCGCAGCCTTAATGTTGGTGAGGATAGCTTTAAAATCTGTCTGACCAGTCTGGAACTGCTCTTCCGCGGCGATTGTGCCGCCAAGCTTGACAAACGCTTCCTTGAAGAAGTTGCCCAGACCCGAGGAATAGTCGTCGCCCAACTGGGTGATGACGGCCGCGGTCTTTGCGCCCTCTTGTATGGCGTAGTTGGCCATGACGGTGCCCTGGAAGGGATCCAGGAAGCATACGCGGAAGTAATAGTCGTTGCCCAAAGTGACTTGCGGGTTGGTGCAGGAAGCGCCGATTGCGGGAACCTTCGCGTCCTTGAAGATTTCACCCGCGGCGATGGATACGCCGGAACCGTAGGAGCCGACGATGACCTTGCAGCCTTTGCTGATCAATGTCTGGGCGGCAGAAACGGCCTCGGTCTTGTCGGATTTGTTATCCGCTTCCTCAAGCACTATTTTGTAGGTTTCGCCGTTGATGTCCACGGTGGGATAAACTTGATTCGCATAGCGGACGCCCAGCACTTCCTGGAACCCGCCGCCGCCGTTTTCGCCGGTCTGCGGCTCAAACACGCCGATTTTGATGACCTTTTCCCCGCTTGACGATGCAGGCGCGCACGCGCTCACCGCCACTGCCATGCACAAAAGCACAGCAACAAGAACAACCAGGCTTTTCTTCATAAAAAAGCTCCTCCTGCTTTTTGATATATGAATCAATACTTGGGATAACCGGAATAAGGCGCCATTGTGAACTCCATTTTTATTATACACATCCCATGCTCCATGCGCAATGTATGAGTAATAAAATTGCATTTTTCCCGTATAAGCGCGCTCGAAAATACGCGAAATCCATTGGGCCGTCTATCCTTTTTCTATGCAAAAAGCCGCGCGGCGGCGTGCCGTGCGGCTCAAGCGACAAAGCTGGGATTTTCTGTTAAAGCAGGATGCAGATCAGGCCATTGCACCCGTCGTTCGCGATGCGCTGGAGGGTCTTTTGCAGCTTCTGCTGCACGGCCTCCGGCATTCTCCCCGCCTTGCCCGCCATAGAGTCCCGCACAAGGTCGTAGAGGTTTTTGCCGAATATGTTGGTCTCCCAGATGGCGGCGGGGTCCTTTTCGAACCGCTCCATCAGGTAATCCATCAGCGCTTCGGACTGCTCGGCGCTGCCTACGATGGGATTGACCTCCGTCTGCATATCCACGCGGAAAAGCTGGAGCCCGGAGGATTTCGCCTTAAGCCGCACGCCGAACTTGTTGCCCTGCTGAATGATTTCCGGCTCCTCCAGTTCCATTTCGTCTATAGAGGGCGGCACCATGCCGTAGCCCAGCGTCTGCGCGCTCTCCAATGCCCCCGCGATACGGTCGTACGCGCGCTTGGCGACGGCAAAACTCTTGAGCGCGCTCATCAGCTCATAATCGTCAGCGATATTGTAGCCGCATTCCTGGCTCAGGATATCGTAGAACATGCCCTCTTCCGGCACAAGGTTCAATGTGGCGCAGCCCGTGCCCATATCCACCGATTCCACGGCGCAGGGGTTGAAGCGCTCCAAGTCGCTCAACGCCGCGCACATGGTCCTGTGATCCTTCATGCGGGACAGATGGGGCATTTGCGCCCTTATGGGCGCTACCACCCGCTGCATGACGGGATGGTCCTGATTGAGCTCCATCATATACCCGGGCAGGCGGATGAACAGTTCTGCAAGCGGGAACTCCATGAGCACCTGCTCCAAGAGGTCGCTTGCGGAAGAGCCGGACATATTGAGCGCATCCAGCGTCACCACGCTTACGCCATACTTCTGCGTAAGTTCGTCCCGCAGGGACTGGCAGTACGGGCCGTCCGGGTCCGTACTGTTGATGACGATGACAAACGGCTTGCCGGTGGCCTTCAATTCGTCCACCACGCGCTGCTCGGCCTCCACATAGCTTTCGCGCGGGAGATCGGTGATGCTGCCGTCGGTGGTCATGACCACGCCGATGGTGGAATGGTCCGTAATGACCTTGCGCGTACCGATTTCCGCCGCCTCTTCAAAGGGGATCTCATAGTCGAACCACGGAGTACGCACCATCCGGGGCGTATCCGCCTCCATGTGGCCGATCGCGCCCGGCACCCAATAGCCCACGCAGTCCACCATGCGGACGTTGCAGTGCGCGTTATCGCCCAGCTCCAGGCGCACCGCCTCGTTGGGTACAAACTTGGGCTGGGTGGTCATGATGGTCTTCCCCGTGCCGCTCTGCGGCATTTCATCCACCACGCGCGTGCGGACGTACTCGTTTTCGATGGCGGGCAAAATCAAATGATCCATGAAGCGCTTGATAAATGTCGATTTCCCCGTGCGTACGGGGCCGACCACGCCGATGTAGATATCGCCCTGCGTGCGCTTTGCTATATCCTGATACAGCTCCATTCTATCCATACCGGGGCCTCCTTCTCATGACATCAGACTAAAACACTAGATATATATGAGATGGATGGACAAAACAGAATGAATATTGCGCAGTAATTTATCCCACTGAAATCAATTTTGTAGGGAACGCCGCCCTCGGCGTCCCGTTTCTGCCCTATATCTCTCTAACAAATATGGAATTTCCCTGTCATGGCGGGCGGCCGAGGGCGGCCGCCCCTACAGGAATGTCGAAAATTAATTTCCGTGAATTTATGCAGCGTTCTGTTGATTTATTACAGCCTGCCCAGCAGTGTATAGCCCCAGATGGCCACGCATTCGCGCAGGTGGTTGTTGAGGGAAATATACCAGACGTCGGGCGCGGCGATCCCCTGCGCCTGGATCCCCTGCCGGGCCGCGACGCGGGAAGCGCGGAACACATGAAAATCCGTGGTGACGAACGCGATGGTTGCGTCCTTATGAAAGCGCTCTTTTATGATCTGATTGGAATAGGCGAAATTCTCCTCCGTATTGGTGGAAGCTCCCTCTTTGATATAACGGGAGGCGGGAACGCCTTTTTGCTCAAAATAGCGCGCCATGGCCTCGGCTTCGCTGATGCGCTCGTTGTCCCCCTTGCCGCCCGAAAGGATGGCGATGGCGTCCGGATGCTCGAGAAGATATGCGATTGCGGTATCCATGCGGTGGCGCAGCACAAGCATCGGCTTATCCCCCCGAAGCCCCGCGCCCAATACAATCACGGCATCGGCCCCGGAATATACCTTCTTATTTGCTTCCCGGTCAATCATGATCCATGTCACGGCAAACAGCAATGTGAAGAGCAGATACCCGGCGGCAACTACGGCGAGTACAACATGCCCCACCTTCCCAGCGCTTTGCAGCTTTGGCAGAAGCACGCTGAGCGCGACCAGCGGCAGTCCCAATATGGCGGGCAACGCCACGCCGAGATTCATGGTGCTGATGAAGCTGACAAAAATGGTATCAGCCAACCCGAATGCGCCAAGGACAAAAAGCAATACCCGCATCAACATCCGCAATTCCGCCTTTCCGGACTGTATTCATACTTTCTTTTGAGTATACCAGAAAGCGGGCGCGTATGCGGAAATGAAATATTATAGACCGGAATAATTAAAGACTTGCGCTATGGCCTGTACGATGAGCGCGACAAACATGCTCAGCAGGAACCAGAGGCCGCTGTAGAGGAGGCAGACCTGGCCATAGAGGTTGACGGGCAGGCCGGAATAATCCCATATGTTCCATTTGAGCCGCACGTTCACCACCGCCCCGCCCAGGAATTCCAGAGCAGTAATGATGGCTGCCCCGACGACGCCTTTTAATAGCATTTGTTCCGGCCCGATACGGGCGAACACCAAATACAGCAGTAAGAAGACGATGCCCCCCATGACGCCCATGCTCCAGTGGGTATGCTTTCGCCAAAGAAGCTCCAGCAGCATGTAGCATCCTCCCCCGAACAAAAGCAACCCCGGATACAGCAGCGCCATAAAAAATCCCTCCCGCATTCAGCATGCGTGGAGGGATGGGAATTATGCATAGGTTGAGCGAATTTTATTTTTCCTGCCGCTTCCACTCCGCGCCGCCGATGTATACGGCGTGGATGTTGAGCGAGCTGTCCAGCAGCACAAAATCCGCGCGCGCGCCGGGGGCTATGACGCCGATCTCTTTTTCCATGCCGATCGCTTTGGCGGGCACCATAGTCGCCGCGGCGACCGCCCGTTCCAATGAAATGCCGAATTCGACGGAACGCCGGAGCCCCGTCATCAGGTTGATGCCCGAGCCCGCGATGGTACCGTCCGAAAGCGTGCACTTGCCGCCCTTTACATACACGGTCTGGCCGCCCAGGGAATATTCGCCGTCGGGCAGGCCCGCGCCGCGCATGGAATCACTGATGAGGCAGGCACGCTCAAAGAGCTTAAACACCGAGCGCACCATGGCCGGATGCAGATGTATGCCGTCCACAATGACTTCCACATACGCGTTTTCATCCGCCGCCGCGCCCACAATGCCCGGCGCGCGGTGCAAAAACGGCTCCATGGCGTTGAACAGGTGCGTGACCTCTGTGGCCCCGCTATGGAACGCTTCCAACGCAATATCATAATCCGCGGCGCTGTGCGCGAGCGAAACGCGGCAGAGCGCCGAAGCTTCTTTGATAAATTCCATCGCGCCCGGAAGCTCGGGAGCGATATCCACAATGCGCACAAGGGAGCCGGAGGCCTCGTTTAGCCGCCTGAGCAATCCAATATCCGGCGTGTGCAAGAATTCCGCCGCCTGCGCGCCCTTGCGCTTGGCGCTTAAGAATGGCCCTTCCAGCCGCACGCCGATCGCCCTTGCGCCGTGTTCGTTCTTGTATTCCCGTATGGTATGCATGGCGCCCGTGAGCGTTTCTTCATCAAGCGTCATTGTGGTGGGCAAAAACGAGGTGACGCCGTTGTCCGCGCAAAACGCCGCCATTTCCACAAGCGCCTTCGCGTTGCCATCCGATACGTCCTCCCCCATTGCCCCGTGGGTATGCAGGTCCACCAGGCCGGGGATGATCGTTAACCCTTCCGCATCCACACCTTCGCCCGCAAGTGCGCCTGTTTCTATAATACGCGCATCAAAGCGGACGTTGGTTTTTTGAAAGCTTCCGTCTGGCAGGAACGCCCGCGCATTTTTGATGAGCATATGGTTCGCCCCCCTGTTGTTTTTCCTGCTTATTGTATCATCCGAAAAAGCCCGCATGAAACAGCCGCAGCGCATCCTGCCATCCTAAGGCATAAAACCCCAAGGAGCGGCAACGCTTATTCGATGCCGTAGCGCAGCCTGGCGTAACGCCAGCCGTCCTCGCACATTTGCTTGATATCCCGTTTGGCCTTCCAGCCATAGAGTTCTTCCGCCTTATCCGTATCCGCATAGCAGGAGGCGACGTCGCCCGGCCGCCTGCCTACGATCGTGTACGGAATGCTCCTTCCGCTCGCCTGCTCGAACGCGCGGACAAGCTCCAATACGCTTGTGCCGCTGCCGGTTCCCAGGTTCACCGCCTGCATGCCGGAGGATTGCAAAACGTGCTCCAGCGCCGCGATATGCCCAAGGGCCAGGTCCATCACATGGATATAGTCCCTTACCCCCGTGCCGTCCGGCGTATCGTAATCGTTCCCGAATACGTTCAAATTGGGCCGTATGCCCGCCGCCACCTGCAGGATGTAGGGGAACAGGTTGTTGGGCGTATCGTTTGGGTCCTCGCCCAGCAAGCCGCTTTCATGCGCGCCAATGGGGTTGAAGTACCGCAGGTTCGCCACGCTCCACTCCGAGTCCGAAGCGCAGAGGTCCTCTAATATCCGCTCGATCATCACCTTGGTGCTGCCATACGGATTAATGGCGGATGTGGGGTATCCTTCCCGGTAGGGAACGGGATTGCTCATGCCGTATACGGTGGCGGAAGAGGAGAATACCATCTTTTTGCAGCCCGCCTCCCGCATGGCGTGAAGAAGCGCGATCGTGCCGCTTACGTTGTTTTTGTAGTATTCAAGCGGCTTTTGAACGGACTCGCCCACCGCCTTCCACCCGGCAAAATGGATGACCGCCGCAATGCGCTCCTGGGAAAACACTTTGCGCATCGCCGCCGCATCCAGAATATCCGCTTCATAGAAGGCAAATTCCTGCCCGCCGAGCAGGCGGATACGCTCGAGCGCCTCGGGCTTGGCGTTGTGGAAATCGTCCAATATTACAATATCATACCCCGCCTGAAGCATCGTGACCGCCGTATGGCTGCCGATATACCCTGCGCCGCCCGTGACCAGTATTTTTCCGTCCGCTTTCATGCGCTTCCTCCGATAATCCTATTTCATTCGATAATCCTATTTTATTGCTTTCATACAAAGTTTACCTGTTAACAGCAGGATGCGCAATAGAAATCATCCCGGTCACTCCCTGCCGATATTCCCATGCCGTATATAGTTGACAGGACAAAAAAACATGCTAAAGTGGGTTTACATGCGCGGCAAATTCGCGCCAACATAGAATGGTATGGCGCACGGCGCGTGTTAAGTTAAGAAGGAGGCTTCTTTTATGAGCAGCAACTGCACACAGGATTGTTCCGGCTGCAGCAAGGATTGCAGTGACCGTAAAAAATCCTTTGCCGAGTTTCAGGAGAAACCGCACGAATTGAGCCATATCCGCCATATCATCGGCGTGGTCAGCGGGAAAGGCGGCGTGGGAAAATCCCTTGTGACTTCCCTGCTCGCTGTCTTGACGCAGCGAGCGGGCTTAAAGACCGCAATATTGGATGCGGACATCACCGGCCCTTCCATCCCCCAGGTATTCGGGCTGCACGAAAAAGCGACCGCGAGCGAGGAAGGCATGTACCCCGCCGTCACCAAGACGGGCATACGCGCCATGTCCGTGAACCTGCTGCTGCCCAATGAGACCGACCCGGTCGTATGGCGCGGTCCCATCATTGCGGGCACCGTCAAGCAGTTCTGGACGGACGTCGTCTGGGGGGATGTGGACGTCATGTTCATCGATATGCCGCCCGGTACCGGCGACGTGCCGCTTACGGTGTTCCAGGCCATTCCGGTGGACGGCATCGTGATTGTGACCTCGCCGCAGCAGCTGGTGGGCATGATCGTGGAGAAGGCCGCCAACATGGCGCATATGATGCAGGTGCCGGTGCTGGCCTTAGTGGAAAATATGAGTTACGTAAAGTGTCCGGACTGCGGAAAGGAGATTTCCGTGTTCGGGGAAAGCCGCATTGAGGAGCTTTCAAAAAAACACAGCATTCCGCACACCGCGCGCCTGCCCATAGACCCCAAGCTTGCCGCGGCTTGCGATACCGGCATGATCGAGCTGTTTGATGGAAACTGGCTCGACAGCCTCGCGAAAGTGATCGCGACGGATGCGCTGGCGAAATAAGAACGTTGAGGGCTCTGCCCTCAATCTCCCGCTTAGGGCCGTAACGGCCCTAAGAACCCAAATAGCCTAAAGCAAAAACCGCCCGATCTGGGCGGCTTTTGCTTAGGGGGCTATTCTATGAACCGATTCGGATGCATTGATGGCGGGGGATGCATCCGTACTTCTCTTTATGCTTCCTGCGCCTGTTCGTCATCCTGTTCTTCCAGCATGCTGAGGATAGCCTGCTTGGGCCGGACGCCGACGGATTTTGAGACGGGCCGCCCATCCCGGAACAGCATGAGGGTCGGAATACTCATCACGCCAAACTGCGCCGCAAGCTGCGGCTCGTCGTCCACGTTGATTTTGGCAACCTTGAGCGCTCCCTCCTTTTCCTGTGCGATCTGATCCACCACAGGGGTAAGCATGCGGCAGGGGCCGCACCATGAAGCCCAAAAGTCTACCAGCACGGGCGTCGCGGAATCCAACACCTCGGTTTTAAAGTTATTCTGCGTAATTGTAAGGCCAGACATCGTCTCATCCTCCGTTTGAAATTTCTGTTGTTTTAATAATAAACAAAACGGAACGGTTCTACCGTGACAATGTTACAAAACCATATGATTATTTCAACAAAGCCGTGAGCTTTTTGCGGTCAATCAGCGCAATCCCGCCGCGGGAAAGCCGGACAACGCCTTCGTCCTGAAAATATTTGAGCATGCGGGTCACCACCTCCCGCGCGGTACCCAGGTGATGCGCGATGCGCTCATGGGTGATGGAAAGCGTATCCCCGCCCTCTATGCCGCTTTCCTCCAGTAAAAACGCGGCAAGCCGAGCGTCGACGCTTTTAAAAAGCACGGCGTCCAGCAACCACATGACATCCGAAAGCCGGGAGGCTAAAAGCTCGTTGGTGTAATTGGCGACAATCAGCGAGGACTTCATCAGCTCCTGATAGATGTTGACCGGCAGCACCCACAGCCGCGTTTCCCGCTCCGCTTCCAGCCAGATATCAAACTGTATGCCGTTTAACAGGCAGGATGCCGAAAACAGGCACATATCCCGCTCAAACAGCCGGTAGAGCGTGACCTCCTTGCCTTCGTCCGAAAGTATATACGCGCGAAGCTGCCCTGTTTGCACCAAGAACAGGCCCACGCAGTCCACGGAGCCGTTTTGCAATATGGTGCCCTGCGGCACCACGCGCTCCGTCGCGGCACGCTCCAAAAGCGCGCGGTCCTTCTCGGCCATATCGTTCCATACGGGAAACAGGGCGCCCAGGCTGCTTTTCGTACCCGTCATGTCCACCGGCCTTTCTTTATTGAATGGGTCAATCTCATCTTATATGCGGGGGAATACCCTGTCAATGCGTGGAAAATACCGTTGCATGAGAATTCATACTTTCGTATACTGTTTTAACAGGAGCAGCAAAATGGAGTTCCCGCTATGCCACAGCGGCCGGCATAGCTGCCTAAAAGGAGACTCTTCATCATGCGCAGTCCCATTTAAGTACAACAATTTTTGATCAAGCGCGGCTTAAAGGCAGCGGCGCTTATTTCTGTTGTACAAAATAAAGAAAAGGGACATTGCCATGAATAGAAAACGAAATATCCGGCTGATGTATGCTGTCGCTTTGCTCCAGGGCATGGTGTTTTACGCGCCGGTCGCGACGCTCTACCGGCAAGCGCAGGGCGTTTCCCTGTTTGAGATCACGCTGATCGAGAGCGTTTCGTTCTTTTTTATGATCGCGCTCGAAATCCCGTGGGGTGTTGTCACAGACCGCTTTGGCTATAAAAAAACGCTGATCATCTGCAATATCGTCTATTTTGTCTCCAAGCTTGTTTTTTGGAAGGCCACCGGCTTTCTCTGGTTCCTATCCGAAAGGCTGCTGCTTTCGGTTGTGTTTTCCGGCCTTTCCGGATGCGATACCGCCTACCTGTTCGTACTCGGGAAAGGGCAGAACAACCACAGGCTTTTCGGTATGTATTCCGCCATGAGCACCGTCGGAATCCTTTTCGCTTCCGCTGTGTTTTCTCTGTTCATAAAGGATCATTATTCGCTGGGCGGGTTCTTAACAGCGGTATCGTACGGCGTTTCCATGCTGCTTTCGCTGCTGCTGCAGGATATCCGGCCGGAAGAAACGCCGCGCGCGGGATTTTTAACACGTGCTCGGGAGACCATGCTGGCGCTCAAACAGCAAGCACATTTTTTGTTGTTTCTGTTCGCCGCGACGCTGCTTATTCAGACCAACCAGACCATCACCGTATTTTTCAGCCAGCCCCAATATGTCCGGTCCAGTATCGTGCCCGAACACATGGGATATCTTTATATCCTCGTAACCATGGCGGGACTCTTTTCCACTAAAACCGAAGCGCTTACCCGCCGGATTGGGGAAAGCGCCACAACGAAGCTGCTGTTTATATTGGCGGGTACCGCCTGTGCTGTTGGAGCGCTGACTGAGACGCCGCTGTTGTCAATCGCCTCCATACTGCTCATAAGGCTTTGTTCCTCCCTGTTCGAGCCCATCCATATGGCCAGGCAAAACCTTCAGGTTACAACAAGTAACCGCGCGACGATGCTCTCCGTTTATTCGAGCATGATGAACATAGGCGCCATATTCACCAACATGTTGTTTGGCAGGGCGGCGGAAATTCATATCGCCTACGCGTTTGCGTTGGGTGCTTTGTTTTGCCTGCTTGGCCTGACGCTTTACGCGGTGTGGAAAAAGCGGGCGGATACTTGAGGCCTTTCCCCGAATATAGCAACAGTGGGCCCAAATGGGCCACTCAGGCTGTCGATAACCCCCTTGGGGATTCGGGGGCCGCGGCCCTCGGAGGCTTCCAACCGTCGCCAGCGACATGTGCGGTGGCAGCGGAAACCCTTGCACCGCAAGGCTTTCCTTGCAGGAACAACCGGTCCTCGGCGGGAGACGCCTCGGACACTAGGCCTGCGGGCCGTCGCCGTCACCGTAAGGGCACAGGTTGTCCCTGTAATTCTCGAAAAAGTGCCTTCGGCACTTTTTCGACAGCGCAACAGCGGACCCAAATGGGCCCGCTGTTGCTGATCAGAGAGGGAACATCAATCTATATCAATCTTCCTGCCCATGGCGGCTTTTCCCGCCAGCTTGGGAAGGGAGAGCTCCAGCACGCCGTCCCGGTATGAGGCGGTGATTTTATCGGCATCCACGCCGGTTACGTCAAAACTGCGGCAATAGGAGCCGTAGACCCGCTCGCGGCGGACGAAATTTTCGCCTTTGTCCTCTTTGTCCTCTTCATGCTTAACGCTGATGACAAGATCGTTGCCGTCGAGATCCAGATGGATATCTTCCTTGGCTACGCCGGGAAGATCGGCCTTCAGAAGGAACTTGTCGCCTTTGTCCACGATATCGGTACGGAACGTACCCCATCCAAAGCCCGGCGATCCGCCAAAGAAGGCTTTTTCAAAGTCATCGAAATAGTTTGCGATGCCGCGCGCATTGCGGAAGGGCGTCAAACCACGCATAAATGAAAACCTCCTTTATTTTTGTCTTTTAGTATCTGCTGGGGCGGCGCTTCCCATTCGGGGCGCTCCCTCTTTTATAGGCATATCATAATCCGCCATTGTTGCAGAAGTTTGGCGGAATTTTTGTAAAAAAGAAAACTTTAGCACTCTATGCGTCCGAGTGCCAATTTTATACCTTTTCCCCGGTTTTTCGCATTGTTTGCCTTGCCCTTTTCGATACGGTATACTGAGGAAAACGGTTTAAGTATAAATGCCGGAGCGTAGCGCATGAATAACACACTCCCCGAAATCAACCAACTGGTACGCTCCAAAAGAAAAACGGTCGGGTTGACCGTGACCGAAGAGGGGCTGCTCATTGTACGCGCACCCTTACGGATGCCGCTTGCGCAGATTAAGCAGGCTGTGTATGGCAAAACGGACTGGATTATAAAAAAGCAGGCGGAACAGCTTGCCCGCATGGCGCGCAAATGCACACATGCATATTTGGAGGGCGAGACGTTTCTTTTTTTAGGCGAGCCGTACCTATTGTGCTACCGTTCGGGGCTAAAAAAAATCCGCACGGAAGAGGGCTTACTTCTGCTTCCGCCCTGCACGCCGGAGGAAGCAAAAACGCTGCTTACGGAGTGGTACAAACGCCAGGCGCGCGCCGTGTTTTACGACAGGCTTCAATATTATGCGCCGGTTATTGGCGTTGTGCCGGGCAGCGTCCGCCTTTCCTCCGCGCACGGGCGGTGGGGTTCCTGCGGGCCGAACAACAGCATCAATCTGGTCTGGCGGCTAGTGCTGGCGCCGCTAAACGTGATCGATTATGTGGCGGTGCACGAATTGTGCCACATCAGACGCCGCGATCATTCCGCGGCTTTTTGGAAACTGGTGCAGGGCATACTGCCGCAGTATAAAACGGCAAGGCGCTATCTGAAGGAGCACGGTGCGGAACTGGATGTATAATTTGAACGGCGCCATGGATTTGAACGGCCTGTAAGGAGGATTATGAAAAGCTACCGGAAAGAACTGCATTTTCACCTGCCCACCCGCCGGGGGATCGTCAACATCACGCCGGAAGTGGAGCAGTGTGTGCGCGAGAGCGGCGTAAAGGAAGGGCTTGTGCTCGTAAACGCCATGAACATCACGGCGAGCGTATTCATCAATGACGATGAAAGCGGCCTGCACAGCGATTATGAGCGTTGGCTTGAAAAACTTGCGCCCGAAAAGCCGTACGAGCAATATGCGCACAACGGCTATGAGGATAACGCGGACGCCCACCTCAAACGCACCATAATGGGCCGCGAGGCGGTCGTGGCCATTACGGGCGGAAAGCTGGATTTTGGCACATGGGAGCAGCTGTTTTACTACGAATTCGACGGTAAACGGAATAAGCGCGCGCTTATAAAGATCATCGGCGAATAAAGCTATATGGCAAGCTTCTGCTGCCAGGAGATCGCTTCGACATAAAGCCGCATGCAATCCCAGGTTTCCATTTTAACGGCTTCAGCAAGCGAAAGCAGCGCGTCCCACTCCCCGTTTTCAAGTGCGATGGCAATGCGCAGGTACGGGGCAAATATGGTCTCCCGGTTTAACAGCGTATCCTTGACGACGGGCACAAGGGGGAGGTTGCTTACGATGCTCTCCATGCTTTGGTTGACGATGACGTCGAGATTAGAAAATATGCCGACAAATACGCCCATACCCGCGAGATTTTCACAGCAGCTCCGGGCGCACATCAGGGAAATGAGTTTGCCGCGGATGATGGAATTTTTAATGAGTTCCTTGTTCTCCGTCGTCTGGATGCTGCGCAAAAACAGCAGGTAGATCCAGCCTGTCAATTCCGTAGTGCCAATCTGAACCAGTGCCTCCGATATGGATCTTACCGGCTTGCCGCAGGAAAAGAAAGCGGAATTCGCAAGCTTCAGGAGCTTATAGGAGAGCCCCGTATCGTGCTCGAATATTTCCGCAATGGCCCGAAAATCCGGCTCTTCATGGCTGAGTTCCTCCAACGCCCTGGATGTGCTGGCCTTAAATATATCGATATCCCTGGCGTTTACGATCACCGGCTTGCTGAAATAGTACCCCTGGAACAGCGTGAAGCCCAGCCGTTTCGCCTGCTCAAACTGCTGCTGCGTTTCAATCCGCTCGGCAAGGAACCTGATTTTGCCGCGGTATTTCCGCAAGAACTGCAATTCCTGATCGCCCGCCTCCAATGGAAACAGGACTTTTATAATATCCGCGAGTTCAACCAGTTCGTCGGTATATGCGTTGTTCGGCCTTATGACATAATCATCCAGCGCCAGGGTATAGCCGAGCGATTTTAAGCGCTTGCAGGCGAGCAGCACTTCTTCCGAAATACAGACGCTCTCCAGTATTTCAATGACGACTTTTTGCTTAGGCAGAAGCCTCGCCACATCGCTCAGGAGAAGATCCTCTGGAAAATTGATAAATCCCCGCGTATTTTCCGTCAGTTCATTAAACCCCATCACCAGAAACGAGTTGCTGATTACTTCCACGGTGGACGTGTTGTCGTCTTCCCCTTCGTAAAAGTTGTTTCTTCCTTTACGGTAGAGAAGCTCATATCCATACAGGCGATGTTTTAAATCGTAGACGGGTTGCCTTGCTACATACACATCCATACACAAATCTCTTTTCTGTTTTCCAGTTTTATTTCGTTATTTTTGTAATAATCATGAATTCCATCCAGAAATTTGCCAATCATGTTTTCAGCATAATGCCGGTATATCAGCCGATCATATGCAGGCATCATGGGGGATTGAATGCCTGGCGCGATGACGATGATATACCGGCACGTATGATAAAGGGCGGCGCCCAGCCGAAAAATTCGGCAGAGGAGAAGAAGGCGTCCGCCGCCAGTTTTCCCTTCCTCTTGCCTTTTTATACACATAACCCATGGGCGTTTGGGACAAAAATATGTGGAACATTGCATGTTGAGTCTGTCTATGTAATAATTCATTATGTCCAAGCCTTCCCAATTCTGCGGAATCAGGAGAAAATATGGCGTTTACTACAACAGGAGAAATCATTACGCAGTTATTTTTGCGGGTTCACCGGACGCTTGAGAACCTGGCTCTTACCTATGTGAACAACAGAGAGCAGGCGATCGATATCGTGCAGGATACCGTATTGATCATGCTTGAAAAGGAGCGCACGTTTGAAAGCGAGGCTTCCTGCGTGTGCTATATGAAACAGATCGTACGCAACCAGGCCAAAAACTTTTTAAGAAACAACGCGGATACGGAACTTTGGGAAACGCTGGATGACATAAAAATTGAAGACATCGACCATTACGATATTGTGGAATCAAAATTGACCCTCCAGCAATTGCTCCTAAAATATCCGCCCGAGATACGGGAAGCGTTTATCATTCACGTCATCGACGGCGAACCCAGCCGGGTACTGGCCGAGCAGCTCAATATCAAGCATGATACGCTGCGCAGGCAGTTTACACGCATGAAGCAGGAACTTCTTGACACCTATTCCAACAAAATGAGCAAAAAAACTTTGTTCCTCCTGCTATTGTCTGTCCCATTTGAGTAAGGGTGGCGTGTATTCATTAGCAAGGAGGGCCGCACATGAACTGGCCAGGACTCAAACGGCGAATTCGCTTTCAGCCAAATCTTATTGACCCCTACCGCAAAATAAGCTACCGGGAGGCCCGCCGCATTTGGAAAGAGCACGGCAGGCCTGATGTCTTGGAGCTTTTGGAAGGCGTACGCAAAAAATCCGGCATGACGCCGGAAGAGTGGCAGGCGCTTACGGGTTTAAAAGTAAAGAACGCGCGCGTCATCCATAGCGCGGCCTTGCGGCGCTGGGCAGCCGCCTGCGTATTTGTGCTGCTCTTTAGCGCGTTCCTTGCGTTCACAGCGCCCGGCCGCGCATTTGCCGCACAGGTTTACAGGACAGTTGTAACAATTGTTGAGAATTATATCAGAATTAGCACCGATGAGGATCCTAGCATAAAGCTTGAACCTAGAACCGAAATACACGAGAGCTCCCAAGATAGCGTTAACTCTGTTTCTGAAGTATATGATCAGATTAATGATACGATATTTTATTTGCCCGATACAAAATATACTTTAAAAAGTATTACTGTAACAAATAGCAGAGCGAGGGGCCGGTCTGTTTCTTCAAAATATGTTATAGATCAAACCAGCATATATATTGTCCAGCGTTGGCCGCTTGATGAGCAGAAAAAAGATGTTGGGATTAAAATGGATGATGCGATCTATCATTCCACTTATGGGTCAAATAGCCTGCTATTTGAGGGAGTCTATACAGAAAAAGAAAATACTTATCATGGTATAGCCATGGAAAGTTCATATATTATTGCTGTAGATATCGAACACATATTTACTTTGGAGGATATTGATGATATCGTTTCCGACCTTTTGCCTTATGATGGATAAAAACAGGCCACCATATGGTGGCCTGTTTTTATCCATACTCTTTTATATATTATAGTATACAGGAAATGAAAATGATCCATCTCCGGTTGTTGCAGAAACCTCTACTTTATAATAGCCGGATGATAAGGTTGTATAGGTATCTTTCTCCAATTCCTGGCTATACCCCGATACCGTTACAGCTTTTACTTTTTTCCAGCCACTGTCGTAGCGGTATAAAGTTGATGTTCCGGTTTTGTACTCATTTCCGCCAAATACGTAAATGTAGAGATAGTGTCCGTTCCCTCCTGCAGATGTCAATCCGCCATCAGCACTAGCCGCTCCAAACGGCTGCATCTCGATAGCCGACGCCACGACCGGCATGCTCAGCGCGCTCAACATGAGCGTCAAGAGCAACACAGCAAAGATTCTCCTCTTCATAACAAATTACCCCCATGTTTTATTTGAACGCAACTTGCGTCCTACTCTATAAACACGGGACAGGCACCCAAATGGGACAAGAACGGACAAATTATTTTATAAATCGTGAAATTTCTTATTTGGATATATCCGTATCAGAAGATATGGTAACCTGTTCCTCCAAAAGATATGTGCGCACGCCCTTCCAGAGCCAGCCTTTTGCCGCTTTTTCAATATCGCACGGCAATTCCTCGTCCGCCACTTTGAGCATAGCCGCAATATCATAGCCGCCGGAAAGAACCGCCTTTTTCGCAAAGCGGGGCCGCAGCGCTTTTTGAGGGCACCGGTAGATACATCTCAAACAAAGCAGGCATTTGGTTTGAAACCGCGGCTTCCCGTTTTCCATTGCAATATTCCGGCCGGGGCATTCCCGCGCGCACAAGCCGCAGCCGTTGCAAGCCTCCGTCCGACTGATTGTCCTGGCGTAAAACCGGCAGCCGAGCTTTTCCATCTCAAAAATGCGGGAAAGAAAGCGGTCGATCAGCTTGGTTTTTTTCACACTGGGCGCGCCGGTTTCGAGGGCGTTTAAAATCCGTTCCACCTTCTGCGGCAATATGTTGAGTATCCTGCCGCACAGGGCGGGATCGGTTTCAAGAAAGAGATTGGGCGGCATAATGAGCATTTCCTCGAGCCATACGGGACAGCCGATCTTCTCAAGCCTTCGTATGCTGCTCGACCGACAGGCGGTGTTGGGCGAAATTTCCCCGCCGCCGGAAACGGAAATTACGGCGGCGGGCGGCTTTGCGCCCGCCATGCCCATGCTTTTAAGCCAGGTATATACCGGCTCGGGCGCGTTTGCCGCATGCACGGCAAAGAGAAGCAACAGAAAATCTTCTCCGTCGTTTTCGTATGTGTCCCCCGCGCGTATCAAAACCGGCACGGTTTGCGCGCCGCGCCGGCCAAGCGCCTGAGCAAAGCAGCCCGCAACGTGCGCTGTTCCGCCCGTTCCCGAAAAATATGCAACCTTGACCTTTTGAAACGGAAACGGATGCAGTTCCATATTGTCCTCCATTTTATGGATTGTTACAGATTTGACTTTAGCATATTCTTTTCATCTGTCAATGAATGATGGAGAAAAGTTGCAGGCCGTTCCCTGCGGTTCGCTTTTACTGTTAACAATATTTGCGTTTTCTTTAAATCTATAATATGATTTGGTTAAAACAAAAATTTGAGCAAGGCTTAACATAATTGCTCATTCAAAGCAGTGCAACATGAAAAACCGCCGCCATTTTGGGTTCGTTTTGTTTTTGCCCATGTACTTATTCGCATTTTGGGCTTTGGAGCAATATACCGCCCCACAGTACTGGATATCCTACATCCCCCTGGATGACAGTATCCCGTTTGTGGACTTTTTTGTAATTTTCTATTGCATGTGGTATGCGTATGTTATTGGTACGGGTTTGTTTTTGATGTTCACTGACGTCCCCGTTTTCCAAAAATTCATGCTTCATCTGATGATCGGGCTGGTTTTAAGCCTGTTGATCTGTTTTGTTTTCCCGAGCGCGCAGGAATTGCGGCCGGACAAATTTGAAAAACACAATCTGTTTACCGTTACGATACAGGCGATCTACGCCGTTGATACCAACACGAATGTTCTTCCCAGCATGCACGCGGTAGGGACCCTGGCTGCGGCGATCGCAGCCTGCAAAAGCGCAAAATTTCATAAGAGCATGAAATGGTTCATGATCTTGCTGGCCGTATTGATCTGTGTTTCCACAGTTTTGATCAAGCAGCATTCGGTACTCGATTTGTTTGCCGGCATACTCTTAAGCGTCCCGACGTATTTTCTCGCCTATTCGACCGGCCGTATTAAAAGAGATGCGAAACGATTTACTCAAAACTGATGATCCCGTAGTAGAGCACCTGTAAGAAAATCTCGGATACACACCAAAAGAAGAAACGTTCTGGGACAGGTTCTTCGCTTTGCTTCGCGGCAAAGAAAGAAGGATAGCTAGATGGTATGCGCCAGCAGAAAATCCCCGACCACCCGGTTCACGTTACGGAAACAGGCCCGCCGGTTGGCGTGCACATATGGTGCTTGGAATAGACGGCACTGATCATTTTAGCCTCCTCAGTATCCCAATGTCTACCCCATTGTCTGCGTTGCGGCAGAAGGCGCATGATCGACGTCGCCCCCCGCCGGAAGTATCGGCCCTGAATTGAACTGCGCCTCAATCCCTTCAATCATTTTGCGCGCCATTTTCGTCGCATTTTCATACGCCAGGTCAAAATTGCTGATGCCCTCGGAATATTTCTCTTTGCTCAGGCTAAGAACCAAGTCCATCTGAAGTTTAAACTGATCCCTTACATATGTCTCCCATGCGGTTTTGTCGATATGCGGATTTGCCTGAAGCAGCACCTCAAGGAGCCCGCCTGCAACGGCATTCCAATTGGCGGCCATTGGTTCAATATTCCCGCCGAGCTTTACAGTTGAGGCCAATTCGGACAAAAGAAGCACGTTCTGCGTCAGGAGATTTTCAATTTGGTTTGCGAGTTCGGTGCCATAGAAATAGGAAATCATCTGAGCGATCTCGGTGCCATTGTGGAGCAGGCGGGTCGCTATAAAGCTCAAATCACGCAGCCCCATCATAAGGCTTATGATGTAGTGACGCATCCATATCGCGCGTTCCACCCACAGGTTGCGTATCCTTTCCCGCCAATCCATACCCTCCGCCGCCTTTCACTTTTGTATAACTTATGAAGCGCATAGTTGTTGTAGGACCGTGGACGAAGTTAATGGGGCGCCCTCTTCACTTGCCTGGGTTCTCATTGCTGATATGTTACAAGCAAAGCTGAATGCACAGAGTTAAATAAGAAACCTCAGAGAAAATCATTCTCTGAGGTTTCTTTGGCGCGCCCAACAGGATTCGAACCTGTGACCTTTTGATTCGTAGTCAAACACTCTATCCAGCTGAGCTATGGGCGCACATGCCGTAACTAGAGGCGCGACATTGATTATAACCAAAGGCCAGTCCCGTGTCAAGGAAAAATATCCGTACTGCAAGAAAAGCCGCAGCGAAGCAGCGGCAGCATCACACAAAATGGCAACGCCACTTTTGCGAACAAAAAATAATATACTATTTACAAACGCATGGCATTGTGGTAGCATAGCATGCATAACCGGGGAGCCGTAAAGAATTTGGCAGGACGCCCCGAATACCGCAAGGAGAACCGCATGGCGAACCTGTACTTTAGCAGCTATTATTACTTTGGCTTTGCTTACTTTCGCAAGGCTCATTGTTGTTTGGCTGCATAAAGGCAATGGCAGGGTACGCATAGCGTAACTGTAAACCAAGCTCCGCAGCTGGACAGAGGCTGCGGAGCTTTTTTTATCATAATAAGAGCAATAAGAGTATTGAATATTTTGAATAGAGAGGTAGCGCCATGATCGTCATCATCAAGCCCAACGTCACGCGGGACCAGTTGAAACCGCTTTTGAACTGGCTCAAAAGCAAGAAGCTGGACATCCATGAAAGTACCGGCGAAACGCATACCATACTGGGCCTCGTGGGCGACACCACCCAGGTAGATATGGAAATGATCAAGGCGCTTGATATCGTAGCCGACGTCAAGCGCGTACAGGAACCGTACAAAAACGCGAGCAGGCACTTCCATCCGCTCGATACCGTGGTGGACGTAGGCGGCGCAAAGATCGGCGGCGGAAACTACATGCTCATCGCCGGTCCCTGCTCGGTGGAATCGGAAGAACAGATCATCACCGTAGCGAAAGAGGTCAAGGAAGCGGGCGCAACCATACTCCGCGGCGGCGCGTTCAAGCCGCGCTCCTCCCCCTATGCGTTCCAGGGGCTGCATGAGGAAGGTATCCGGCTGCTGCTGCTCGCAAAAAAGGAGACGGGCCTCCCCATTGTGACGGAGATCATGGACATTTCCCAGCTGCCTGTGTTTGACGAGGTCGATATCATACAGGTGGGCGCGCGCAACATGCAGAACTTTGAGCTTTTAAAGGAGCTTGGCCGTCTCCGTAAGCCGATTTTATTGAAGCGCGGGCTTTCGAGCACGTTTGAGGAACTGCTGATGAGCGCCGAGTACCTGATGGCGGGCGGCAACACGCAGGTGATCTTATGCGAGCGCGGCATCCGCACGTTTGAGACCTACACCAGAAACACGCTGGACCTTTCCGCAATCCCCGTACTAAAAGGGCTGTCACACCTGCCCGTTATCGTGGACCCGAGCCATGGCACCGGAAAATGGCACCTGGTGCCCCCCATGGCGCTGGCAGCGACGGCGGCGGGCGCTGACGGCGTGATCATAGAGGTGCACAACGATCCCCCGCACGCCTTGTGCGACGGCGCACAATCCCTGACGCCCAAAAAATTCGCGGCCCTTTCCACCAAAATCACCTGCATCCGCGAAGCAATGAAAGGCTGGTAATGCATGGGGTTTACGGTTGGGATCGTGGGGCTTGGGCTGATCGGCGGCTCCGCCGCCAAGGCATTAAATGCATACGGGGATTGCCGGATATTCGGCCTGGACGCAAACGAACAGACTCTTGATGCCGCGCTTTGTGACGGCGTGCTCACCGGCGTATTAACAGATAAAACAATTCCCGGCTGCGATTGGATATTTGTGGCGCTTTACCCGGTAGATACTGTAAAATGGGTAGAGAAGAACGCGAAATTTATCAGCCACGAAACGGTGGTCATCGACCTGTGCGGCGTCAAGCGCAATGTGTGCGCGGGGATCGCCCCGCTCGCGAAAGCGCACGGGTTTACCTACATCGGCGGGCACCCCATGGCGGGCGTTGCGCGGTTTGGATACCTTAACGCGGATCGTGGCCTGTTTCGCGGCGCATCCATGCTGCTAATGCCCGAAGAAGCGCCTGATGCGGCACTGAAGGCGAGGCTTGTGGAGCTGTTCCGCACCATGGGCTTCGGATTTTTGAAATGGACGCAGCCGGATGAGCACGACCATATGATCGCTTATACGTCCCAGCTCGCGCACGTACTTTCAAGCGCGTATGCGCAAAGCCCTTCCTCGGCCCGGCACATCGGGTTTTCCGCTGGGAGCCTCCGGGATATGACGCGGGTCGCTACCCTGAAAGTGGACATGTGGGCGGAACTGTTTCTACAGAACCGCGAATATCTGGCCGAGGAAGTCGAAGCGCTGTGCGCGAGATTGAACAGCTACGCGGAAGCGCTGCGCGAGAATAATTACAACGCCGTATCCCGCCTGCTGCAGCAGGGCTGCGACGCGAAGCGGCACATGGAGGAAGAGGAGGCGCGTTATGCGGACGGTTCCCATCCGGACATCCAGATTCTATGACGTGCTGATCGGCAGCGGGCTTTTAAAGGACGCAGGCCGTCTGCTCTTAACCGTACAAAAAAAATGCACGGTGCTGCTGGTATCCGACTCCAATGTGGACAGGCTCTATGGCAATACCGCCGCAAACGCCTTATCCGAGGCCGGATACGCGGTGGAGCGCTTTACTTTCCCCGCCGGGGAGACGAACAAAAACATTGCTACGCTCTCCGCCCTGCTGGAATTCATGGGGGAAAAGCGGATTACAAGGACGGATTGCATCGCGGCCCTGGGCGGCGGCGTAACGGGCGACATGGCGGGCTTTGCGGCAGCTGTCTACCTGCGCGGCATCCGCTATGTGCAGCTGCCCACGACTTTGCTATCAGCCGTGGACTCTTCCGTGGGCGGCAAGACTGCGATCGACCTTGCTGCGGGCAAAAACCTGGCGGGCGCGTTTCATCAGCCTTCTTTGGTCATTTGCGATACAGATACCCTCAATACCCTGCCCGAAGAAGTCTTCCGGGACGGCCTTTCGGAATGCATCAAGCACGGCGTCATATACGATGCGGAGCTGTTTGATCGGTTTTCGGAACCCTTAAGCGGCGACGCTTTGGAAGCGATTATCGCGCGCTGCGTCGCCATCAAGGGCGAAGTCGTGCAGGAGGACGAGTTTGAAGTTGGCATCCGCCGTTTGCTGAACCTCGGCCACACCGCGGGGCACGCGGTGGAAAAAGCGAGCGCGTTTACAATACCCCACGGCCACGCGGTAGCCATCGGCATGGCGATCATTGCCCGCGCGGCGTACAAACGCGGGCTGTGCCCGAAAGATTGCCGGGACGGCATCGTTTCCATGCTTGAACGCAACGCCCTCCCCACCCGCTCCCCCTACCCTGCGGATACGCTAGCGGAGGCCGCGCTTGCTGACAAAAAGCGCAGGGGAAGCGACATCGCGCTCGTCGTGCCGCGGGAAATTGGCACTTGCGAAGTAATCGAACTCCCTGTTTCGGAACTATTATCCTTTTTAAACGATGGAATGGAGGATGGCGCATGCAGGCGGTGATACGGGGTTCGGTATTGGGCGGGCGGTTTCGTGCCATCCCGTCGAAATCCGACGCGCACAGGCTGCTCATCGCAGCATCCCTTGCGGCCAATCCGACGCAGGTGCTGCTCTCCAGCCGCTCTGCGGATATCGACGCGACCGTCTCCTGCCTGCGCGCGCTCAATACCACAATACTCGAAACCCCGGACGGCCTTGATATATTCCCGCAGCAAAGCGGAAAGCGCGAACCCACCCTTGATTGCGGGGAAAGCGGAACGACGCTCAGGCTTTTGATCCCCGTAGCCGCGGCGCGCTACGATACCGTATCTATGACCGGGCGCGGGAGGCTGCCCGAACGGCCTGTGGAGGAGCTTCTGCGCTGCCTGCGGATCAACGGCACAACAGCGGACAATACGCACCTGCCGCTGATATTAAGCGGCAGGCTGCACGCGGGCGTGTTTGAAATAGACGGCAACATCAGCTCCCAATACATCTCCGGCCTGCTTTTTGCGCTGCCGCTGCTGTACGGGGACAGTGAGATACGGCTCTTAAGCCCGCTTGAATCCTCCGGCTATGTGGATCTCACAAGGGCGACGCTCGCAAAATTCCATATACAGGCCCACCCGCGGCCCTACGGATTTTTCGTGCCCGGCGGGCAGACCTACCGCTCGCCCGGCTCCGCCGCCGTGGAAGGGGATTGGTCCAACGTGGCGTTTTTCTTAGCGGCGGGCGCGTTGCATGCGCCCGTATCCTGCACCGGGCTTTCCGTCACCACCCACCAGCCCGATTTTGCCATATTGGAGCTGCTGCAGCGTTTTGGGGCGAACGTGGAGGTGCTGGAAAACGCCGTACTCGTCTCCCCTGGAGAGCTGAGGGGAATCGCCGTGGACGTCTCAGAGAAGCCCGATCTTGTACCCATACTGGCGGTGCTGGGCGCGTGCGCCAAGGGGCAAACCCAGCTCACCAATGCAAAACGTCTGCGCATGAAGGAAAGCGACCGCCTTGCAGCCACCACGCAGATGCTGCGCGGGATGGGCGCCCGCATAAAAGAACTCGAGGATGCGCTGATCATCACCGGAGACCTGGACAAGCTGAGGGGCGCCAGCGTGGACTGCTGCAACGACCACCGCATCGCCATGGCCGCGGCTATCGCCGCAAGCAGGGCGGAAGGCGAAACCACGCTATACGGCGCGGAGTGCGTGCAAAAATCGTATCCTTCGTTCTTTGACGAATTCGCAAGCTTAGGGGGAAACGTCCATGTCGTCTAGTTTTGGGGAGCGCGTGCGCTATAGCATATTCGGCCAGTCCCACGGTGAGGCGATCGGCGTCATCATAGACGGCCTGCCCGCGGGTGAAGCGATCGATATGAACGAGCTTCGGGCGTTTTTAGGGCGGCGCGCGCCGGGAAACGCAGCCTACGCCACCAAACGGAAGGAACCGGACGAGCCGGA
>JAFABA010000229.1 GCA_023426265.1 Bacillota bacterium
CATCGCTGCCGCCCACGATGATCTTCACCATCGCGTTGGAGGATAAATTGCCGTCCGAAAGCGGAAATTCCCCGCTGGTCTTGTACATGGAAAGCGTGAAATGCGGCGTGAATGTTTGAAGCACGCGCTGTACCATCAGCTCAAAGCTTGCGTCCGCGGCCTCGAACTGGTAGCCCTTATGCTCCAACTCCTTCAAGCGCTCCAGAATAGCGCCCGTCTCCGGGCTGTCCTTGGTGAGCTGCGGGGCGATATCCTTGATTTTAAGGAGGATCGCTTTTTTGCCGGAAACCTCGGAAAGCAGGAAGCGGCGGTGGTTGCCCACGGTTTCGGGGCTGACGTGCTCAAAGGAGTGGGAAACCTTGTCTACACCGTCGATATGCATGCCGCCCTTGTGCGCAAACGCGCTTTCGCCGACATACGGCTTGTTATTGGGTACCACAAGGTTTGCGATTTCCGCAATGCGCGCAGAGGATTTTGTCAGGCTTTCCATATTGCCGTTCACGCAGTCGTACCCGTTCTTTAACTGCAGGTCGGGTATGATCACGCTCAAATCCGCGTTGCCGCAGCGTTCCCCAATGCCGGTGAACGTACCCTGCACATGAGCGCAGCCCGCCTCCACAGCAAGCAGGGAGTTTGCAACCGCGCAGCCCGCGTCGTTGTGGCAGTGGATGCCGACGCGCATGGTGGGGAACCGCTCGCAAACGAGTTTCACGGTTTTATAAAGCTGCAGGGGTTGCATGCCTCCGTTGGTATCGCACAGGCACAGCACGTCTGCACCCCCTTGCTGCGCCGCGGCGAGCACCGCGAGTGCATATTCGGGGTTGGCGAGGTATCCGTCAAAAAAGTGCTCGGCGTCGAATATGACCTCTTTGCCCTTTTCTTTAAAGAAACGGAGCGTATCCTCCACGCAGGCAAGGTTTTCTTCGAGCGTGGCCTTCAAAATCTCCGTGACATGGAGATCCCAGGACTTGCCGAATATGGAGACGCAGGGGGTATTGGCCTGCAGCAGCGATACCACGTTCTTATCCTCCGCGGGCGTGATGCCCTTGCGGCGCGTGCTACCGAACGCCACCAGCTTTGCATTCTGGAGCGTGAGGGAGGCCGCCTGCTCGAAAAATTCCATATCCTTGGGGTTGGAACCGGGGTTGCCCGCCTCGATATACTGCACGCCGAAAGCGTCGAGCGTTTCCACCACCATCAGCTTATCTGAAACAGTGAAGGATACGCCTTCCGCCTGCGCGCCGTCGCGCAGTGTGGTATCAAGAATCTCCAGCTTCTTCATAACGGTCTCCCATTTCGAGCATTTTGTTTACACCGTTGATGTAGGCGAGAAGGCTTGCTTCCATAATATCTACCGACAAACCCCTGCCGGTGATGACCTGCGTGCCCGCCTTGAGCTTGACCACAACCTCGCCTAAAGCGTCCTCGCCCTCGGAAATCGAGTGGATGGAGTAATCCTCCAACTGGTGCGCGGGGGCGTCCACCAGCTTGTCGATGGCGTTGTAGGCTGCGTCGATCGGGCCGTCCCCAAGGGCGACGTCCTCCAGGATCGCACCGTCCTTTTCAAGCTGCACCACGCAGGTGGATTTGATCTTATTGCCGGATTGGAGATCGAACCGCAGCAGCTTATAGATGCCGCCGTTTGACAGTATCCTGCTGCCGATGAGCGCTTCGATGTCGCTGTCGGTCACGGTCTTCTTGCGGTCGCACAGGCGCTTGAATTCCTCAAAGAACTTGTTGATCTCATCGTCATTGAGCTTGTAGCCCAGCTCCGATACCCGGTCCGCAAACGCATGCCGCCCGCTGTGCTTGCCCAGCACCATCTTGTTTTTGGAAAGGCCGATGGACTCCGGCGTCATGATCTCATAGGTGGTGCGTTCGGCCATCACGCCGTGCTGGTGGATGCCGCTCTCATGCGCAAACGCGTTCGCGCCGACGATCGCCTTGTTGATGGGAGCGGGAATGCCGATGATGCCGTATACCAGGCGGCTTGCCCGGTAAATTTGCGTGGTATCCACGCGGCAGGATGCTTTGAGGAAATCTTTGCGGGTGTTGATGGCCATCACGATCTCTTCGAGCGCCGCGTTGCCCGCGCGCTCGCCCAGGCCGTTGATGGTGCATTCGATTTGCCCCGCGCCCGCGGCGATGGCCGCAATGGAATTAGCGACCGCCATGCCGAGGTCGTTGTGGCAGTGGACGGACAACACCGCGCGATCCACGTTATAGACATTTTCCTTCAGGTAGCGGATGAGCTCCGCCATCTGTTCGGGCACCGTATAGCCGACCGTATCCGGAATGTTGATATATGTGGCCCCGTTTTCGATAGCGGCTTCCACGATGCGCTTCAAAAACTCCGGCTCACTGCGCGTTGCGTCCTCGGCACTGAATTCCACATACGGGCACTTAGAACGCGCATATTTCACCGCTTCCGCCGTGCGGGCCAATACCTGCTCCGGTGTCATTCTGAGCTTGTAGTGCATATGCACAGGCGAAGTAGACAGGAACGTATGGATGAACGGGGCCTCTGCGTGGCGCACCGCCTCATATGCCGCGTCGATATCTTTTGTAAGCGCACGGGACAGCGAACCCACCATGCAGTCCTTTACGGTGGCGGCCACACGGCTGACGGATTCAAAATCGCCCGGGGAGGAAACGGCAAAGCCCGCTTCGATCGCATCCACTTTCAAGCGTTCAAGCTGCTTGGCGACCTCCAATTTTTCACGTAAATCCATGCTGCAGCCCGGAGACTGTTCGCCGTCGCGCAGCGTCGTGTCGAATATGCGAATCGACTGTTCCATAAAGCATCCTCCTTTCTTTCTTTTTGGTTATTCAACGATTGCTCCCCGTTCCGCGGAGGAAACGGAGCGCGCATATCGTTTGAGGTATCCGGTGACGTTCTGCTCTTTTTTATAATCCATGGTTTCCCGGCGATGCTTCCACTCTTCTTCGGAAATCAGAAGGTCGAGCTTATAGTTTGGGATATCGATGGAGACGGTGTCTCCTTCCTTCACAAAAGCGATAGGTCCGCCCAAAGCAGCTTCCGGGGAAATATGGCCGATCGCAGCACCCCGCGTCGCGCCCGAGAAGCGTCCGTCTGTGATGAGCGCAACCTCTTTATCCAGCCCCATGCCCGCAATGGCGGAGGTGGGGGAGAGCATCTCGCGCATACCGGGGCCGCCGGAGGGGCCTTCATAGCGGATGACAACGACGTCGCCGCGAACGATTTTGTTGCCCATAATGGCGGCGATCGCCTCGTCCTCACAGTTGAATACGCGCGCCGGTCCCTTGTGAACAAGCATTTCCGGCGCTACCGCGCTCTTTTTGACAACTGAGCCCTTGGGGGCCAGGGAGCCAAACAGAATGGCGAGGCCGCCGGTGGGGGAATACGGTTCCTCCAGGCTGTGGATGACGCTGTGGTCATACACCTTCGCATGTTCAAGATTCTCCTGCACGGTCTTGCCGGTAACGGTCATAAGCGTTCCGTCGATCAAACCGCCGCGCAGGAGTTCGCTCATCACGCCGTATACGCCGCCCGCGTCGTTGAGGTCCTGCATATGGTGGGTCCCCGCGGGGGCCAGCTTGCAGAGGTTGGGGATGCGGGCGTTGATCTCATTGATGAGCGGGAGGGAAAGCTCCACTTTCGCCTCGTGCGCGATGGCGGGCAGGTGCAGTACCGTATTGGTGGAGCAGCCCAGCGCCATATCCACGCACAGTGCGTTTTCAAACGCAGCGGAGGTCAGGATATCGAGCGCGCGGATGTCCTTCTCCCAAAGGTACATGATCTGCTCACCTGCGGCTTTGGCTAAACGCAACCTTTGCGCGAAAACCGCGGGGATTGTGCCGTTGCCGGGGAGTGCTATGCCGATGGCCTCAGAGAGGCAGTTCATGGAGTTCGCGGTGAACATGCCGGAACAGGAGCCGCAGCCGGGGCAGGCGTTGTCCTCGTAATAGGCGAGCTCCGCCTCTTCCATTTTCCCAGCGTTGATTGCGCCCACCGCCTCAAACACGCTGTTGAGGTCCAGGTTTTTTCCATTCCGCCCGGGCAGGGAAAGCATGGGGCCCCCGGAAACGAAGATAGTGGGGAGGTTCAGCCTAGCCGCCGCCATCAGCATGCCGGGCACCACTTTATCGCAGTTGGGTATGAACACCAGCGCGTCAAAGCAGTGTGCGCGGGCCATACACTCCACCGTATCCGCGATCAGTTCGCGGGAGGCTAAGGAATACTTCATTCCCTCGTGCCCCATGGCGATGCCGTCGCACACGGCGATTGTGTTAAATTCCACCGGCGTGCCGCCCGCGGTAAGGACTCCGTCCTTCACCGCGCGGGCAATCTGCTGCAAGTGGATATGCCCCGGCACGATCTCGTTGAACGAGTTCACGATGCCGATCATGGGCTTTCTGATTTGTGCATCGCTCAGCCCCGTCGCCTTTAACAGCGAACGGTGCGGCGCGCGGGCTACGCCATCTTTTACTGCGTCACTTCTCATATTTTTCCGCCTTCTGCCAGCTCATCATCTTCCGCAGTTCCGCGCCGGTTTTTTCAATCAACAGATTGGATTCCTGACGGCGTACCGCGTTGAAGTGCGGGCGGTTCGCCTGGTTTTCCAAAATCCAGTTGCGGGCGAACGTGCCGTCCTGAATCTCGTGAAGAACCTTTTTCATTTCCTTGCGGGTCTCTTCGGTGACGATGCGCTTGCCGGTCTGGTAATCGCCATACTCGGCGGTATCGCTGATGGAATAGCGCATGTAGGAAAGGCCGCCCTTGACTACGAGGTCTATGATGAGCTTCATCTCATGCAGGCACTCGAAATAGGCGTTTTCCGGCTGGTACCCGGCTTCCACCAGCGTATCGAAGCCCGCCTTGATCAGTTCCGTCACACCGCCGCACAGTACGGCCTGTTCGCCAAAGAGGTCGGTTTCGGTCTCCTCGCGGAACGTAGTCTCTAAGATGCCGCCGCGCGCGCCGCCGATGCCCATGGCGTACGCAAGCGCGATTTCGCGTGCCTTTCCGCTCGCGTCCTGATTGACGGCGATGAGGCAGGGAACGCCCTTGCCCTCGTTATACTGGCTTCGCACGGTATGGCCGGGGCCCTTGGGTGCGATCATGATGACGTCCACATCCTTGGGCGGCACGACCTGGCCGTAGTGGATGTTGAAGCCGTGGGCGAACGCCAGCGCAGCGCCCGATTTCAGGTTGGGCGCGATATCGTTTTTATAGAGGGCGGCCTGCTTTTCATCGTTGACGAGTATCATGATGACGTCCGCCTCGCGTACGGCCTCCGCCGTCACTTTTACGCTTAAACCCGCTTCCCGGGCCGCTTCTGCGGATTTGGAGCCTTCATAGAGGCCGACTACGACGTTCACGCCGCTGTCCTTTAGATTGAGCGCATGCGCATGCCCCTGGCTGCCGTAACCGATTACCGCAACGGTCTTGCCGCTTAAGAGATTCAGGTCGCAATCCTTTTCGTAGTACATCGTTGCCATTGTTTTATCCTCCAAATAATATTTTTTATCGTGCTCCGTACCTGCACTTAGCCGTCAGCGAGGCAGTAATTGCTTCTGCCCATGGCGGAAGGGCCGGTGCGGGACATTTCTATGATTCCGTAGGACTTGAAATACTCCAGGAACGCGTTGAGCTTGCCGGGTTCGCCCGTGATCTCGATCAAAAGCGAATCGGGAGAAAGGTCGATGACATTTGCGCGGTAGGTGTTTGCCGCCTCCACAAGCTCGGAAAGCTTGCCGGGCGCGAGCTTCACTTTTACGATCATCAGCTCCCGCTGCACCGTCTGGTTCGGGATCATCAGCTGCACCAGGCGCACATCCTCGAGCTTTTGAAGCTGTTTGACGATCTGCTCCTTGATGTAGTCGTCGCCCTGGGCGACGATCGTCATCCTGGAATACTCCGGGTCGTCCGTCACGCCCACTGTTAAGCTGTCTATATTGAAGCCGCGCCTTGCAAACAGCGCGGAGACCCGCGTCAGTACGCCAAAATGGTTTGCCACCAGCAAAGAAACCACAAATTGCTGCCTTTCCATATTGCCCTTCCTCCCGTTACCGTAAAATGATATCGTTGATGCCCCGGTTGGGGGGAATCATCGGCAAAACTTGTTCATCGCAGTCGATCACGCAGTCAATGAGCGTCGGCGTGTTCTGCTTCATTGCCGCCTCGATACAGCGGTCGAATTCCTCCCGGGTGGTTGCTCTGCAGCCTTTTGCCCCGAACGCGTCCGCAAGCTTTGCAAAATCCGTCTTCCGTCGCAAAGTGGTGTTGGAATACCGGCCTTCGAAGAAAAGCGCCTGCCATTGGCGTACCATACCCAATACGCCGTTGTTGAGCACCACGACGATGATGGGGAGGTCGTTGGAAACCGCCGTCGCAAGCTCGTTCATGTTCATATGGAAGCTGCCGTCCGAGGTGAAAAGCACGGTGCGTTTTTTGTTCGTGGCGATGCAGGAGCCGATCGCGGCCCCCATGCCAAAGCCCATCGCGCCCAATCCGCCGCTTGTGATGAACGTGCGGGGCTCTTTGAAGGAATAGTACATCGTCGTCCACATCTGGTGCTGGCCTACGTCGGTTGCGATGAGTTCATCCGGCTTCATGCGCCCACATACGCCCTCTATGACGTACTGCGGCGTGAGCTCGCTTTCGCACATGGAAATGTCGTTTTGCTGACAGCGCTTCATGTTGGCGACTTCTTCCGCCCATTCCGGGTGCTTCTGCTGGGGCAGGCGATCCGCTAAGATGTTGAGTACGGTCTTGACGTTGCCTATGATGCTTCTTGTCACAGCGATGTTTTTGCTGATTTCGGCAGGGTCTATGTCGATGTGCAGTACCATCCTGCCTCTGGAGAATTCGGATTTATCGCCGGTCGCCCGGTCCGAAAAGCGGGTGCCTACCGCGATAAGGAGATCGCTTTCGTTGAGCGCCTTGGTGGAGGCAAACCTTCCGTGCATGCCCATCATGCCTAAAAAACGCGGGTTGTCGGCGGAGATGGAGGTTCGGCCCATCATGCTGGTGCCAATGGGGGCGTCCAGCTTATCCGCAAAGCGGGCCAGCTCCTTGTGCGCTTCGGAGAGCACCACGCCGCCGCCGCAATAGATGTACGGCCTCTTTGCCATGAGTATCATCTCCATGGCTTTGTCCAGCTCCTCCTCCTTGATGGGGGGCATGGGACGCTTTTGCTGCTTTTCCTGCGGCTCGTATTCCGCCATGGCGATCTGGACGTCCTTGGGCACATCCACCAGCACCGGGCCGGGGCGGCCGGATATCGCCACCTGGAACGCTTCGCGTAAAGTGACCGCCAGGCGGTTGACGTCCTTGACAATGTAATTGTGCTTTGTTATGGGCATCGTCACGCCGGCGATGTCCACCTCCTGGAAGCTGTCCCGCCCCAGCAGCGCCACGGCCACATTGCCCGTGATGGCGACGACGGGGGTGCTGTCGAAGTAGGCGCATGCGATGCCGGTCACGAGGTTGGTGGCGCCGGGGCCGGAGGTGGCGATGACCACGCCCGTTTTCCCGGTCGCGCGCGCATAGCCGTCCGCGGCGTGCGCCGCTCCCTGCTCATGGCAGGTGGTGTAATGCGTGATCCGGTCGCTGTACTTGTAAAGCTCGTCGTAGATGTTGAGAACGGTTCCGCCGGGGTAGCCGAACACCGCGTCCACGTCCTGCTCCAGTAGCACCTTCAGAATGATCTCCGCACCAGATAACAACATGTGATTGCCTCCCGTATTGCTGAGTAAGCGGCGCCGTTGCCGCACGATTTTCTATAAAAAAAGCCCTGCAGTGTGTTCACTGCAGGGCCCTAAGGTTCGTTAAGCCTACCCGTTTATGCAGCTATCCACTTATTTGCACGACCAACACCCCGGACTACAAGTACGAGCCCGAGGAGAAGAATG
>JAFABA010000011.1 GCA_023426265.1 Bacillota bacterium
TGGATACCCGTTTTTTGTATACAATCAATATGTAAACATCCTTCGGTAACATTGCCTGCGTACGAATATCTGCGCTATAATAGGCCTAAACCGGCAAGGGAGGGAACATGCACTTGGATCGTGGAATTACGGCCATAGAAGGCATCCTGATCGGCCATTGGACCAATAAGGAAGCGAAAACGGGCTGTACCGTTGTTCTATGCCCCAAGGGGGCTGTTGCCGGAGTCGATGTGCGCGGAGCAGCACCCGGCACACGCGAAACGGACCTCTTGCGCGGATACAACTTGGTGGGCCGCATCCATGCTGTCATGCTCTCCGGCGGCAGCGCATATGGATTAGATGCGGCCTCCGGCGCCATGCAGTATCTGGAGGAGCGGGGCATCGGCCTGGACGTGGGCGTAGGCGTGGTGCCCATCGTACCCGCCGCCGTGCTGTTCGATCTTGCGGTCGGCTCTCCTTCCGTCCGTCCCGGCAAGCAGGAGGGATATCTTGCGTGCACCGCCGCTTCAAAAGAAACTGTGCTTTCCGGGAATATAGGCGCCGGCACGGGCGCTACGGTAGGCAAATCCTTTGGAATGGAATATTCCATGCCCGGCGGGATGGGTTCAAGCTGCGTCGAACTGCCCGGCGGCATTCTGGTGTGCGCGCTTGCTGCCGTCAACGCGGTGGGGGACATCTACGACCACCATACCGGAAAACTCCTTGCGGCGGCAAAAAAGGACGGCATTATGATTTCCTGTATGGATCATTTGAACGAGCTTTCACAGATTTTGGCCGGTACGAATACCACGCTTGGGGTAATCGCCACAAATGCCGCTCTGACGCGGGAGGAAGCCAATAAAATGGCCGCAATCGCGCATGATGGACTTGCGCTTTCCATCCGCCCCGTGCATACAATGATGGATGGGGATACGATATTTGCGCTTTCGACCGGGGAACACAAGCGGTTCTCCTTCCAAGGCGTGCTTGCGGCTGCGGCGGAGGCCATGGCGCTTGCGGTTGAGCGTGCATTTGTTTGACTTTGGGATTGTGACAGGATACAATAATATGGCGTTCCGAACGGACCTGTTATCCGTGCAGGAACGCTGGAACACCCGGCTATACTGACTTGGAGGAATATGCATGGTTGTTGGTACCGGCATTGACGTGATAGAAGTAGAACGCATCAGACGCGCTGCAATCCAGAATGCGTTTTTGGAACGGATATTTACCCAGAGCGAACGGCAATATTATCAGAAGTGCGGCGAGGACGCGCAGACGCTTTCGGGCATATTCGCAGCCAAGGAAGCCACCGCAAAGGCGCTTGCCGCAGGGTTCAACGGAATAGGCTGGCGGGATATTGAAATATTACACGACGATTTGGGCAAACCCTACGTACAGCTTTGGAACTCCGCAAAAACGCGCATGGAAAGCATGGGGGGCCGCGCCATACATATCAGCATCTCTCATATCAAAACCTTGGCGATCGCACAGGCCATATTGGAAGAATAGTACGGATTCTTTAAGAATCTTCAGGCGGGTATAAAACCCGCTTTTTTTGTTTTATATTATTAAAAGAAAAAACATATCCCCGAAGATAATAAATTGTCTTTTTTTCTACAAAGTCGTGTGATATAATAAACAAGTATGATAATTTTATGTCAATCACAGCCAATCCGACAAGTTTATAGTTGGGAGGAACATTCAGCATGCCCACCATCGTAGAAAGGCAGAGGGAGCTCGAACGGCTGGATGCCGTAATTGCGAAATGGAAGGACGAACAGGGCGGCCTTTTGCCTATCATGCAGCAGGCGCAGGACATCTGCGGTTGCTTGGATGAGGAAGTACAGCGCTTTATTTCAGAAAAAGCCGGCGTGCCGATGAGCACCATATACGGCGTTGCCACATTCTATTCCCAGTTCACTCTGCAGCCTAAGGGCGTCTACAAAATCGGCATGTGCCTTGGCACCGCATGTTATGTGCGCGGAGCCGCCAAAGTGATGGAAGCATTGGAAAAGGAACTAAAAGTCGCAGTGGGGGCTACCACCGCGGACGGCCTGTTTACGCTTGAGGCCATGCGCTGTATCGGCTGCTGTGGCCTTGCTCCCGCCATGATGGTGAATGACGAAGTGTACGGAAGGCTTACCCCTACGGACGTTCCCGGGATCATCGAGAAGTACCGCAAGAAAGGGTAACCCCTCCTTATGATGATGAAGGAAATCTCGCTGCACGCGCTCGATATCATACAGAATTCCATCGCCGCGAACGCCACGCTTATTGAAATCGGGCTTCACGTGGACCACGCGCAGGACCGGATGGTTCTTTCCATTTCCGACAATGGATGCGGTATGACGGAAACGTTCCAGCGCGAGGTTCTGGACCCCTTCGTCACCAGCCGAACCACGCGCAAGGTGGGCCTTGGCATCCCCATGTTCAAAGCGGGAGCCGAAGCTGCGGGAGGTTCATTCTCCCTTCAATCAACCAGCGGGGCAGGGACGCGGATAGAAGCAAGTTATCAGATCTCCCATTGGGACCGTCCGCCGCTTGGGGATATTGCGGAAACTCTTTACGCAAGCATACTCTGCAACGAAGGCTTGGACTTTGTATTTACATATACGGTGGATGACAAAAATTTCCGGGCGGATACGCGGGAAATCAAGGCGGCGCTGGGGGATGTCCCCCTTCGTACGCCGGAAGTGTCCGCCTGGCTCAAAGAATATTTATATGAAGGTATTGAAGCATTAAACGGAGGTGTTTGATATGAAGACAATACAGGAGCTGGAAGCCATCCGGAATAAAACGCTCGAAACCATCAACCTCAGAAAAGAATCCGAAGGCACGCGGGTCGTGGTGGGCATGGCCACCTGCGGCATTGCGGCGGGCGCCCGTCCGGTTCTTACCGCCTTTATGGACGAGGTAGCAAAAAGGAACCTGCAGCATGTCATTGTGGCACAGACGGGATGTATCGGCGTTTGCAGGCTGGAGCCGATCGTGGAGGTCTATAAACCCGGAGAAGAGAAAGTGACCTATGTAAAGGTCGTTCCGGATATGGTGGGCAAGATCGTAACGGATCATATCGTAAACGGCAGGGTTGTGAACGAATACACCATCGGCTATTACGAAACGCGCACCAACTGATGCAAACAAAGGAGGATTGAGCCGCCATGGAGTATTTTCGTTCGCAGGTATTGTGCTGTACCGGTACCGGATGTACATCCTCGGGATCCCGCAGCATTATTCAGGCATTTGAAGATGAAATTTTCAACGCCGGTTTGGAGAGGGAAGTCAAGATAGTGCCCACCGGCTGCTTCGGTTTGTGTGAAAAAGGTCCCGTCGTCATCATCTACCCGGAAGGTTCGTTCTACAGCCATATCAAGGTGGAGGATGTTCCGCGCATCGTTTCCGAGCATCTCGTAAAAGGCCGTATCGTACGCGATCTCCTGTATTCGGAAAGCGTGGACAAAGACCAGAACATCCGCTCTTTAAACGAGGTGGATTTCTATAAAAAGCAGCGCCGCGTCGCGTTGCGCAACTGCGGCGTGATCGACCCTGAAAACATCGAAGAATACATCGCCTTTGACGGCTATAAGGCGCTTGCGAAGTGTTTGACGGAATTGACCCAGGAAGAGGTGGTAGATATCGTCAAGCGTTCGGGCCTGCGCGGGCGCGGGGGCGGCGGCTTCCCCACGGGTATCAAATGGGGCCTGGCCCAAAAGCCGAAGAGCGATGTGAAATATGTTTGCTGCAACGCGGACGAAGGCGACCCTGGCGCATTTATGGACCGTTCGGTCCTCGAAGGCGACCCGCATGCGGTGCTCGAGGCCATGGCCATCGCGGGTTATGCAATAGGCGCGCAGCAGGGCTATATCTATGTGCGTGCGGAATACCCCATCGCCGTCAAACGCCTGCGCATCGCGGTCAATCAGGCACGCGAATACGGCCTGTTGGGTACGGATATATTCGGGACCGGCTTCAACTTTGATATCGACCTCCGGCTCGGTTCCGGTGCGTTTGTCTGCGGGGAGGAAACGGCGTTGCTGGCTTCTATAGAAGGCGGCCGCGGCGAGCCCCGCCCGCGTCCTCCATTCCCGGCAGTCAAGGGGTTGTTTGGCAAGCCGACGCTTCTCAACAACGTGGAAACCTACGCAAACATCCCGCAGATCATATTGAACGGCGCGGAATGGTTTGCCGCGATGGGCACCGAGAAGAGCAAGGGCACCAAGGTGTTCGCGCTGGGCGGCAAAATCAACAATACCGGCCTTGTGGAAGTGCCCATGGGCACCACGCTGCGCGAGATCATATACGAAATCGGCGGCGGCATCCCGCAGAATAAGAAATTTAAGGCCGCGCAGACGGGCGGGCCTTCCGGCGGATGTATCCCAACTTCGCATCTGGATATCCCCATCGATTACGACAACCTCGTCGCCATCGGCTCCATGATGGGTTCGGGCGGCATGATCGTCATGGATGAAGACAACTGCATGGTGGACATCGCAAAGTTCTTTTTGGAGTTCACCGTGGACGAATCCTGCGGAAAATGCCCGCCCTGCCGCATCGGTACGCGCCGTATGTATGAAATGCTGACCGAAATCACGGAAGGCCGCGGCAAACCCGGCGATATTGAAAAGCTGGAGCGCTTAGCCAAGAACATCAAGGCATCTGCGCTTTGCGGCCTGGGGCAAACAGCGCCCAATCCCGTGCTTTCCACCATCCGATACTTCCGGGACGAATACGAGGCGCACATCAATGAGAAGCGCTGTCCGGCGGGCGTTTGCAAGGCGCTGATGACCTACACGATCGACCCCGCAAAATGCCGCGGATGCAGCCTGTGCGCCCGCGTTTGCCCGGTTAACGCGATAGAGGGCGAAATCAAGAAGCCTTACGTCATCGACCAGGAGAAGTGCATCAAGTGCGGCACCTGCATGGAAAAATGCAAGTTTGGCGCAATCGCGCACGCGTAAAGCAATACGTTATTTCATAAAGAGTCCGCTCGTAGCGGGCTTTTTATATGTTATAATCCTTGGTGACTCACATGCATCTGTAAATCACATATGGATAGGCGGTATAGTATGGATACGTTGAAAATTTACGATACAAAGTCCCGAAAGCGGTTGTATTATTTGGATAACCTGAAAATCTTTCTTACCTGCCTTGTAATTGCCCACCACGCTTCGCAGGCTTACGGGCCGACCGGCGGCGAATGGGCTTACCACAATTCCAATGGTACCATCGGGTGGCTCGGCAACTTTATGACTGTAAACGCATCCTTTTTTATGGGATTATTTTTCATGATTTCCGGCTATTTTGTCCCGGCATCGTTCCAAGGTCAAAAATTGGGCGTCTTCATCACGAAAAAACTGAGACGCTTGATGGTACCCGTTTTGATTCTTTTGGTCGCAATCGTTCCGATCTATTTTTACTTTGCGGCCATGCTGCATGCGCCCATCCGCACCGGTTTTTTTGATTACTATTTCAATACTTACTGGAAGAACGACTTGATTTCCTATGAGCATGGATGGTATTTGGTGAATCTGTTCTTCTATTGCCTCATATACGCTTTGGCAATGAGGCTTATAAAAAAGCAAAGAGAAAACGTGCTCCAAAGTTTTAAGACGTATTATCTTTTCATACTGGCGGCTTTGATCGGCCTGATTTCTTATTTTGTCCGGCTTGTTTCCCCGATCGATAAATGGATTGATCTGTTCGGATTCATCGGCATGGAGCCGGCCCATGTCCCGCAATACATACTGTTTTTCCTGTTCGGAAGCATTGCCTATAAATATGATTATTTTGACGCAATGCCAAAAAAGGCGGGTTATATTCTGGCGGCTGTGGGCGCCATGATGGCTTTGACGGTATATTTGAGCGGCCTAAGCTTTATCAGGCCGTTTATGGATATCGTTTGGAAAGGATGGGCCTTCTATGAGTCCTTTATGGCCGTTTTTCTTTCCATTGGGCTGATCGTCGTTTTCAGGGAGTTCTGCAACCGGACGAACGCTCTTTGGCGCATTTTGGCGCAAGGCGCATTCGGAGCATATGTCATCCATAATTTGTTCGTGGTAACCCTCCAGGTTTCCCTCGATTCTTTCCCTGTGAGCCCATGGGTAAGGTTCCTTTGCGTAAGCATACTGTCCATTGTGCTTTCGTTTGCGGGAGCCTGTCTGTTCCTGCAGGCGAAATCTGCACGCAAAAGGAAAGTGGACAACTTAACAGCCTGACCCTGCCATCGCATAATTTGCTATGAGCACCCTCCGCCTGATATCCCGCATGATAAGCAGGTTGAGCGTACACGCGCTCAAAACGCTTGCGCTGCAAGGAAAAAGAGGGTAAAATCACATGGTAGCGGCCTGTCCTTTTTGGCCGCCTTTTGAGAGTGCCTGCCGAGACTTAGGCAGGTTATTAGAAAGGGGATTAATCTTCATGCGGAACCTGACCTCCCGCGAGCTTCGTCAGTTATACCTGGATTTTTTTCGTGAAAAGGGGCATGCGGTGATCGACAGCGCCTCGCTGATACCGGAAAATGACCCGACCGTATTGTTTACCACGGCTGGCATGCATCCGCTTGTTCCGTACCTGATGGGGGAGAAGCATCCCGCGGGCACCCGCCTGGTGGATGTGCAAAAATGCGTGCGCACCGGCGATATCGACGAGGTGGGCGACACTTCCCACTGTACGTTCTTTGAAATGCTGGGCAACTGGTCTTTGGGCGATTATTTCAAGCACGAGGCCATTGCGTTCTCCTGGGAGTTCCTCACCAGCGAAAAATGGCTGGGCATCCTTAAGGAAAAACTGTTTTTTACCTGTTTTGAAGGGGATCACGACGCCCCGCGCGATGCCGTCTCCCATGACAGATGGGTGGAGATGGGCGTGGATCCTTCCCATATTTTTTATCTTCCCAAAAGGCACAACTGGTGGGGCCCCGCGGGCATGACCGGCCCCTGCGGCCCGGATACCGAAATGTTCTACGATACCGGCAAGCCCGCATGCTCTGACGATTGTTCGCCCGCGTGCAGCTGCGGCAAGTATCTTGAAATCTGGAACGATGTGTTCATGGAGTTCAACAAGGTAGGGGAAGGCCGGTTTGAGCCGCTTGCCCAGAAGAATGTGGACACGGGCATGGGCCTGGACCGCACGGTTGCCACGCTGCAGGGCGTGGAAAGCGTATACGATACCGACGCTTTCACCGGCATATTGGCCGCCATCAGCCGCCTTTCCGGCAAGCAATACCGGGACAGCGCAGAAATTACGCGCGCATTCCGCATCGTGGCCGATCATATCCGCTGTGCGGTGTTTATATTAGGTGACCACAGGGGCGTCACGCCGAGCAACGTGGACCAGGGTTATATTTTAAGGCGCCTCATCCGCCGCGCCATCCGCTTCTCCATGCAGCTGGATATCCCCGAAGGCGGCCTCTTGGAAGTGGCCAGGGCCGTGATCGCGCAGTATGGGGATTTCTATACCGAGCTTGCGCGCAACAGCGATAAGATCGTGAGCGAGCTTGAAAAGGAAGAGCAGCGCTTTGCGCGTACGCTCAAAAAAGGCATATCCGAGTTCGAGCGTCTTTCCTTAACGCTTGCGGGCGGGCGCATAAGCGGGCCGGATGCATTCCGCCTGTATGATACATTTGGGTTTCCGCTGGAGTTCACGCAGGAACTTGCTTCCGAAAAAGGCTATGAGGTTGATGTGCAAGGCTACCACGCTGCCTTCGCGGAACACCAGAAAAAATCCCAGGCGGGCGCGGAGCAGCGCTTTAAGGGCGGCTTAGCTGACAACACCGAGGAGACCACCAAACTTCATACCGCGACGCACCTGCTGCACACCGCTTTGCGCAAGGTGTTAAAGGACGATTCCGTGGCGCAGAAGGGCAGCAACATCACCGCCGAACGCCTTCGGTTCGATTTTTCCTTTGCCCGCAAAATGACGCCGGAAGAAATCAAAGAGGTCGAAGACCTTGTAAACTCCGTCATCGAGGCGGATCTGCCGGTATCCTGCGAGGAAATGACGGTGGAGGAAGCCAAAGCGCACGGCGCCATCGGTTTGTTTGAAAGCAAGTACGCCGAACGCGTGAAGGTGTACACGATGGGTGATTTCTCCAAGGAAATCTGCGGCGGCCCGCATGTGACGCATACCGGCGCTTTAGGCCATTTCACCATCAAAAAGGAAGAAGCCTCTTCCGCCGGCGTACGGCGCATCAAGGCTGTATTGGGCAAGAAGGCATAAATAGCTACGTAGGAGGGCCGCATGAAAATTACGTACCTGGGCAACAGCGGGTTCGGGCTGGAACGCGATGGCGGCCTCCTTGTGATCGACTGCTATGACCCGAAGAAGCATCCGCTGCTAGAGGAAGAGTCCCTCAAAGCCATGCGCTATGTAACCGCGCTCGTCAGCCATGCGCACGGGGACCATTACTCGCCGGATATCTGGAACCTCGCCTCCGCCAAGTTTACGGCGGGGTTCGACGTTCCTGCGCCTTTGGGCGTGCCCAAGCTGCGCCCCGGGCAGGCGGTGCTCCCCAACGACATGAAGGTGACCGCCTATGGCAGCACGGATGAGGGCGTGTCCTTCCATATCGTATGGGATGGCGTATCCATATTCCATGCGGGCGACCTCAACGACTGGCATTGGCGGGACGAAGGGGGAGAGGAGTACGCGCGCGAGGCGGAAGGAAAATTCCTGAAGGAGCTGGAAAAAATCAAGCAGGGCGTTTCCCACATAGACCTCGCGTTTTTCCCCGTGGACCCGCGCATGGGTAGCGACTATTACCGCGGCGCGATCCTGTTTTGCGAGGCCATGCACCCTGTGCGCCTGATGCCCATGCATTTTGGCCGCGCGTTCCGGCCGCCGGAAGCGTTCTTTCAGGAGATCGCCCCGCTTACCACATTGCTTTTGCCGCCCGCTGTGGACAAAAACGTATTTTGCCCCATGTGCAGGGAAGGCAAATAACAGCTTGAAACAACTCGCATAGAAAAAAGCGCCGATTTTTTCGGCGCTTTACTTCTTTTATTGGTTCATAACCCCCGAATGCGGACCTCCATTACCCGGCCGATGATCTGTACGTCCCCGCTTGCGATTACCATCGGGTCATAGTTCGGGTTAGCGGGGTAGAGGATGAGCTGATTGCGCACCCATTTGACATGGCGCAGCACAACTTCGTCGTTGATGCGCACCACGGCGATCTGCCCGTTTTCCACGCGGGGCTGCAGGCGGACGAGTACGAGCGCGCCCTCCACGATATGCGCGTCCGTCATGCAATCCCCTTCAACTTCCATAAAGAAGAATTCGCCGTTTTGAATATCCGAGGCGGGAACCGCAATGCGGTCCTCCACATTCTCTTCCGCCAGTATGGGCAAGCCTGCGTGTACTCGGCCGACCACCGGAATGGTAACCATATTGAATCCAAACGCCGAAGAGGGCGATGGTTCCCTTCCCAGTAAATAATCCGTACTTACGGAAAAGAGGTCCGCAAGGCGTACGAGCATTTCCTGCGGAAGGGAAGCCCTGCCGTTTTCATATTTGCAGATGGCGGCCTTTTGCACGCCCAGAAAATTACCCAGCATATCCTGCGTATAGCCGTTCTGTATGCGCAAATCCTTAATACGGTTCATAAATCCACCTGCCTTTACATGATGAAACATGCGTGTTTTATATCCGCTTTCATTGTATCCTATATGGAAACATAAATGCAAGCCATATTATCGCCTCCTTAGTAATTTTTTCTAAAATTCCACTTGACGGTTTCCAATATGGATACTATAATAAGAACATGCCAACGGACGGGCGTTGTATGGAAACAGAATTGTTGAAAGTGCTCTTTTTATATGAGCATATTTTACCGAAATGCTTCCGTTATTTCAATCGCACGTTTTTTATTTCAAATAATGTTTCCAATTTGGAAACCTATTAGGAGGATGTTTTTATGGCCGGCATTTTATTGTGCTTTGTTCTTCCAGGGATACTGATCGGCCTGCTGTTAGGGGAAGGCGTACAGGCGGCAAAGAAAAAGGCACGCCTTTTGGAAAAGAAGCGTGCCCGTGAAAGCCGTCGTCAATTATACGTCCACGATATGCGGAGCGACACCTACTGCATGCTGCCAAGTAAGCGCGCAGCGTAGTCTATTGCATCACTTTTTGGGCCAGGCTGTTATCCACCAGATCCGCGAACGGCACCTTTGCTTTTAGTTCGCCCGCGGAGTCGATGATCGAGAGCATGCGCTCAAAATCCTTTTCCTCCATGGTGGGCACGTCTTTCCAGCAATCCTTTGCCCGATAGTTGTACGCCACCGAGGTCAGCACCTCCAGGCTTGCGTCCGGGAAGAAAGATTGTATGGCTTTGGCCACCTCTTCATCGGTTGCCGCCATGACCCATTTTTGCGCCTTGTAGATCGCGCGCAGGAAGCTTTCCACGAACGCAGGATCATCCTTGAGCGTCTGCGGGCTGACCATGTAGGTGGTTTCCGGCACCTCGCCGGAGGCTTCGCCCACGCTCGCTACAATATAGCCTTTGTTTGCAAGCACGAATGTAGACGCGACGGGTTCAAACAGCGTCACATAATCGCCCGTACCGCCTTCAAATGCGCCTCCCATGAGGTTGAACTGTATGTTGTCTATCACGGTGACGTCCGTGCCCGGCGTTAACCCATGCTCCTTGAGCACATAGAGAAGCGCCATAATCGGCATGCCGCCTTTTCTGCCGCCGATGATTGTTTTACCCTTGAGGTTTTCCCACTTGAAATCCGGCTCTTCCGTACGGCTCACAAGAAAAGAACCATCTCGTTTGGTCAGTTGCCCAATGATCACGGGATGGTCTTCTTTGCCTTCATTGTACACATATACGCCGGTTTCCGGCCCCATCAGCCCGATATCCGCCTGGCGGGAAAGCAGCGCCGTCATGGTTTTGTCCGAGCCGCCCCCGGTGGTGATTTCAACCTCCAACCCTTCTTCAGCAAAGTATCCGTTGGCCGCGGCCACGTATTGCGGCGCATAGAATACCGAGCGCGTTACCTCATTGAGGCGTACCTTCCGGATTTCCTGTTCCTTTGCGCAGCCCGCAAAGGCAAGGCAGACGATAACGGTAAGCAACAGCAGAGCAACAAGCCGTTTCATGCAAAGCCACCTCCATATTGTCGAACTTGACTATGGATATGGTATGCCGCATGAACTTTTTTCGTGAGAGAGCTTCTCCGCCCGGGCTTTGATTAAGCGTTCAGGAAAAGCCGCGGCGCGCGCTTTTTCAACTGCGATCCCAGCAGGGTAACAAGCAATAGTTTTACAAGGTCGAGCGGCAGAAATATGTAAATAAGGTATATCGCGCGGGACAGCGCAATAGGCTTTGCAAGATAAGCGGAGGAAATCAGCGCCATATACGCAACCCCAAGAAGCTGGACCAGAAGTATCACGCCAAAGCCGCCCAGGACAAACAGCCATTTCTTCCCCCGATACAATGTGCGCGAGGCTACCAGGCTAATTAGCGGGGCCGCGGCCAGAAACGCCAGCAGATACCCGAATGTCGGGTCGAATATATAGCCGATCCCGCCTCCGTTTGTAAACACAGGGATTCCGATCAGGCCGATGAGCACATAGCTGAGCTGGGAAAAGAACGCGGCGGAAGGCGGCAGCAGCAACCCCGCGAGATACACAAACGCCGTCTGGAGCGTCATGGGAACGGGATAGGGGGGAATGGGAAACTTGATGAACGCGCCCACCGCGGTCAATGCGGCAAACATGGCCGCGAACAGCATGGTTCGTAAGGATAATTTCATGGATGACCCCTTATTGTTAACTTTATTTTTATATTAGTTTACAATATGGGAATACATTTGACAAGCGGTATTTCGTATTTCGTAATTTTATATGTTACAGATTGCACAATTTGCGGTAGAATAGAGAAGGGTGCGCGCTAACGCGCGAAGAATTGCTGTAAGGAAGGTAAAGAAGTTGCTTCAGTTCCAATCCATCCGTCTTTCGGACAAGGCCACAATCGACCAATATTTGAAGCCGCACGCATTTGAATGTTCCGAGTTTACATTTACCAACTTCATCATCTGGGGGCAGGACGATAAGATCCAATGGGCAGAGCAGGACGATGTGCTCTATATCCGGCTGCAGTTTGCAAAAAAACAGCATCCGTTTCTATTTCCGCCTATTCCAAAGACTTTTGATATGGAATATGGCAAGGCGCTTACGCCTGCGTTTGAGTATTTCAGCGCGATCGGCGTCAGGCCGCGTTTCCGTGCCGTAAGCGGGAGGTTTGTAGACCTCTTTCATGAACATGCGCCTTTGTTTTCCCTGATACAGGACCGGGATACATTCGATTACATTTACAGCGCGGAAGACCTGATCACGTTGAAAGGCCGCAAATACCATGCCAAGCGCAACCATGTCAACCAGTTTACTTCGCAGTACAGCTTTACCTATGAGCCTCTTACTCCGGACAGAACAAAGGAGTGCATGGAGCTTTATATGAGTTGGCTGCAGGACAAGGACATTAACGAACCCGGTATATTGGGTGAAATGAAGGCCATCTCTTTCCTGCTGCCCAATATGGATGCGCTCCATGTAAAAGGCGGTTGCATTTACGTGGCCGGCAAACTTGTTGCGTTTTCTTTGGGAGAGCAGGTCAAAGAGGATTTGGCCATTATCCACATCGAAAAGGCGGACGCCTCCTATGCGGGGCTTTACGCCATCATTAACCAGCAGTTTGCAGAACACGCCTGGAGCGATATGACATATCTCAACCGTGAAGAGGATATGGGCATCCCCGGCATGAGAAAGGCAAAGCTTTCCTACCAGCCCATAAAGCTGATTGAAAAATATGACGCCGTGTTAAGGCCCTAGCTTGTGTCCGGGGTGTGAAACGAGCGCAACATTTCACGGCGCCTGGTTTTGGCGCCTGATAAAGCCCTTGACGCACCTTTGTATTTGCTATACACTTAGTCTCGCAAACATATGTAAAGGAAGGTAAGAAGAATGCCGCAGGAAGCCGCCAGCTTTTTTCAGAGCCCTATGTTATTATTGGTCATACTCATGGTCGCCATGATTGCCTTTACGATCATCCCGCAGCGCAGGCGCGACAAAAAAATCAAGGATATGCTCAGCGCATTAAAACCTGGCGACCGCGTCCGCACCATCGGCGGTATCTATGGCACCATCGGCTCCATCAAGGATGACGTTGTTACGCTCATCGTTGGGCCGGACAAGGTTCGTCTCGTATTTGCCCGCGGCGCAATCTCCACGGTTGAGAATGTGGCGGCGGAAAATACCATGAGCGAAGAGGTTAAGGAAATTAAATAAAATTTAGCCCTCTCGCATACCGGCAGCTATGTTGCCGGTATGTTTTTTTTTTCGTTCGCATAGGTATTGCCATAGGATATGAGGGGGAATACCATATGAGAACGAAGCGGAGGAAAAAGCAGCCGGAAAAACGAAGCGGGGCGCTTTTGCGGGTTGTGAAGGCGTCGCTTTTGGGGTGCATCCTCACCATTATCGCCATATTGTTTTTTGCGCTGCTGTTGAAAATTGAACTTTTGGGCGAGGAAGCCATACCCATCATTACCAGCATCATCAAAGCTCTGTGCGCCGCATTTGCGGGGTTGCTGGCTGCGCGCAGCAGCGAAGGGCACGGCTGGATATGGGGCGGTGTCGGGGGCGCCGTGTACGTGCTGATTTCATTTGTGGCGTTTTCCCTGGTGGAAAAGACCATGGCGTTTACGCTCGGCCTTTTGGCCGACATCGTGATGGGATTTGTCGCCGGCATTGCGGGAAGCCTTATTTTACAGTTGAAAAAGCCCGCATAGCGGCTTTGGGTCGGTTTTTGCTTGTCAACTGTGCGCCAAAAGCGTATAATAACACAAGTTGTCAGCGAAGAGTTCAGGCGGCACAGCCGGGGAGCGAGCCCGCAGCAGCCCAATACCACCTGTTGAACGCAGGACAGGCGGGTAAGGCTTAGCAAAAGGGTACGCGCTCCGGTATGAGCCGTCTATTAAAGAAGGAGAGTTGTTTTTTGGCTTCAAAACTAAAGATTATTCCGTTGGGCGGCGTAGCCGAAATCGGCAAAAACATGACCGTAATTGAATACGGGAAAGATATTGTCGTAATTGATTGCGGGCTGATTTTCCCCGATGAAGAAATGTTGGGTATCGATCTCGTTATCCCCGATATGACATACTTGGAAAAAAACATAGACAAGCTGCGCGGCTTCTTGATTACCCACGGGCATGAGGACCATATCGGCGCGGTGCCTTTTGCACTGCAAAAATTTCCGGAAGTCCCCGTTTATGGCACAAAGCTGACCGTTGCCCTTATTGAGCACAAGCTTGAGGAGCAAAAGCTCGGCAAGGAAATGCTCCGCTGCGTGAGCCCAGGGGACACGTTGAAGCTGGGCTGCTTCAATATCGAGTTTATCAAGACCTGCCATTCCATAGCAGGAGCCGTGGCGCTTGCCGTCACGACACCGATCGGTACCGTGATCCATACCGGAGACTTTAAGGTGGACTATACGCCCATAGACGGCGAGCCCATGAACATCGCCCGGTTTGCGCACTACGGCTCCAAGGGCGTGCTCGCGCTGATGTCGGACAGCACGAACGTGGAACGACCCGGCCACACGCAATCCGAGCGTGAAATCGGCAAGACATTCGAGCATTACTTTGATACGGCGGAAGGCCGGGTGATCGTGGCCTCCTTCGCCTCCAATATTTACCGCATCCAGCAGGTGGCGGACGTCGCGATCGCCCATGGGCGTGTGATTTGTTTCCAGGGGCGCAGCATGGTCAATATCGCGCAGACGGCGATTGAACTGGGGTATCTCAATATCCCCCAGGAAAGCATCGTGGAAGTTGAGAAGCTGCGCAAATACCGGGACGATCAGGTTTGCGTCATCACCACCGGCAGCCAGGGCGAGCCGATGAGCGGACTGTTCCGTATGGCGAATTCCTCGCACAAGCTCAACATCGGCAAAGGCGATACCGTCATCATATCCGCTTCCGCAATCCCCGGGAACGAGCGTGGCGTGGCCCGCGTGATCAACCAGCTGTTCCAGAAGGGCGCAATGGTGGTATACGACCAGATGGCGGACGTCCACGTTTCAGGCCACGCCTGCCGGGAAGAGCTCAGGCTGATGCTCAACCTCACCAAACCCAAGTATTTTATCCCTGTGCACGGCGAATACAGGCACCTTTATATGCACGGCCAGCTCGCGCAGGAGATGGGCATGGAAGCCGATCATGTTTTTATGACGGATATCGGGGATATCGTGGAGCTTACGGTCAACTCCGGCAAGATCAACGGCAGCGTGCCTGCGGGAAGCGTCATGATAGACGGTCTTGGCGTTGGCGACATCGGAAATGTGGTACTAAAGGACCGCCGTCTCCTGTCCCAGGACGGGCTTGTTGCCATCGTCATCGCGCTGCAGAAAAAAACCGGCAAGCTTTTAGCGGGGCCGGAGCTCATTTCCCGCGGGTTTGTATATGTGCGCGAATCGGAGGACCTCATCAACGAAGCCTGCGACCTTATACGCCCGCAGGCCGCGCTGTTTGAACAGCACCACCAATCCGATTGGGCAAATATCAAAAACGGCATGCGCAACGTCCTGCGCGAATATCTGTACAACAAAACGAAACGTAACCCGGTGATACTGCCCATCATCGTGGAAATACCTTAAACAAAAGGCGCCGCGATTGCGGCGCTTTCATCTTTACATCGAAAGGAGACCGTGGATCATGGCAATCACACAAGCGGCACAGGCCCTTGCATCTGAACTTTGTCAAAGCGAGGAATACCTTAGCTTTATCAGCGCGCGGGAAAAGGCCATGCAAAACGACAGTATCCGCGGATTTTATAAGGAGTACAAACGGCTCCAGATGCAGGCGCAGGCGGACGCCATGGCGGGCAGGCAATCTCCCCAAACGCTTCAACAGCTGCAACATATTGGGGAGCTTTTGCAGTTTGATCCGGATGCCGCGGAATTCCTGCTGGCGGAATACCGCCTCAACAGCCTGTTGGGAAGCGTGTACAAGCTTCTTGCCGAAGCTGTGGAAGCCGACCTGAGCATGTTCGATGGATAATCTTCCCGGAAGGCCCGCTTTGTTGCGCGCGCCTTCCGTACTTGGTATAATAGCCGCAAGCGACTATTATACAGCTTATTCTTATGCGCGTGCGATTTTCGCCTGCGGCCCAAACGCACATGCGCGGATTATACCATATCCGCTTTGCTTCTATGGTATAATAGCCGCAAGCGGCTATTATACAGCTTATTCTTTATGCGCGTGCGATTTTCGCCTGCGGCCCAAACGCACATGCGCGGATTATACCATATCCGCTTTGCTTCTATGGTATAATAAAAGAAAGGCAATGCGATATGCAAACGGAGGAGCTTATGCCTAGAAAGTGGAGTTTTAAAGGGCCGTCGCCGGCCTTACGACATACATGGCGGTTTTTACGGCCCGTATTGATACTTTTATTAAGCCTTGGCATGACGTATGCGATCTTTTCCTTTGGAATCAATTACGTATTGGGCCGCTATATCAACCCCGTGGACAGCAGCGACGCTACCCCGGTGGCGTTTGTGGTGGAAAAAAACGACTCCGCAAGTGCCGTCGCCACCAAGCTCTATCACGCTTTTGGCGGAAATAAGCCCGGGCTTATTTCCAACACGGCGGTTTTTAAGGTATATGTCGATTTTGTAGGCAAAGCCAACAGCCTCAAAGCCGGTACCTATGTCCTTTCAAGAAACATGGATATCCCGGAAATCGTGGATATCATATGCGCGGGCAACCCGCCAAGGCAGACCGTAAACCTGAGGGTTCAGGAGGGGTATACCATAAACGGCGTGCTGTGGTCCATGCAGCAGGCAGGCCTTACTGTGGATGAACAGGAATTTTTGCGGCTGTGCAATGACAGAAAGGCGTTTGAAACCTATCCGTTCCTGGCAGCCATACAGGAAAAGCCGGAAAAACCGCGCGATTACTTCCTGGAAGGCTACCTCTTCCCGGATACCTATGAGGTATTTGCGGATACCACGCCCGAAAGCGTCATCAACAAGATGCTGGTGCGCTTTAACGAAATATTTACAGAAGAATACCTTGCGCGCGCCAAGGAAATGGATATGAGCATAGACGACGTCATTACGCTCGCCTCCATCATCGAGCGCGAAGCGTCTGTCAAAGAGGATTTCTACAAGGTCTCCGCGGTATTCCACAACCGTTTGAATGCCGGGGAACGCCTCGAGTCCTGCGCCACCATGCAGTACGCGCTTAAGGTGAACAAATACGTTTATACGGCAGCGGAGAAAGCGACCGATTCGCCCTACAATACGTACCTGTATGGCGGGCTTCCCGCGGGGCCCATTTCGAACCCCGGCAAACTGGCCATAGAGGCCGCGCTTTATCCGAACGAAGAATATATCGAAGGCGGATACAAGTTTTTCTGCAACATGGATCTTCCGGAGAACGAAGCGCTGGTGTTCGCAAAAACGCTTGAGGAGCATGAGGCGAACATCGCAAAATACTCCCAGTACTGGTCCTGATACCAATCTCATTTTAAAACGGAATTGGTATCGTGGCGCGTGCCGCGCGGCGGCGGGAGCACGGGTGGATTCATTCCGCTTGCGCGACCAAACAAAAAGCGTTACCTGTTTATTTGAGAATAACATGATATGAAACTCCCTGAATTACTGGCCCCTGCGGGCAATATGGAACGCTTTTACACGGCATTGCGCTTTGGTGCGGATGCCGTGTATGTCGGTATGCGGCAAATGAGTCTCAGGAATTTTGCCGATAACTTTACACTGGATCAGCTCTTTGAGGCGTGCGATTTTGCGCACAGGCACAATAAGCGTGTCTATGTGGCGGTCAACGCCTTTGCGCGGAACGACGAACTGATCGGTCTGCCTTCATTTTTAAACGATCTGCACACTGCGGGCACGGACGCGCTGATCGTCAACGACCCCGGAGTCCTTCGCCTTGCGCGGGAGCATGTCCCCGACATGGAACTGCATTTGAGCACGCAGGCGAATACGCTCAATTCCCACGCCGCAAGATTCTGGAGGGAACAGGGAATCAAGCGCATCGTGCTTGCGCGGGAGCTTTCTCTTGAGGAAGCGCGCGCCATCAAAGAAAACGTACCCGGGCTTGAAATTGAACTTTTTGTCCATGGCGCCATGTGCGTTTCCTATTCCGGGCGCTGCCTGCTGAGCAATTATAGTAACGGACGAGATTCCAACAAGGGCGAATGCGCGCAACCCTGCCGCTGGACATATGAGCTGCGGGAGCGGGGGAAGAACGGGGAGTACTTTTCCATAGAGCAGGATGAGCGCGGAACATATGTGCTCAATTCCCGGGACCTAAATTTGCTGCCCAGGCTCAACGAGGTACTGCTGACGGGCGCTGACAGCCTGAAGATCGAAGGCCGCATGAAGAGCGTCTACTATGTGGCCACCGTCGTGAACGCCTACCGCATGGCGCTCGACGCATATCGGAGCCGCCCTTTCAACGGGCCGCCGGACGCTGCGCTCATTGAGGAGCTTCATAAGGCCAGCCACCGGCCCTATACCACCGGCTTTGCATTCGGGAATCCCGGGGCAGAAGGGCAGATGCCGCACAGCGCAAGCTATGTGCAGACGCATGAGCTTTCCGCGGTGGTGCTTGAATGCAACGAAGCGCAGCATAGCGCGCTGATCGAGCAGCGCAATCGATTCTTTCTGGGGGATACGCTGGAGATCCTTTCTCCCGGCAGCATCGACCGGACGATTATGATTGCTTCCATGCGGACGGAGGATGGGGAAGAGGTAACTTCAGCCCCCCATCCGCAGCAGCACTTGTGGATCGCGGCCGAACAGCCATTACAGGCGGGTGATATGCTGCGCAAAAAGCTGCCGCAACAATAAACCGTAATAGAGCCGGGGAGGGGGATGGTATGCTGTACTTGAGGCCGATTGAGGAAGTCGATCTTTCGTTTCTGGACATATGGCTTCATAAGCCGTATATTCTCAAGTGGTATGAAGATCCGAACGCCTGGCTGGATGAAATCGGGCAACGAAACGGCAAGTTTTCCTTTATCCGCCATTTTATCGTAATGGACGGCGGTCAGCCGGTCGGGTTCTGCCAGTATTATGATTGCATTGAGGCGGGGCAGGATTGGTATTCCGTTTCTGTTCGGGGCGAAACCTACAGCATCGATTATTTAATTGGAGAAGAGCCATATCTTCATAAAGGCAATGGCAAACGGATCATTCGATTGCTGATCGAGGCGATCCGCACACACACGCAGGCAAAGGAAATCATCGCTCAACCGGAAGAAGAGAACCTGCCCTCCTGCAAAGTGCTGTTATCCTGCGGATTTGTATATGATGCAACGGCCGGTTATTATCGTTTCGCGCTTTAAAATTCAGACCGGCGGCGTGTTTGAAACCAGCTTCAAACACGCCGTCCTTATTCTTGTTTGTTTTTAATCGACTCTATTTATAGACTTCTTGGGACAAACAACCAACAAGCTGTCTAGAGCATATGCTGATACACCGCAGAATTAGGGAGGTATTGGCATATGCTCGATATCCTGATGCAGCTCTGCAAGGACATTTTCTTTTTTGCCGCCTACATCAACAATGGAAACTCGTTCCCCGAACCCCTGACCCCGGAACAGGAAAAAGAATGCCTTGCGCGCTACGCAAAAGGGGATGACGAAGCAAGGTCCATGCTCATTGAACACAATCTGCGCCTGGTCGCCCATATTGCAAAGAAATTTGCCGGAACAAACCGGGACAGCGACGACGTCATATCCATCGGTACGATAGGCCTCATCAAAGCGGTTTCCACTTATGATGCGCAAAAGGGCACCGCGCTTGCGACCTATGCCGCAAGATGCATTGAAAACGAAATTTTGATGAGCATCCGTTCCGACAAACGCAGGCCATGCGAAGTATCCCTCAACGACGCCATCGGCACAGACCGGGACGGCAACGACATCTCTCTTGCGGAGGTGATCGGCACGGATGACTCCCTTGTGGGGGACGAGGTGGAGCTGCGCATTGCGGTGGAGCAGCTTCGGCGCCTGATCAAAAAGCACCTGACGGAGCGCGAACGCCTGGTGATTGAGCTGCGGTATGGCCTTGCCGGAAACTTCTGCATGACCCAGCGTGAAATCGCGAACATGCTGGATATTTCCCGCTCCTATGTGTCCCGCATTGAAAAAAAGGCGCTCAATAAGCTTTGCGAAGTGTTTGAAGGGTAATGTGGCATAATGAATTGCATATCAAACGATATTGCAGACCGCACTATGCCGCAGGCATATGCGTGGAATAATATACTTTAGGGGAGGCTTTTTGCGTCTAGCACATCACAATAATGGTATGTGGCGTGGTTTGGGCCGGAATGCTTCTTGTAGAAGCACCATAGAGCACAATTAAATTCCTGTTTGCAGGGTTTCCTGTAAAGCTTTGATTGTTCTCCAAAAGTATCCGGGTGGAAGGGGAGAGGTTTAGTCTTAGCATACCGTCCCCACTTACCAGGTTTGTATCGAAATAATCCACCTTTACGTTATAATAGAGCGACGCTCTGGCCATCACAACCGCCTGATATTGTGGCGGAAAAATCAAAGCAACAGGGAGATCGGCATCATAAAACCCAATTGCCGCATCTCCCATCGACATGGTCGCATGGTCTACAAAATAAGTATTAGGCGCTACAATGAAATTTACAATATTTCCATCCTCATCCTGCAGCGACATGAATTTGTAACAGCCGGTTGTTTGTTCGTTTCCCGTCCAAAAGTCGGTAATTTCACGAATTGTTCCTGAGAAGTATTGAAAATTGGCCATGTCCTTGCTCCTGCCCCTTTAAAATTTATATACTATATGAACTTGCGTAAGCTTTATGTCATTTGACAATTGCCTCCATTGCTGGCCGGCATTATATTTGAAGACAAGTCCGTTTTCTGCCGCATTTTGAAGAAAACCCGGGTATAATAGAAAACTCGGGTATAATAGAAGTAACAATTTCGTAGGAGGCCTGCCATGACAGGTACATCGCCACGCATCCGCTTCGGCCCTTCGGGCAATTCCGATTCTTTTTATGCACAAGGCTATACCGCGACCTGGCAGGCCCCCAAATGGCTTTCGGATATGGGGCTTCATGCGTTTGAATATTCCCTTGGCCATGGCATCCGCATTCGCGAGGAAACCGCCGCGACCATCAGAAAATACGCGGAGGCATATGATATCCAGATGAGCGTCCATTTTCCTTACTATATCAACCTTGTTACCACAGACCCGGAAAACATGCAAAAGAACAAGGAATACTTTTTGAAAGCCGTAACCGTCTCTAAGCAAATGGGTGCGGTCCGCGGCGTATTCCACCCCGGTTCCGTTGGAAAAGCAGGCAGGAGAGACTCGCTTCTCACCGCGTGCGCCTTATTAAAGGAAATCATCGGGACATTGGACGACGCTGGCATTAACTTAGAAACCTTTACGCTCTGCCCGGAGACGATGGGCAAGTTAAGCCAGCTTGGCGACCTTGAGGAAATGCTTTCTCTTTGCTGTGTGGACGAGCGTCTGCTCCCGTGCGTCGATTTTGGGCACCTGCACTGCCGCGGCATGGGCGCGATTAAAACGCAGGAGGATTACGCCACCATACTGGACGCCATGGAAAACAGGATAGGGAGCGCGCGCGCAAAGCGGATGCACATCCATTTCAGCCGCATTGAGTTTACGAAGGCGGGGGAAAAGATGCACCATACGTTTGCGGATACGCAGTTTGGCCCGGAGTTTCCGCCGCTGGCGGAGCTTTTATATGAGCGGAGATATACGCCCGTTGTCATATGCGAATCGCGCGGCACAATGGCGGAGGATGCCCTGATGATGCAACAAATGTACGAGTCTTGGATGCAATAGCATAAAAACCTTGTTGAAAGTCCCAATCCTGTGGTAAAATCATTTGGGTATGCCGCGTATTGGCATAAAAGCAACTTAATACAATCTATCATACAGAAGATTTGAGTTTGGAGGATATGACGCTATGATCAGTGCAGGGGATTTTCGTAAGGGTGTAACGGTGGAAATTGATGGACAGGTTTGGTCCATTTCGGATTTCCAGCATGTCAAGCCCGGCAAAGGCGCGGCTTTCGTCCGTACCCGCCTGAAAAACGTAATGACCGGGGCGGTACTCGAACGTACGTTTAACCCGACGGATAAATACCCGCCTGCGCATATTGAAACCAAAGAGATGCAGTATCTCTATGAGGACGGTTCGCTCTACTATTTCATGGATGTGGAAACCTACGAGCAAATTCCCCTCAACCATGACCAGGTGGAGGACGCCATCAATTTTATCGTAGAGAACCAGACGGTGAAGGTTCGTTTCTTTAAGGGCAGCCCATTCTCCGTTGACGCGCCCAATTTCGTGGAACTGACCATTACCGAAACTGAACCCGGGTTCAAAGGCGATACGGCGACAGGCACCACCAAGCCCGCCATACTTGAAACGGGATATAAAATCAACGTTCCGCTGTTCGTCAACGAGGGCGACCGTATCCGCGTGGATACGCGCACCGGCGAATATATGGAGCGCGTATAACGCAAGCTACCTATACAAGGAGGTACCGTACATGAGCTATGTGAAAGAAAAGGTCTCCTATTTGCGCGGCCTTTGCGATGGTCTGGAAATTGCCGATGAGACCCAGCGCAAACTGTATACCGCCATCATCGAAACGCTGGACGCCGTCGCCGATGCGATAGATGAAAACGAGGCGACATTGGCAGAACTGGACGAATGCGTCTCCGATATCTACGACGCGCTGGACGATGTGGAAGAAGAACTCTACGGCGAAGATGATGAAGGCGAAGACGAAGAGGATGAAGACGCCTTCGACGAGGATGCCTTTATCGAGGTGCAGTGTCCGCATTGCGGCGATACCATTTATTTTGACCAGGACATGCTTTCCTCCCGCGAGGAGCTCATTTGCCCCTCCTGCAACAAGAAGGTCATTCCCGCCGTCGGCGAAGAAGAATAACCGCTTACACCATACCAATGCGAACGCAGGGCAAGCTTTGCGTTCGCTTTCTTTTTGAGAAGGTTTCATCAGGCAGAGGGAAAGGGGGAGTGCAAGTGGAACACAAAAGCGTCACGTCCGAACGCGGCACAACGCATTATTGGATATTAAAAAACGCCGATGAGAACGCGAAGTGCATCGTGTTTACGCATGGGTTAACCGTCAACCATTCTATGTTTGAAAAGCAGGTGGAGCATTTTAAGGAGCGTTATACCGTCATCATATGGAACGTGCCTTTGCATGGCTTATCCCGCCCTTATGCCAATTTTACTTATGAAAATACCGCATTGGAACTTAAAGCAATCCTGGATGCGGAAAATATCAATGAGATCGTCTTAGTTGGAATGTCCATGGGAGGATATCCAAGCCAAATGTTTGCGGCCAGGTACCCCAAAAATACGCTTGCTTTGGTTGCGATCGATACCACGCCGTTTGGCACAGGCTATTATTCAAAATCCGATCAATGGTGGCTCAAAAACGCTTCCGCAATGGCGCGCTGGTTCCCCGAACAAACGCTGCGTAAAAGCATGGCGAGGTCTGTCAGCAGGACGCAATACGCTTATGATCTGATGCTCCAAATGCTACAGCCGCTTACCAAACAGGATATCTGTGAGCAGATGAATCTTGCGTACGGCAAGTTTCTTGATGAGAACCAGGATATCCGTTTCGCGTGCCCGGTTCTGATACTGCTCGGAGAGCATGATACAACGGGCAAGGTCAAACAATACTCCCGCGAATGGACCAAAAAAGAGGGTTACCCGCTTGTGGTAATTAAAGATGCCGCCCACTTTTCAAACGCGGATAATTTTTTGGACGTCAACGCGGCAATAGACGCCTTTTTGTCGCAAGTCCTGCCCGAATAAAGCCGAATCCAGGCCCGTTTCTCCGACGAGTTTGCGCCTTTGTACAACATTGACACGGATGATGCATAATGCTATAATACGCATGTTGGTTTTTCCCAAGCCTAGGGGCATGATGTAATGGTAACATAGCGGTCTCCAAAACCGTTCTTGAGGGTTCGAGTCCTTCTGCCCCTGCCACAGCGTGAGTTGATGAGCCCGATTTCCTGGGATAGGGAAATGGTTTATCAACTTTTCTTATATACGGCAGTAGAATTCTTTTTTCAGGGGGATACATATGACAAAGCTCGGATTTATCGGCGCCGGCAACATGGGCGAGGCCATTTTGCGCGGCATACTCCGTGAAGGGCTTGTAGCGCCTTCGGGCATATATATATTTGACCCCAACAAGGAGAAGATCAAAGAGCTGCAAACGGAGCTTGGCGTATTGACCGCCCAAAGCAGCCCAGCCATGATTGCGGCATGCGACGTTATATTGTTAGCCGTCAAGCCCAACATCTGCGCGGCCGTGCTGCAGGAATGCAGCCAGGCGCTAAGCGGCAAGGCGCTCATTTCCATCGTAACCGGCTGGAGCCGCTCGGACATCGCGGAGCTGGTTCCAAACTGCCGCATTCTGCGCGTCATGCCCAATACGCCCTGCATGGTGGGCCAGGGCATGGTCGCCATGGATATGGACCATACGTTAAGTGAAGAGGAATTCCAGTTCGCGCAGGCGCTGTTTATGGCTACCGGCAAGGCGGAACCCGTACCCAGTTACCTGATGGACGCTGTGGTCGGCGTCTCCGGCAGCGGCCCGGCGTACGTTTACCTCTTTATTGAAGCCATGGCAGACGGCGGCGTGCGTGCGGGGCTTCCGCGCGCGCTCGCCTACAAGCTGGCCGCGCAGACGGTGCTTGGCGCGGCCAAGATGGTGCTCGATACCGGCATACATCCGGGCGCATTGAAGGACGCGGTCTGTTCTCCCGGCGGGACGACGATCGAGGCCGTGGCAGCCCTTGAGCGCGGCGGTATGCGCGCCGCGGTTCTCGACGCGGTGGAAGTCTGCGTGGACAAAGCGCGCACCCTTGCAGCCAAATAACACGGTATGAAAGAGATTACGATATACACGGACGGCGCGTGTTCCGGAAACCCCGGCCCGGGCGGCTGGGGCGCCATCCTGCAGTATAAGAACCATAAAAAGGAAATTTCCGGCGGGGAAGGGGAGACCACCAACAACCGCATGGAGTTGATGGCGGCCATCTGCGCTTTGGAGGCGCTGCTTGAGCCCTGCAAAGTGGATTTGTATACCGACAGCGCCTACCTGTGCCGTGCGTTTACCGAAAACTGGATCATCAATTGGCAGCGCAACGGCTGGAAAACGGCCGGAAAACAGGACGTCGAGAACCAGGATCTGTGGAAGCGGCTTTTAAAACAGGCGGACATCCATAAGGTTACATGGCATAAAGTAAAAGGCCATAGCGACAACGAAAACAACAACCGGTGCGACGCGCTTGCGCGCACAGCGATAAAGAACTTGAAGCCGTCCAATTAGGGCGGCTTTTGCATTGTTAGTTGAATACGCAATCATCAGGGATATAGCCGCATAGAACCAGCCGTTCAGTTGAGCCAGCTAGCCAAAGCTCCAAAAACATTCCATACTATTCGTTAAACTTGTCTTTAACGAATAGTATATAAAGAAAAATAGAGTTGGTTTTGAGCGCTCCCCAGCAATCCTAACCGTATCAGCCCGCCCGGCCAGCCCCGCATCGCTGCTGCCAGCACACAGACCTGAACCGTGCGCGTTGTCAATTCCATTATTCTCGCTGCTTCTGCTGACTAGGAAGTTAAAACCGACTGCTCTTGAAAAGAGTTTTCTTTTAACGACATCGGTATCGATTCATTCGCATACTGGGAATGATCTCGCGCAAGGCCCTTCAATGAAATCCCAAATGAACCCTTCCCTCTTCATACGCATTTTTAATTGTACTATTCGTAAAAACCACATATATGGTATACTTTTCATAACCATATTGGTTTCATTGACCATATTGGTATTGTCAATTGCTTTGGAGCTTATATGCCAGAAATTTACTCAATCAAAAACGCGAAGCAATATACGCGGAAATTGCGCGCCCTGTTAAGCGAGCTTCCTAGCTGCTGCGGCACCTATTTTCGCGGTATCGAAAGCCAGACCTCCGTGCTCACGCGCTACGGCTACGCGGTGGACTTAAAGACATTCTTTGCGTTTTTAACCGCTGAAATCGACTGTTTTAAAGGGAAAGAGGTCAAAAATCTAAGCCTTTCGGACTTAGAACAAGTAAAAGCGCTCGACATCGAACTGTTTTTGGAGCATCTTACCCTGTACCTAAGAAAGGAGCGCGAGGTAACGAACCACGAACGCGCAAAGGCGCGCAAGCTTTCTACGCTGCGTTCCTTCTTTAAATATTTCTTCAAGCACGAAATGATACAGAATAACGTCGCTTCGCTTGTGGAGCTTCCCAAACTGCATGAGCGGGCAATCATCCGGCTGGAACCCCATGAGGTCGCAGACCTCATCGATACCGCAGAATCGGGCGGCGGCCTTTCTCCCGCCCAAAAGAAATACCACAGGTTCACAAAGACGCGGGACGCCGCCATACTGACGCTTTTCTTAGGCACGGGCATCCGTATCAGCGAGCTTGTGGGCGTCGATATCAATCATTTGGACTTTGTCAACAACTCGTTCCTGGTCATCCGCAAAGGCGGAAATCAGGATTCGCTTGTGTTTGGCGAGGAAGTCCGGGAAGCGCTTTTAAAATACCTTCTACAGCGTGAGCTTATGGAACCTTTGGCCGGCCATGAAAACGCGCTGTTCCTTTCGTTGCAAAAAAAGCGCATCACCGTGCGCGCCGTTGAAAATCTGGTGAAAAAATATGCCTCCGTCGCGACACCGTTAAAAAAAATCTCCCCGCACAAGCTTCGCTCCACATACGGCACCATGCTGTACCAGGAAACGGGCGATATTTATCTTGTGGCCGATATTTTGGGCCATAAGGACGTCAACACCACAAGAAAGCACTACGCGGCGATCGAGCGGGACAGGCGGCGCTTAGCGGCCCAGGTGATCAAGCTGCGGGAAGATCCCGTTCCCACGCCTCAGCCTGCTGCTGCAGCTCCCGTGAGAGAAAAACCCGCACCCGCAGGCACGGAATCGGCAGAAAAGCCCGGCGTTGAGCCAGGCTTATAGAATTTATTATTCATTCCCTGGGGCGGCGTTTTCGTACGCCATGGAGCGCGGGAGGCTGCCGCTTCTCTTCAAATGCCTTGAGCTTCTCTTCCCATTCGGCCAAAAGCGCGGCGTCGGGAGGTTCATAGGCGGGAGGTATAAAGCTCTCCCCCTCCCCTTCCTCTTCGTCGCCATAAAATTCGCTCAGGTACGCTTCCGTCTGGTCGGTCACGATATCCTGAACGGGAATCTGCGCGAAATTTCCTTCCCACTCGTCGATGCATTTGCAACAGTTATCGCAAAGCTTATCTGGGTCAAGATCACAGCGGTCGCACTCGCCGCACTCTACACATTCTTTTGTATCGTCAAGCAAGCAAAGCTTCATTTCAAATACTCCTCCGGGTTCATCATACCCCGTTTTATCCTTTTGCAGGACTGTTATGCGCAATTTTGCACGATATTTTGCGAACGAACGTTTTCAAACCGTTCTATCCATGCTATACTTGATGCATGGTTGAATAACCTATACAGGAGGTCCGCCATGAAGAAACTGCGCAATCCGCAAAAAGCGATCTACGATTTTATCGTATCCTATTACGAAAAAAACAGCTTCCCGCCCACCGTACGCGAAATTTGCTCGGCGGTCGGCCTGGCCTCCACCTCCACCGTCCACGCCCACTTGACAAAACTCGAACAGAATGGGCTCATCCAGCGCAACCCCGCAAAGCAGCGCTCGCTGGTAATTACGGATTCACAGGCAGCCTCCGGCGGCATGTCGGTCCCTCTGGTGGGCAATGTGGCGGCAGGTTCCCCCATACTCGCGGTGGAGAACATTGAGGAGGAATTTGTACTTCCGCCCCAGCTGTTGCACGGTGCAAGCAAGGATGAGGTGTTTATCCTCAAAATCGAAGGCAACAGCATGATCGACGCCGGCATGTTCAACGGGGACTATATCGTAGTGCACAACGGCCTGCAGACCCACAACGGGGATATCGTGGTCGCCCGCATACAGGGCGAACGCGCCACCGTAAAGCGCTTTTACGAGGATAAGGACAACAACCGCGTCCGCCTTCAGCCGGAAAATTCCACCATGCAGCCTATATACGTTGCGTACAGCGACGTTGAAGTCGTGGGCAAGGTAATAGGGCTCATGCGCAGCTATTGACCGACACCGCTTTTTAGCAGCGCGTCCAGCGCGAGCATGGCCCCCAGCCGCCCGTGCGCGTATGTCAGCGCCCCCTGGATATAGGCGATATACGGCTCCCGTATCGGCGCATCCGCGCTCAATTCAATAGACGCCCCCTGTATAAACGTACCCGCCGCCATGATGACCTGGTGGCTGTAGCCCGGCATATCCCACGGTTCGGGCGCAGCGCTGCTGTCAATTGGGGCGGCTTTTTGTATGCTTCGGCAGAACGCCACAAGCGTCTCCTTGGTGGGTAACTGCAGCGATTGGATGATATCCGAACGCTGCGCGCCGCTTTTTGGCATTGTGACCATGCCCGCGTTCTCAAACACACGGGCAAACAGCGCCGCGGACTTTAACGCCTGCGCCGTAACATGCGGCGCCAAGAACAGCCCCTGGTAGAACGGCAGGTAGGAGCCAGCGTAGGAGCCGACCTCGCGCCCCATCCCCGGCACCGTCAGCCGGTGGCCGATTTTTTCCACCAGCTCCCGTTTTCCTGCAACGTATCCGCCGGTGGGTGCAAGGCCGCCGCCGGGGTTTTTGATAAGCGAGCCCGCCATGAGATCGGCACCTATGGCCGTAGGCTCCTGTGTTCCGGTAAACTCCCCGTAGCAGTTGTCCACCGCGATCACGACTTCCGGGCGGCATTGCTTCACGGCCTGAAAAACCTCGGCAAACGTCTCCATGGAAACCGCCTCGCGCCACGCGTAGCCGCGCGAACGTTGGGCGTATACCATGCGGATGCTTTTATCCTCCGCAAGCACGGAAAGTACGCGCGCGAGATCAATTGTATCATTGCGGAGCGGAATCTCACGGTACTTTACGCCGTACTCCTGTAGCGAGCCGAACCCTTCTTCCCCGCCGACCGCCTGCTCCAACGTGTCATAGGGCTTCCCTGTCACGCACAGCAGCGTGTCCCCGGGCCTGAGAATGCCGGAAAGCATCAGGTACAGCGCGTGCGTGCCGTTGACGATCTGCGGGCGCACCAAGGCGTCCTCCGCCTCAAACGCATGCGCAAACACGTGCTCTAAAGTATCGCGGCCGATATCGTCATAGCCGTACCCGGTCGTCGGGGAAAAATGGCGCTGCGCGACGCCTTCACTCTGGAAGGCTTGGAGCACCTTCCATTGGTTGCGTGCCTCTATGTAGTCGATTTTATGAAATACCTCAGTCAGCTCGCTTTCGGCCTTCCATACGGCCGAAACGGCGTTCTCTGAGGCGGGAAATCCATGTAATTCCTGTCCTGTCATGCTAAGGTTCCTATCCAAATTATTCGTGCTTCTCCTGCGTTTCATCCGCGGAAGCGTCCAGCGCCAGGGGCGCTGCCATGGTGATGGAAGAAATGCCGTGCTTATAGAGCATCATCTGCTTGCCTTCCGTTTCAATCACGATCACAAAGCTGTCAAACGCGCGGACAACAGCCCCTTTAATCTGAAAGCCGTTCGCCAGATGGATGGTGCAGGGCGCTTTCTTTTTGCGCAATTGGTTTAATATGCGGTCCTGCGGGTTTTCTCTCCCCGTACTGCCTGTGTTGTTCATACTGCTTCCCCTTCATCCCTCATGTAAATGGCCGCCATTTCATCCGTAAGCGTATCCAAATCCACATACTGCGCCACATCCAGCCAGTGGATGCGTTGGTCCCGTTTGAACCATGTGATTTGTCTTTTGGCAAAGCGGCGCGTTTCGCGCTTTATGTCCTCCACCGCTTCCTCTAAAGCCGTTTCGCCCCTAAGATACCGTAACAACTGCTTGTAGCCAAGCCCCTGCAACGCGGGCAGCGTGTGCGCGTATCCGGCATCGTGGAGCTTTTTCGTTTCCGCGAGAAGGCCAGCCTTCATCATATCGTCCACACGCTGCTCTATTCTTTGATACAGCAGCGCCCGCTCCATCGTAAGGCCGACCTGCGTCACGCGGTAAGCGATTTCCTGCTGCGCCTTGTTTTCAAAATCCGCTCCAAAGGAACTAAGCGGCTGGCCTGAAACCTCCAGTACCTCGAGCGCACGTACCACGCGCTTTTGATCGTTTGAATGCAGGCGGGCGGCGGAAGCGGGGTCTTCCTGCTGCAGCCGGCGGTAGAGACTGCCGGGATGCTGCTGCTCCTCAAGCTGCAGCCGTTCGCGCACAAGCGGGTCGCCCGGCACATTGGTAAACTGCAGCGGGTAAGTGAGGGCGTTCACATATAGCCCCGTTCCTCCCACCACAAGCGGTATCTTCCCGCGCGAGCAGATATCGGCTATTGCAAGCTCCGCCTGCCTTTTGTATTCCGCTACGCTGAATGTGGTATCGTCCACATCCACCATATCAAGAAGATGATGTACGATTCCCTGCCGTTCTTCCATCGTCGGCTTGGCCGAGCCGATATCAAGCCCCCTGTACACCTGAATGGAGTCGGCGGATATGATTTCCGCGCCGAGCTTTTTTGCAAGCAGTACGGAGGCCGCGGTTTTCCCCGAGGCCGTAGGTCCCAAAAGTATGAGTATGTGCGGCTTTTTTTCCACGCTGCACCTCAAACAATGCGCTTAAACAGCTTTTCGATTTCCCTGCGGGTCAGCTTCACCATCACGGGCCGCCCGTGCGGGCAGGTCAGCGGCAGGCCTTCCTCCGTAAACACCCGGATCAAATCCTCAATCTCGGGCTTGGTCAGCGGGTCGCCCGCCTTTACGGCGTGCTTGCATGAAGCCTGTATGATGGCCTCCCGCTTTAACTCAATGGTAGACGTGCGGCCCTGCGCCTGCAGCATCTCGAGTGCTTCTCTGATTACTTTTCCTGCCGGGACGTCTGCAAGCATTGCGGGCGCCGCGTGCACCCGGATGGAGGTCGCGCCGAACGGCTCCACATCGAACCCAAGCTCCTCCAAAATCTCTTTGTGGCGGAGCAGGAGATCGTATTCGGGCGGCGTTAATTGGATCAACTCCGCGCTCAGAAACGTCTGCGCGGCCCTTTCGTGCGTCTGGGCCATAAACCGCTCGTAGAGCCTGCGCTCATGCGCGGCATGCTGGTCGATTAAATACAGTGTATCTCCCTGCTGGACAACCCAATACGAGTCAAACGCCTGGCCGATGACGGCTACGGGCAGCGCGTGGAACTGCTGCTGCTCCTGTTGTTGCCGTTCCAGCCTTTGCTGTTCCTGCGCTTCGGATTCTTTTGCGCCATGAGCCGATTCCACGCGAAAATGCGGGATTTCATAAAGCGCCTCTTTTACGCGGAACCCTTCCGTAGGTCTAACCTGATCCTCCAAGGGCGCGAACGCAACCGGCTGTACCGCTGTCTTGGACGGTACGGGCTGGTCTTGCGGCGTTGCAGAAGACGAAAACGCGGGTTTTGGTAAAACAGATGGAATATCGGCCGGTCGGACGACATCTGGCGTCTTGCGCTCCGGTTCCGGTTGCATGCGCTTTTCCCCGATCATAACGGCCTTCGCGACGCCTTCGGTTGATGTAAAATGCACCTCCGGCGGCAGGGAGAACCCCAGCGCCTTCTTGGAGGCCTCCGTTATGGCGTATACCATGCGGTTTTCCTGCGCAAAACGTACCTCCAGCTTGGCCGGATGGACGTTGACATCCACCTCCCGTGAGGACAGCAGGATATTGACAAGCGCAAACGGATAGCGCCCCACCATCAGCCGCGTATCATAGGCCCGCTGCATGGCGCCGGAAAGCAGCATGGACCGGATGAACCTGCCGTTTAAGATAAAGGATTGGTGGGACCGGCTGGGCCGCGCAATCTCCGGCGTGCCGAGGTAGCCGGTCAGTTTGACGTACCCGTCGTCAAAGGCCACTTCCCTTAAATGCGGTAGCACCTCGCTGCCATACACGCAATAGAGAGCGTTTTTCAGGTTGTTGTCGCCCGGGGATCGATACACGTCCTTTTCATTGTTGACAAACCGGAAGGAAATATCCGGCCTTGAGAGTATCAGGCGGGAAACGTATTCCCCGACATAGCTGCCTTCCGTGCGGGCGGCCTTTAAAAATTTCCTTCTTGCAGGCACATGGTAAAAAAGGTTTTCCACCTCGATGCGGGTGCCCTCCGGGCAGGCGGACTGCTCATGCACTTTGCACTCTCCCGCCTCGATCCTCACGCGCACGCCTGTTTGCGCGCCACGCTCACGGGTGGAAAGCTCCACCTGCGCCACCGCCGCAATGGAGGCCAACGCCTCGCCGCGGAACCCGAGCGTTTCAATGTGCGTCAAATCTTCCTGGTCGCTGATTTTGCTTGTGGCGTGGCGTTCAAAGGCAAGCAGCACGTCCTCCGCGGGAATGCCCGTGCCGTTGTCCGTGACGCGAATATAATCGACGCCGCCATTTTTAATCTCGATTGTAATCGCGGTGGCCTCTGCGTCTATGGCGTTTTCCACAAGCTCCTTTACCACCGAAGCCGGGCGTTCCACCACTTCTCCTGCGGCGATCTGGTTTGCGATATGGGGGGATAATACGGTAATTTTACTCATTTTGCGTTCCTGATCAGCTTTGCGCGCTGATGAAGGTCGTTGATCATGTTAAGCGCCATAATAGGCGTAAGTGCGTCCACCTGCATTAAAGCAAGCTCCTGCAAAAGCTCGTCCGTCTGGCCCTCCGTAAGCAAGGAGAGCTGCTGGGAGAGTTCCTCCTGCCCGCGCTTGATGCCGCGCGGACGGTTGATATCCGCCTTTTCAAGCTCCTTTAAGATACCTTTTGCCCTGCGGATGACCTCATCCGGGAGTCCAGCCAGCCGTGCAACCTGGATGCCGAAGCTTTTATCCGCACCCCCGCGCATAATCTTATGGAGGAACAGAATATCCTCCCCCACCTCTTTTACGGCAACGCGGTAGTTTTTCACGCCGCTTAAAGTCCCTTCAAGCTCCGTCAGCTCATGGTAATGGGTGGCGAACAGCGTCTTCGCGCCGCATTTGGCGTAGTCTGCAATGTGCTCCAGCACCGCCCACGCGATGCTCAGCCCGTCGAACGTGCTGGTGCCGCGGCCAATCTCATCGAGCAGCAGCAGGCTTTTTTCGCTGGCGTTGTGGAGGATATTCGCCATCTCGCTCATTTCCACCATGAACGTGCTCTGGCCCGCGGCAAGGTCGTCCGACGCGCCCACGCGCGTGAATATGCGGTCGGTCAGCCCGATATTCGCCTCGTCCGCCGGGACGAAGCTCCCGAGATGCGCCATCAGCACAATGAGCGCGATCTGCCGCATATACGTGCTTTTGCCCGCCATATTGGGGCCGGTGAGTATGATGAGGCGGTTATCCGTGTCGTCTAGATGCGCGTCGTTTGGAATAAACCGGTCCTTATGCGCACGCTCCACCACCGGATGCCTGCCGTTCTTTATGGAAATGCCGCCCTGCTTGCTGACGCTGGGCTTTACGTAGTTATTTTCCGACGCGACCTGTGCCAGGGATTGGTAGCAGTCAAGCTCGGACAGTAGCGCCGCCGTTTTCTGCATGCGGCCGATACAGGAGACAAGTGTTTCCCGTACCTGGGTAAAGAGCGTATACTCCAATGAAATCAGCTGTTCTTCGGCCCCGAGTATGGTTTCTTCCATGCTCTTGAGTTCCGGCGTGATGTAGCGCTCCGCGTTGGCCAGCGTCTGCTTGCGCTGGTAGCGGTAGGGCACAAGGTTCTGGTAGGAGCGCGTCACCTCAATATAATAGCCGAACACCTTGTTGTAGCTGATGCGCAGGTTTTTAATGCCGGTGGCTTCCCGCTCCGCGGCTTCCATATCGGCAAGCCACTGCTTGCCGTTGACGGAGGCCTCCTTAAGCTTGTCCACCTCGGCGTTGTAACCGGGGCGTATGATGTTGCCTTCCTTCACGCTTAAAGGCGGCTCGTCCACAATGGCATGCGCGAGCAGTTCCCGGATATCCTCCATGGGGTCCATTTCCGCCGCGATCTTTTTCAGGGCGGGTGCCGAGAAACTCCCCGTCAGGCCAATGATGACGGGCAAGCGCGTGAGGGAATTGCGCAAAGCCACGCAATCCCGCGCGTTGACGGTGCCGTAGGCAATGCGGCTCGACAGCCGCTCGATATCGTAGATGCCGTTTAGCGCCTCGCGGAGCGAATCGCGTGCAATGAGCTGCGCTTTGAGTTCCTCAATAGCAGAAAGCCTGTGTTCAATCTCAGGAATGGACTGCAACGGCTGTTCCACCCAGCCGCGCAGCAGCCTAGCGCCCATGGCCGTCCTGGTTTCATCCAGCAGATAAAGAAGCGTGTTCTTTTTGCTCCCGCCATAGTGCAAGGGCTTTGTCAGCTCCAGGTTGCGGCGCGTGGAGCTGTCCAGAACCATGTAAGCTGAGCGGTTCATCATGCGTATAGACTGGATATGCGAAAGCGCGTTTTTCTGCGTTTCCTCTAAGTAAGCCATCAAAGCGCCCGCCGCGCATATGGCGTACCGTAGTTTCGATACGCCAAAACCGTCCAAAGAGGCAACCTGAAAATGCCGTAAAAGCCGCGCCTCGGCCGCCTTTTCTTCATACGCCCAACCGGCGTAGTTCTGCAAAAAATAAGCGGAGGAAAGGCTCCTGGTCAGCCCTGCCTGCAAAAACAGCGCGTCGCTCGCCAAGATCTCCGTGGGCTGTATGCGCGCGATTTCATCCTTGAGCTGCGTATTGATATCCTCGCCATACAGTTCCCCCACGAAGAATCCGCCCGTGGAGACATCCACATACGCGAAGCCGACCCGCTCCTCCTGATAAAACAGGGAAAGCAGGAAATTGTTCTTGCTTTCCTCCAGCATGGTTTCCTCAATGACCGTGCCGGGGGTAATGACACGCACCACATCCCGTTCCACAAGGCCTTTACTAAGCGCGGGGTCGGAAAGCTGCTCGCAGATGGCGACCTTATAACCTTTTTCAATGAGGCGGTTGACATACCCCTCCACGGAGTGATACGGCACGCCGCACATGGGCGCGCGCTCCTCCAGCCCGCAATCGCGCCCTGTGAGCACGATTTCAAGCTCTCGCGAGGCGGTAACGGCGTCCTCAAAAAACAGCTCGTAAAAGTCCCCCAAACGGAACATTAAGAGACAATCGCTGTACTTTTCCTTGACATCCAGATATTGGCGCATCAAAGGCGTCAAAGTGCCGGGCATAGGCTCCCCCCTTTTCCAGCACGCAGTCTTTCGTGGTATTTAAACTTTAATGGCAGCCTTTGCAGCCTTCGCAGGAACCGCCGTTGCAGCCGCCGCTGCGGCTCTGCGCGCCGATGCACGCGGCGATCTCACCGTTGACTTGACTCATCAAAAGCTGAAACGCGTTCTGCGCGGCCATGGCTTCCGCAAATACCGGGTTTTCCAAGAGCTGCTCCTGCAGCGTTTCCACATCCCTTGAGAGCGAGGCGATTAAAAGCCGGTCCGCATCCTCGCCGGACAAAAGATCCACCAATTCCTCCTGCTTTTCCTTGTACTCCGCAAGGGCGGAAGTAACGGCCTCGTTCGCGTCCATCAGCTCCCGCGCGCTCTGCATGCGCAGAAATTCCGGCGTCTCGCTTAAGGCAATGCCCAGTTCCCTGGCTTTATCTAATATCATGATCGATTTCCTTCCTATTTATTGTTTCACAGGCTTTCTAATTCGCCTATCAATGAATTATTGTGCGCTTTTTGCACGCAAACCCTCATATAAGAACCAATTTTGTCGGGTGTTCCGGGGAAATACACCATTTTAAAGCTGGATAATTTCCCGTACAGCATGGGTTCCTTTCGCGTGTCGCACCCTTCCACCAATACCTCGCCAGCTTCGCCTAAGTATCGCTCGTTTGTCTTCCTTGTCATCTGCTCCTGTAAGGCGTTGAGGCGGTGCAGCCGCTCCTTTTTGACCGACGGCGGGATCTGATCCTCCATGGTGGCGGCCTTCGTCCCGCTCCGCGGGGAATACATGAACGTAAACGCGGCGGAAAAGCCCACTTCCTCGATCAAGGAGAGGGTTTCTTTAAAATCCTCCTCCGTCTCTCCCGGAAACCCCACGATGATATCCGTGGTCAGCTCAATGTTCGGGTTCGCTTTGCGCAGCTTCCCCACAAGCGTCCGGTACTGCGCGCGGGTATACCCCCGGTTCATTAGATTCAAAATCCTGTCGCTGCCCGCCTGCACGGGGAGGTGGATATGGTCGCATACCTTATCCAATGTGGCCATGGCTTCTATCAGCTCGTCGGAAAGATCCTTGGGGTGCGACGTCATAAACCGGATGCGGCGGACGCCTTCCACCTCGTTGATCTGCCCTAAAAGCTTCGCAAATGAGATGATGCCAAGGTCTTTTCCGTAGGAGTTGACGTTCTGGCCCAGGAGCTGAATCTCGCTGTACCCCTGCGCGGCTAAAGCCCTCGCTTCTTCTAAAATATGCTCCGGCTGGCGCGAACGCTCTCTTCCGCGCACATAGGGGACGATACAGTAGGAGCAGTAGTTGTTACAGCCATACATAATGTTGATGCTTGCGGATACGCCGGGCACGCGTTTGACGGGCAAGCCCTCAATGACGTCCCCCTGCGTATCGTGCACGCTCAAAGGGCGCTCCCCCTGCAAAACAAG
>JAFABA010000042.1 GCA_023426265.1 Bacillota bacterium
CATTTTGACGTGGATCTTGACGCCAAGGTCGGCTCGCTCTCCGTGGCCAGCAAGCAGCTTGTTGCCATCTGCCGCGCGCTGATGTTTGACGCCAAGCTCATCATCATGGACGAACCCACAACGGCGCTCACCCGCAAAGAGGTCAACTCGCTGTTCCAGATCATACTCGACCTCAAAAAGCAGGGAATCGCCACCCTGTTTGTCAGCCATAAGCTGGACGAAGTATTTGAGATATCCGAGCGCTTCACCATATTGCGAAGCGGCGAAAAAATAATCACCGGCAAGACGTCCGAACTGGACAATAAAAAGTTTACGTATTACATGACCGGGCGCGAGTTCGAGGATCACCCGTTCGAGCCCAAGGAGCTCTCAAAAGAGCCCGTGCTGACGGTAGAGAATCTTGGGGCGGACGGCTTCTTTGAGGACGTCAGCTTTTCCCTGCACAAGGGCGAGATTTTGGGCGTTACCGGGCTGCTGGGGTCGGGCCGCACGGAGCTTGCGCTTTCGCTCTTTGGCATGCAGCCCGTGGACAAAGGCTCCATCACAATCGATGGCAAGCGCGTTACGCTGAATTCTCCCGAAGCCGCCATGGAAAACGGCGTCGGCTACGTGCCGGAGGACCGGTTGTCCGAAGGCCTGTTCCTCCCGCGCAGCATCGGGGACAACATCGTGGTATCCGAGCTTGAGAAGCTTTCCACCAAACTCGGCATTCTCGATCAAAAGAAAAAAAAGCGGGAGATTGCCCGCTGGGTGGAGGAGCTTTCCATCGCCACGCCCAACCCGGACAACGCCTGCAGCACGCTTTCTGGCGGCAACCAGCAGCGCATCGTGCTGGCCAAGTGGCTTTCGCGGGATTTGAAGGTACTCATACTCAACGGCCCCACCGTGGGCGTGGACATCGGCTCCAAGCATGACATCCATCAGATTTTAAGAAAGCTGGCGGAGCAGGGGCTGGGCATCATCATTATATCCGACGATATTCCGGAGATATTGGCCAACTGTTCCAAGGTGCTGATCATGCGCGACGGCCGCATCAGCGCGACTCTTTCGCCCTCCGGCGTAGACGCGCAGGCGCTTTCGCAGCACATGATGTAGGGGGTGAAAATATGGCGAAAGTATTTAAGAAGCTTACGCAGCGCAACGAGTTCTATATATTCCTGGTTCTCGTATTGCTGAGCATCGTCATACAGGCGCGCTCGGGGCAGTTCTTTACCTCGAACAACGTCGTGGACCTTCTTTCCGCCCTCATCGTACCCGGCCTGTTCGCTCTGGGCGCGTTCATGGTCATCGTCTCCGGCGGCATCGACGTTTCGTTCCCGGCGCTGGCGTCTCTGAGCATGTACGCCACCACGCGCATCTTAGTGGACGGCAACTATCAGGGCGGCATGCTACTGCCCATCGTCATGTCCCTGTGCTTCGGTGCAATCTTAGGTGCGGTCAACGGCTGGCTCATCGCTTCCTTCAAGCTGCCGCCGCTCATCGTCACGCTGGGTACATCAAGCGTATTCAAGGGCGTCATGCAGGGGGTATTGAATTCCGTGCAGATCGCCGTCATCCCGCCGGGCATGTCCTCGTTCGGTACTTCCGCGCTGTTTATCGCAAAAAACGCGCAGACCGGGCTTACCTCCCGCATGCCGGTCGCGTTCCTGGCGCTCGCCATCGTGCTGCTGCTTGTCTATTTCATCCTGCAGCGCACCATGTATGGGCGCGGGCTCTACGCCATAGGCGGCAACGAGGTCAGCGCGCTCCGCGCGGGCTTTAACGTATGGTCTATCAAATTCTTCCTCTATGTGGGCGTGGGGATGATCTCGAGCCTTGCGGGCATCATCCGCGTGTGCATGATGACGCAGGCGCACCCCACCAACATGCTGGGCATGGAAATGATGATTATCGCGGGCGTGGTGCTGGGCGGCACCGCCATCACCGGCGGCGCCGGCACGCTTACGGGCTGCATGCTGGGCACCATACTCATCGTCATGGTGCAGAACTCCTTGATCCTGCTGGGTGTCCCGACATTCTGGCAGGGATTGTTCCTGGGCCTGCTGATCCTAGTGGGCACGGGGGTGAGCGCCATGCAGGTATCCCGCGCAAATGATGTGAAGGGCCGCAAGGCAGGGAGGGCGCTGTGATGAACGCAAAGAAAAAAGGCATTCGCGCCATCATCAAGGACGTGCACATCGGAAGGCTCTTGGCCCTGATGGCATTCTGGATGATATTCATGGCGATATTCCGCTTTGGCAAATTCTATACGCTGATCAATTTCCAGACCATGGCCGCTCAGTTCCCGGAATTCGGGCTGATGGCGCTCGGCATCATGCTGTGCATGATCACCGGCGGCATCGATCTTTCGGTGGTGGGCGTCGCGAACTTTGCCTCCATCGCATCCGGCATCCTGTTAAGGGAAATGGCGAGCGGCGGCCAGGAGCTGACGGGCTTTGGCATATTTATCGTTATGGCTTTCGGTGTCTTGATCGGCGCCGTGGCCGGCATATTCAACGGGCTTTTGATTTCCAAAATCAAAATTCCGCCCATACTCGCCACGCTCGGCTCCTATGAGCTCTTTACCGGCATCGCCATCATACTCACCAAGGGCAAGGCCATCAGCGGTTTGCCCATTACCTACGCAGAGACCATTGCGTCTAAGCTCTTTGGGTTTGTGCCCATACAGCTGCTGTTCTTTATCGGCATGGTCATCCTGCTTTCGTTCCTGCTCAACCGCACCACCTACGGCACCCGGCTCTATATGCTGGGCACCAACGCCACCGCGGCGAAGTTCAGCGGGTTGAAGGTCGATCAGCTGCTTATTAAGACCTACATGCTTTCGGGCATCTGCGCGGCTCTCGGCGGGCTCATCATGCTGGCGAACTACAACTCCGCGCGCGCGGACTACGGCACGGTGTACACGCTGCAGTGCGTGCTCATCGTGGTGCTGGGCGGCGTGGATCCTGCGGGCGGCAAGGGCCGCATCAGCGGCGCGGTGCTCGCCATCTGCGTGCTGCAGATGCTTTCTTCCGGCCTCAACCGCTTCCCGGAGATCTCCAGCTTCTATATCCCGCTCATCTGGGGCGGCGTGCTGCTGCTTGTCATGGTGCTTAACTTCTTCACCGAGAACAAGCGCATCAAAGAAAAATAAGAGGAGGGCGGCCATATGCTCAAAAACGTACCCGGCGTGCTTTCACCGGAAGTATTAAAAGTGCTTGCGGAAATGGGCCATAACGACGTCATCGTGCTGGGGGACGGCAACTTCCCCGGCGCGGGGCTTGCTAAAAGCGGCGGCGCGCAGCTGATCCGCGCGGACGGCATCGGCGCCACGGCGTTATTGGACGCCATCCTCACCATGATACCGGCGGATACCTATGTGGAGACGCCTATCGTCCTGATGAAGCGCGAACCGCAGGACGCGGCGCTTGACATTCCTATCTGGAAGGAATTTGAGGCCGTGGTGGAAAAGCACGATCCGCGCGGCAAAAAAGCCATCGGCTTTATCGACCGCTTCCGCTTCTATGAGGAAACCAAGAACGCCTACGCCGTGATCCAGAGCGGGGAAGAGGCGGTGTACGCCTGCGTGATGATCCGAAAGGGCGTTATCAAGAAGGGATAAGTTCCCCCGGCGCAACAAAGCACAGGAGGACATGAAATGAAAGTACTGTTTGCGGGCGAAAGCTGGACGATCGCCATGAGCCACATCAAGGGCTTCAATGTGTTCGAAAGCTTTTCCTACGACGAATCCACCAGCGACAACATCCGCCGCATCTGTGAAGAGGCGGGCATCGAGTTCCACTACATGCCCTCCCATACCGCGGCACGCCATTTTCCGGGTCTAGACGGGTTGAAGGAATACGATGTGGTCGTCCTCTCCGATATCGGCAGCGACACGTTCTTGCTGCACCCGGAGACGTTTGAAAAATCCATCGTGCGGGAAAACCGTCTCGTCTCCCTCTGCCGGTTTGTGGAGGAAGGCGGCGGGCTTGCGATGTTTGGCGGCTGGAACTCCTTCACCGGCATGGGCGGCAAGGCACGCTACGGAATGACGCCGCTCAGGCGGGTGCTGCCCGTGGAATTGTACCCGTATGACGACCGCAGCGAAGTGCCGGAGGGCGCTATGATGCGCGTCGTTCAGCCGCAGCATCCGATCTTCGCAGGTGTGGATCTAACTTGGCCGCCATTCTTGGGCTATAACCGGCTGCTGCCCAAGGCGGGCGCACAAACGCTTGCCGTAAACGATGAGGATGTCATGATTGCGGTCGAAGAGATCGGCAAAGGCAGGACATTCGCGTTTGCAAGCGATATTTCGGCGCACTGGGCGCCGCCCGCTCTCACGCAAAGCGAACCCTACGCGCATTTTATCGCCAACGTATTCCGCTGGCTGGGCAAAGCTTGATCCCCTGAATATTCAATCCCCTTTTTTCCCGCAGGAAAGGCCGCTCGATTGAGCGGCTTTCTTGTCTATCATAGGACTTGCTAGTTTAACCCGAAATAGTTCCGTACTTTGCCGATATAGTAGAGCGAGCCGAATGCACAGAGTACGTCGTCTTCCCCGCACAGCGAAAGGCCCTCTGCAATTGCGTCCTCCAGCTTCGCGTATGCCTGTACCGGCTTCCCGTACTGGCTCAGGTGAACTGCCAGCGCTTTGGCGGGAAGCGCGCGCGGGCTTTCCGGGGCAATGGTTAAAAAGCGTTCGGCAAGAGGCGCAATCTCCCGCATCATATCGCCATAATCCTTATCCGAAAGCACGCCCACAAGAAATATGATGGGTTTTCCCGGGAAATATTGCTGCAATCCCCGCTTTAGCGCGGCGGCGCCCTGCGTGTTGTGCGCGCCGTCTATCAGTACGAAGTGGTTAATATGCACCAGCTCCATGCGTCCCGGCCAACGGGCCGACAACAATCCATTTTGGATCGCTTCCTCCGTCACAGGGAAGCCCTTGCCCTGCAATAAGCGCGTTGTATGGAGTGCAAGCGCGGCGTTTCCCAGCTGATGCTCGCCCAACAAAGAGATCTGATATTCCCCAAAACCGGTGTACGTGAACCGCTGTCCCCACAGGCCGAACTCTGTCAGCCGCATGCCCGACAAGTCGATTTTGTGCAGCCTTGCGCTGCGTTCTGTACAAACTTCCTCAAATACCGTCTCGGCCTCCGGCGGTTGCGGATACAGCACCACGTCGCACCCGGGCTTTATGATTCCCGCTTTTTCAGACGCGATCTTTTCTAAAGTATTCCCCAGCACCTCGGTGTGGTCGTAGCCCAGCCGCGTGATAACGGCGGCCTCCGGCGCTTTTATGATGTTTGTGGAGTCGAGCCTGCCGCCAAGGCCCACCTCCAGCACCACGATATCGCAGCCCTGCTCCGCAAAGTAGGCAAAGCCCATCGCTGTAACAAGGTCGAATTCCGTGGGGCTGGGCAAACCTGCCGCTTCCATATCCG
>JAFABA010000079.1 GCA_023426265.1 Bacillota bacterium
GCCTCAAACCCCAGCCCCAGAAAAGAAAAGCTGGATACCGTGAGGATCAGGGAAGCGATCCCCGTGCTTAAATACACAATGCACTGTGGAAGGATATTGGGGATGATGTGGCGTACGATGATTTGCATGCCGCTGCACCCGGCAATCCTTGACGCCATAACATAATTCTTGTTTTTCTCAATTTCAGCATAGGTTCTAACCACCTTGGCAAACCATACCCACATCGACATAACGACCGCAATCAGGATATTTCCAATCCCCTGTCCCAACGCTCCTACCAGGGAAAGCACGAGGGCCATCGGCGGAAACGCCATAAAAATATCGCAGATCACCAAAAATGCGCGTTCAAACCTTCCGCCAATATAGGCTGCTGCCGTTCCGAACGCAATTCCGATCACGCCGATGATGAGCAGCGTCGGCACGGCAATTCCCAGGGAATACCGCGCGCCAATCAGGAGGCGGGACAGGATGCAGCGGCCAAGCTGATCCGTTCCCAACGGGTAATCCGTGCTTGCGGGCAGGAACTTTTTGAGCACATCGATCTGGTTTGGATCATTGGGGGCAAGGGACGGCGCAAAAATGGCAACGGCCATTACGAATAGAATAAGGGTAAGTCCGGCCAAGGCTTGGTTGTGATGCAGCGTTTTCCTAATCATGCAGCGCATCCTCCATACCGGATATCCGTGGATTCAGGCCCATGTTGATAAGGTCCGCCAGTGTATTGAAGAAAACGAAAATGAGCGCGATGACCAGTACGCAGCCGTTGATCGTCGGCAAATCCCTGCCAATGATGGCATCCACCAGGTGCATGCCGATCCCCTTTAATGAAAAAATGCTCTCCACTACGGCGCTCCCCGCCACCATGTACCCAAGGTACTGGCAAAACATCGTAATCATCGGCGGGAGAGAGTTCTTGAGAACGTGCCCCCAAACAATCCGCTTTGCCCCAAGTCCGCGCGCCTTGGCATAGGACACATAATCCTTGTTTAAGTTCGCAAGGATCGTTGCGCGGAAGAGGCGGATGGTTGATGATATGATAGGAATTGCAAGGGCAAGGGATGGAAGAACCAAGCCGCGGAAGCTTCCGGGATCCACGACCTTGAACCCAGAGAAAGTGACGGCAAAGAATAAAAGCAGAAGGAAGCCTAGCCAGAAATTCGGGATGGAAATGCCGAAAACGGTAATTCCCCTGATCAAATGGTCAAAGACGCTGTTCTTCTTTACAGCGGAAACCACGCTGACCGGTATGGAAACAAGTACGATCCACAAGAATGCAAGGCCAACAAGCTGCATGGTCACCGGCAGCTTTCGGGCAATATCCAGGCTTACCGGATTTCTCGTGAGAAAAGAAATACCAAGTTCTCCTCTTAAGCTATCGCCGATCCATTTGAAATACTGCTGATACAGCGGGCGGTCAAGCCCCATTTCCCGCCTTATTTCTTCAATTTGTTCCGGCGAGGGGTTCATGAGGCTTCGGCGGGCAAAGGCCTCGGCAGAGTCAACCGACGACAGGTTGGAGAGTAAAAAAGACAGAAGCGTTACGCCTATCAATACAAGGAGCAGATTCAAAAATCGTTTGCGAATATATATGAACAATCTCGCCACCTTTTACAAACACACGGGTTCAAAGAAACAGAATGCAAATAATACGCATTCGCGTTTATTCTAATAGGCGTGCTGAATGCTGTCAATGGCATTTGGTTAGTGGTGACTAACCAAATATATAAAAATAAATAAATGCGAGCACTTTCACATTTATGACCGTTCGGCAACAATATATAGAAACCAAATATCCGTATGCAGTTGATTAGACGCCTCTAACCAACTGCCAAAAATAATGCAAATGAATTCCATTCGCTGAAACATTATTGTAATGTACTTTAATCAGGTTGTCAACTTCTGGAATACTCACGTAATCTCGTGCGGAAGAAACACAGAAGGTAATGATCATGAAACGGGTGTACACACTCATAAAGCCGAAAGCTTTGTGAGTGCGATGGCCCAGAGCATCCGGCTGTTACCCGGAGTGTCGTAGGTTCGATCCCTACCTGGGGAGCCAAAAGCAAAACAGTGCCAAACGGCACTGTTTTTACTTTTGGTTTTATGGAGAGGGTTCAAAGCCGCGTTTTGTTGGGGAACCTGTATGCCCTCAAGAAACATCAGATCTTATTGTACCAAAAGTCAGAGACTGGCTTTGCGATCTCCTGCATGGCCTCCATGTTAAGCACCTCAATGTCGCCCGTTTCGTTCCGCTCCATAATGCCGTCTTCCGTGAACCGGGCCAGCAAATTGTACAGATTTCGCCGACTGATTTTCAGATATTCGCCGATGTAATAAATGCTATGGATCCTGCATATGCCGTTCTGTGTTTTGTCAATGACATAGAACGCAAATTGCTGGCGTTGTGTAAATAAACCTCTCATCAGCTCTTTTTTATACATATCGTATAAGCGGGCGCTGGTCTTCATATAGAAATGGCGGCTGAAATCCGGGGTATCGAGCAGGCAGCGAAACGTCTTGGCCGGGATGCGAATGAGGGCGCTGGAAACCATGGCGATGCTGTCGCAGTAGAAGTTTTTTTCGCGAAAATTGCTCAGGTGTCCTACATAATTGTCTTCGCAGATGATGTCCACCAGCAATTTTTTCCCATTCTGGGTAGTCGCCTCCACTTTCACACGGCCATTGACCAGATACCAGACGTCTTCGATATTCCATGAGGCACGGGTAATGTATGCGTTCCGATTGATTTTATGCAATTCGCATAGTTCGGGATAGCCTTTGATGAATGGAAATATCGTCGTATTCTCAAGTACCATGTTGTCACCCCTCATTATTCGCCATAAAGTCGAAGCAAATAAAGTACGGCAAAATGGTGATAGTTAACCCCGCTCAACTTGCTGCAGGGCATGCAAGAAACGGCCGAAGGTCAATGGGATCATGCTTTGCCATGGCCGCGGCATCAGTTGGATGCAGGCAGTTATGCAGGTGAATTGACCATCTTTCTTTTTTACAGAGTGCCTTATTCTTTGTTGTTCCGCCATACCGGGAATTTGGCAATAGACTTTTCTATTATTTTGTATATTTGGGTAATATCCCTACGGTAATTGACCCTGTTTTCCAATTCACTTCTCTGCATTTTACGGGAATTTCGGCTTTCATACAGCCTCTGGGCTTGATTTATTATATATTGCCAAAACAACGAAAGCAACTGACCGCCTCGGAATATAATTACTTTTTAAACAAATGAGCGCAAAATTCATCATGTGTGAAAATTACACATTTTCTTGAAAGTTTTTTTGTTTGAACCGATCGAAATGTGTAAATTTCACTAACCTCACGGCAATGGTAATGCTACGATTGTGTTGCATTTCAGGGTATTTTCCAGATAAATTATCAAGGAGGATTACAATGGAAAACGAATCAAGAGTCCTGGATATTCTAAAAAGACGCGGCCTGGATGTAACTCCGATTGACAACTTCAGCGAGGCCGAGGTCCCCGAGCCAACCGAACGCTTCAAGAAACTCATCAGTATCTACTATGTAATGAAAAACACTGTCGATATGGAGATCCCGTATTGGTATAACCGCGTATGGTGGGAGAACGAGGGGGATGTCCCCGTGATCCGCCGCGCGAAAGCTTACGGTGCCGCTTTATCTCATCACACCCCCACCATTTGGCCGGGCGAGAAGCTTGTTATGAATAAAACCAAGAACTGGCGCGGCGCTTTCCCGTTCCCCTGGGTTGACGCCTCCTTCTTCAATGCTGCTGCCGAGGCCCTCATGAACGAGGTCGAAGCTCCTCCCGAGGCTGCAGCCGATGCGGTTTCCATCGTCGGCGCCGGCGGCGGCAATGTCACCCAAAACTATGGCAATGTCGTTTCCATCGCCAAGAAGTTTGGCCTGCGCAAGGAAGAAATTCCCTGTTTGGTCAAGGTCTCCAAATACTGGGACACCGGCTCCGTTGAGAGCGTCAGCGACCGCTATTCCAAGCTCGTTCCAGAGTTTGACGAGTGGAAAGCTTTCAGAGACAGCGTTCTGATCATGTTCGACTCCTGGGCAATCCCCCAGGGCCGCGAAGTCATCAACTACTATCTGCCTCTGCAATATGGTTTCGACCGCATCATCGAGCTGTGTGACGAGAAGATCGGGGAAACCCTCGGCGAGGCCGGCGACGATGGCATCCTCGGCATGAGCCGCGGCTACTACTATGCTGCCATGAAGGAAATCACCAAGGGTATGTCCCAGTGGGCCGACAACTACGCCAAGCGCGCTACATACCTGGCGGAACTTGAGGAAGAGCCTGTTCAGAAGAAGGAATACGAGCAGATCGCCGCCGTCATGCGCAATGTCGCTCACAAGAAGCCCTCCTCTTTCCGCGAAGCCCTGCAGATGACCTTCCTGTGCCACCTCGGCGTTGTGAATGAAGATCCGCAATCCGGCCAGTCCATCGGCCGTCTGGGCCAGATTTTGCAGCCCTTCTATGCGAAGGATATCGCCGAAGGTATTACCACCGAAGAAGAAGTCATCGAGCTGCTCGAACTGTATCGCATCAAGATTACTTCTATCGAGTGCTTCGCATCGTCCGGCGTTACCGGCGGCGTTTTGTCCGGCAACACATTCAACAATCTGTCCATGGGTGGTTTGAATCACGATGGCCTGACTGCCGTCACTCCGCTGGAGTACCTGATTGTAGAGGCGGGTATGCGGGCTAAGACCTCGCAGCCCACGCTGTCCGTCCTGTACGATGAAAAAACGCCCGAGGATTTCCTCATGAAATGTGCGCGCTGTTGCAAGCTGGGCATGGGCTATCCCGCCTGGATGAACAACCAGACCGGCATGAACTATATGCTCCGGCATTATCATGACGAAGGCATGAACATTTATGACGCCCGCGCCTGGTGCCTCGGCGGCTGTCTTGAGTCGTCTCCCGGCTGTTTCCAGCCTTTAGATTATAACGGTAAGGTTTGGATGATCCCCGGCGGCGCCGCCCCCACGGCCGGTACCGGCATCCACTTCACCGGCCTGCCCAAGCTGCTTGAGCTCGTTCTCACCAACGGCGTTGATAAGCGTACCGGTATCAAGGTGTTCGAACCCCACAACAGGAAGCTTGCAACATTCGAGGAAGTCTGGGAAGTCTGGATGAAGTATATGCGTGAGCTGCTCGAGATCGCCAACAAAATCAACAACATCCAGATGGACGTTTGGAGAAAGATCAATCCGCCGGTCGTTCAGTCTCTGCTCAAGGCCGACTGCTTCAAGAAGGGCCAGCACATCGGAGACTGCGGCGCACGTTACAACGGCAGCATCAACTTCGAATCCTGCGGTACCATCAACTTCATCAACGCCATGGCGTCTCTGAAGAAAAATGTGTACGACGACAAGAAGTACACCCTCGAAGAGATGGTAGACGCTATGCTGAACAACTTCGGCTTTAAGACTGCTTTTGAAACCGGCGTGTTCTCTCCCGACCGCCGCGAAGCCACTCAGAACGCTCCTAAGTACGAGAAGATATTCTACGACTGCATCAACGCGCCCAAGTACGGCAACGCCGATCCCTATGCCGACAGCATCCTAAAGGATTATGAGGATCGTATGCTGCCCGAGATGCTCAGGCTGCGTTCCTACTATGGCAAGCAGTACTATATGTGCCAGATTTCCGTCTCCACGCATGGCCCGCAGGGTGCGATCACCCTTGCCTCCGCAGACGGCCGTCTTGCCGGCACTACGTATGCAGACGGTTCCATGTCTCCTGCACCCACCACCGACAAGAATGGCATATATGCCGTGTTCGAAAGCGCCACTTGCTATGACCACGCTATGTGCCAGAACTCGCAAATGAACGTCAAAATCCATCCGACTGCCGTCAAGGGCATCAATGGAACGAAGAAGCTGCTTGATGTCATCCGCGCCTATATGCGTAAGGGAGGCTTCCATGTTCAGTTCAACATTACTTCTTCAAAGACTCTGCGCACCGCACAGCAGAAGCCCGATGACTATCGGGACCTGATGGTTCGTGTCGCCGGCTTCACGCAGTATTGGTGTGAGATCGGCAAACCCATCCAAGACGAGGTTATCTATAGAACCGAATACGACGCCTGATCTTGGATGCTTTGCTTCGATACTTGCTTCGATACCTTTGAAGACTTCAACAAGTTGAACCGAAAGAAAATGAATGGAGATTTATTATGAAACATATTGATTGTGCCAATTTTTTAAGCCTTGATTGCGAAAAGGGTATGTGCGCCATCAACAAGATGATCGTTCCCATCGACGGCGAGGGCAGCGATGCCTGCCCCCGCTTCAAGAAAGGGTTCCATTGCGCTACCTGCGCAAACTTCTCCAATCCGGATAGCCACGGCATCGGCAGTTGCTCCGGTTTCGAAAAGGTGAATTGGACTTATGCGCAAAACGGGGCATTCTGCTGCGAACACTTTGCGCAGAAATAACCGTAAAGGAAGTAACTCAATGGATGATTTGACCGGTATGATCTTCGACATTCAGAGTTACTCCGTTCATGATGGCCCAGGATGCAGAACGAATGTGTTCTTTGTTGGTTGTCCGCTGCAATGCAGATGGTGCGCCAACCCGGAAAGCTGGAGGCGTAAGAAGCACCTTATGTTTTCAGAGCGGTCCTGCAAGTGGGATCAGGGGTGTAAGGCATGCGCCAACGCCTGTCCTTACGGCTCTATTCAATTCGATGGAAACGGAAAGCCTTCCGTAAACTGGGCCATCTGCACTGAATGCGAGACAATTGAATGTTCAAAATTCTGTGCTGCCAACAGCCTCAAACAGTGCGTTCGTATTCTGACTGTTGAAGAACTGATTCATGTTTTGCTGCGTGATTTTGCCAACTGGGGATCCGACGGCGGTGTGACGTTCAGCGGCGGTGAACCGCTTTTGCAGCATGAATATCTGCTTCAGGTGCTCAAGCGCTGCCATGAACTGCAGATGCACACCGCCATCGAAACCTGCGCCTTCGCAAAACAGGAAGTATTCCTCAACGTCATGAGGTACATCAACTTCGCATTTATCGATGTGAAGAACATGGATGACGAGAAGCACAAGTGGGGAGTCGGTACCAGCAATCAACCGATTCTCTCTAATATCGCCGCTCTTGCTCAATCCAGCTGGGGCGGCAGGCTGGTCCTCCGCCAGCCCACGATTTGCGGCTACAACGACAGCACGGAAAATGCGCTGAAGGTCATTGAGTTCATGAACGAGAACAATCTCTATGAAATCAATCTCCTAAAATTCCATCGTATGGGCGGCACAAAATGGGAGCAGCTCGGCAAGGCGTATGAGTATACCGATCACGGCGATATGAGCGATGAGCGCATGAAGGAACTGCGGGAGCTCTATCTGGAGAACGACATTGCGTGCTACATAGGCGAAGACACTCCATTCTAAGCAACGGGAACAAACTCAAAATTAAAGTTTTAAATGGAGGAAAAATTCATGACACCAATCTCTGAGAAACAGGCTAATGTTTATGGCCATATGACTATACTTTCCGCATGGCTGGCCATTTTCTGCCTGTTCGGGTACCGTTCCAGCTTCTCCATTATGCAGACGATGATCATAGCCGATACCGGATGGACCACCCTTCAAACCTCCCTTGGCTACTGCATCATGATGACCGTTTATGCAATTACGGCCTTTTTCAGCGGCTCCCTGGTTGACAAAAAAGGCTGCCGGCCTACCTATGCCATAGGCGCCGTCTGTTGCTTCCTTGGCTTCTTCCTGACTTCTCTCGTTAACGTGGCCACCCCCAGCGGCTTCTACGTTTACCTGTTTACTTACGGGTTATTCGCCGGCGTCGGCACCGGTATGCTGTGGGTCTCTTCCACTGTTTCTTGCAGAAAATGGTATGTGGGCGATCGTTATGGCACCATGTGGGGCATCGCCTTTATGGGCGCTCCTATGGCGCAGCTTCTGCTCACTTTGGTTTTGAAGAGCGTTCTTGTAAGTATGGGTTGGTCTGTCAGTATGAAGATACTGTCCGTTATCATGGCTGTCTTCCTTATTGTCGCCTCCATTTTCGCAAAAAAGACCCCCAGCCATTACGGTGTCGAGGCTTTCGGGCTGGATACCCTCAAGGCGAAGAACTCCCCCGCCAACAAGAAAGTCTGGACGGTAGGCGAAGCATTTAAGACTTATGCCATTTGGGCAGTCATTCTTTGCTTCCTGACCGCCATGGCCGGAGAATTCCTTGTGTGGTCCCAGGTCGTCAGCTTTTTCCAGACGGACATGGGCATGGACCTGAGCCAGGCTTCAAACATCTACCTGATCATCGGTATTGCGGGTATATTCGCCATGCCCCTGACAGGCAAGCTGTCCGATCGCCTTGTTAAGTCCTTTGGCAACGAACGCAAGGCCCGTAAGCTCATGCTCATAATCGGTCCTGCTTGCGGCGCTGTCGGCGTTGTCCTGCTTCTCACGAAGAGCCTGCCCCTGTGCATTCTCTCCATGATCCTCCTCGCCGTATACTGGGGCATCGAGCCCGGTGGCTGCGCCGGTTACGCCGGTTCCATCTTCGGCGGCGCGACGCTCGGCCGCATTTGGGGCCTTGCAACCCTGATTGTTATGGGCATAGGCCCTTCCTTCGGAACATTTATGGGCGCATGGTTCAAAGATCATTTCGGCTCTTACATGCCCGCCCTGATTTTCTGTTT
>JAFABA010000107.1 GCA_023426265.1 Bacillota bacterium
CTCTTGGGTCACCAGGATCGGCGCGCCTTTGACTAAATTCTGCGTATATACGGCGGCAGCGCTTGCCGGAACGTCGCTGACGATCAGCGCCAGGTCCTTCAACGCTTTGTTCTTTCTTAACCCGCAGTGGATGCCGGAAGCCTTGAAGCCTTTTGCGGCGCACACGCCGCCTGGTATTGCGTGCATAATACTCTCCTTATGGTCCGAGGATACGTTTCTTTTCTTTCCACGAAAGATCGGTCGTATTTGCGCCAAGCAAATACATTTTTCCTTGAAGGATACCCGAATGTGTCATTCGGGTGCGAGAAACAAAAGAAAGCGAATTGGTCAGGGATTCCCAAGGGATGTGTCCCTTGGGCGGAGGTTTGGAGGCAGAGCCTCCAAGGGTCTTCATTATAACGCCAGTCCTTCAGCCTCTTCCCACCCCAGCATCAGGTTCATGCATTGTATGGCGGCGCCCGAAGCGCCTTTGCCCAGGTTGTCGTACCGGGCAAGCAATGTCATGCGCTCCCCGCTTCCGGCCACCATCAGTTCCATGATGTCCTTGCCTGCAAGCGCATTGGCTACAAGCATCTGGTTTTCCACTTCATAGGGAAGGACTTTTATCAGTTTGCTGCCTTCATAGTGCTGGGCGTAAACCTCCCGGATATCCTGCGGCCGCAGCCGCTTCTCGAGCATGCTTTGATGCAGGGGTATATTTACCAACATGCCCGCGTAAAAATCCGCAACCACGGGGGTGAATACCGGCGGGAACGCAGTGCCCGCATACTTTTGCATTTCCGGCAGGTGCTTGTGCGCCTGCAGCGTGGAGTACGTGCGGGGGGCGCCGAACGCCACATCCCGCGTGTTGTCTTCGTATTCCGATATCATCTTCTTCCCGCCGCCGCTGTAACCGGTGAGGGAGAAGCAGGCAAGCGGCGCTTCCGGGGAAAGGATACCGGCACAAATCAGCGGATAAATAAGCGCGATAAACCCGCTTGCATGGCAGCCCGGAACGGCGACACGGGAGCCGAAGACAACGCCCGCCCGGTGGGCCTGTGAAAGCTCCGGGAACCCGTACCGCCAGCCGTTTGCCGTACGGTGGGCGGTGGAAGCGTCGATAATGCGCACGCGGCTGCCTTCGGAAAGCGCCACGGATTCGCGGGCCGCATCGTCCGGCAGGCACAAAAACGCGATATCGGCCTCATGAAGCAATTCCTTTCGCGCGTCCGGGTCCTTGCGCTTTACTTCATCCAGGGTGAGGAGCGCAATGCCGTTTTGCGCGCTTAGCCGCTCGCAGATGCGAAGGCCGGTCGTGCCTTCCCTGCCGTCGATAAACACCTGATGCATGCGCTTCCTCCTTTTTTCGTATATTACTCATAATTATACATTCAATGCGTGCAATGTCAACAATATTTTGAATAAATATTTATTATAGATGTATTTTATACATTCTTCATTTTGCGGTAAAACAAAAGGCCCGGAAAACCGGACCTTACAGTGTCGTTTGAAATTGTTTTAAATATTCCGCCATGGAGCGCGTCATCTCTTTTGCAAAATCGGAATTGTACTTTCTCGCGCAAAACGCGTTGATCCATTCTTTAAATTCCTGCGCGCCGGAATGCTTTTTGAATAGTTCCGGGAACGCGGCGGGGTCGATGCGGTGGTAGGTGTTTTCGTGTACGATATCTTTCAACTCGCAGCGTTCGGGTTTTTTGCGCGCCTTCTGCTGCGCGGTGGGATAGCCGAACACCACCATGGCGGCGGGGAATACGTAGGGCGGCAAACAAAGCAGTTCCCTATGCTCCTCGCAGTGCTCCATGACGTCGCCTATGTAGCAGGAGCCTATGCCGAAGCTTTCCGCGGCGGTCACGGCGTTTTGCGCGGCGATGCAGCAGTCCGAAACCGCAAGCAGCAGATCCCCCACGCCGGGCAGGCGCGGGTTGCAGGAATACGCCTCGTACGCGTCGTACCATTTCTGGCAGTCCGCTAAGAATATCAGCACCATAGGCGCTTTTGCAATAAACGGCTGGTTGTCGCAGGTAACGGCAAGGCGGTCCTTGATGGCCTGGTCCATAATATCAAGAATGGTATAAAGCTGCTGGTTGCCCGCGCTGGGTGCTGCCATGGCGGCTAGAAGAATCTCCCGCTTGACAGAGGAGGAAATCTCCCTGTCCTCGTATACACGGACGGATTTGCGGCTGTGAAGGCTTCGGATGATGTCGTTCATGCGCTCTCCCGTTTCCTTTGCTTCAAGGGATTATTATAAGGACTCTGAAACAAAAACGCAAGGCGGAAAAAGCATTTTATTGACAACCCCGGCATATGCGGGATACAATACCATAAAATCATATATATAAAATATGAAAACGGGGAACGCATATGCCCGCTTTGAGCAAAAAAACAGAGCAGTTTACGGATTCCGTCATCCGCCGCATGACGCGCATCGCAAACCAGCACCAGGCCGTGAATCTTTCGCAGGGATTCCCGGACTTTGACCCGCCCCCGGCGCTGAAAAACGCGTTGCAGGCGGCGGCGGGCCACATACACCAGTACGCGGTCACATGGGGCGCGCAGGACTTCCGGGAGGCGCTCGCAAACAAGCAGCGCGCTTTATGGACATCCCCATCGATCCGGAAACGGATATCGTCGTGACCTGCGGCAGCACGGAGGCCATGATGGTTGCCGTCATGACCGTGTGCGATCCGGGCGACCGCGTGATCGTGTTTTCGCCTTTCTATGAAAATTATGCGGCGGACGCTATCTTGACGGGCGCTGTGCCCGTCTATATCCCGCTCCGCCCGCCCACGTTCACATTCGATGCGGCTGAGTTGGAGGACGCGTTCCGCCTCGAACGCCCCAAGGCAATCATCTTATGCAACCCCGCGAACCCCACCGGCAAGGTGTTTACGAGGGAGGAACTCATAACAATCGGCAGGCTGGCGGAAGCGTACGACACGTTCGTCATTACGGATGAAGTGTACGAGCACATCGTCTACGCACCCAACACCCACACCTACTTTGCGTCCCTGCCCGGCATGCTGGAGCGGACGATTTCCTGCAGTTCGCTCTCCAAGACCTATTCTATCACCGGCTGGCGGCTTGGCTACCTGATCGCCCCGCGCCATGTCACGGAAGCGGCGCGCAAGGTGCACGATTTTCTGACGGTGGGCGCGGCTTCCACCCTGCAGGCGGCGGCGGTCACGGCGCTGAATTTTGACGACGCCTATTACGCGGAGCTGCTGCAAGCATATACCGACCGAAAGACACATTTTCTGAGCAGCTTGCAGTCGCTGGGGTTTACCTATACCGGCCCGCAGGGCGCGTACTACGTCATGGTGGATATCTCCGCTTATGCCGCAAAAAGCGACCTCGAGTTCTGCGAATGGATGGCGCGCGAAATCAAGGTGGCGGCAGTCCCCGGCTCCAGCTTTTTCCGCGAGGACGTCGAAAGCTTTGTCCGGTTCCACTTCGCAAAGGAAATCGCAACTCTTGACGCTGCGCTGGACCGTTTAGCGGACCTGCCCCAAAAAGCCAAGGCGCATTACGGGGTAAAATAATGCTTGGTTGGCTTTAAAAAGGAGGGCGTTCGCCTTCCTTATTTGCTCTCGGGTACCGATTGTGCATTTGCCCAATACCGGACTATTGTATCAAATTTCTTATAGTTTTCAAAAATAAGCACGCAGAGACGAAATCAAAAAAGCCGCCGATTTTTGTCGACGGCTGAAGCAGACTTATGCGTCTGTTCGCTTTTGTGATTGGTACCGCTATTCGTTCAGGCCCGTTTCGAGCAGATTGACTAGCGCGTCCACCGCTTCCACCTCGTCCTCGCCGATGGCGGAGATCTCCACCTGCGTGCCTTTCGCCAGGCTGAGCGAAAGCACAAACACAATGGACTTGACGTTTGCCTCCTTGTTGTTGTCCAGCCGCTTGAGCGTGATGCGGGATTTGAACTTGCCCGCCATCGCCACGAATTCCGCCGCAGGCCGCGCGTGCAGACCCGTCTGGTTGGTGATTACCGTCTTTTTTGCATACATATGCGTTCCTCCGTTATGGCTTATGCGCCAATTGTTCCAATTTCGTCCTTTAAATACCGCTCCACCTCGTCCGCCGTGGAGCATGAGAGCGTATGGCGGTACGCTTCCTCCGCTTTATTGAGCGTAAGCCCCGAAAGCATCCGCTTGAGCGGGGCGACCGAAGCTTTGCCCATGCTCAGCCTGTGTATCCCCATACCGATCAGCACGGCTGCTGCAAGTTTATCCCCGCCCAGCTCCCCGCATACCGCAAGGGGCTTGTTTGCGGCTGTAAAGCTCTTTGCCACACTCCCGATCAGGTGAAACAGCGCGGGATGGTAACTCTGGTAGTATGCCGCTACGGCGGAGTTCATACGGTCCACCGCAAGGGTATATTGAGTCAGGTCGTTGGTGCCTATGCTTGCAAAGTCCACCTCCTGCGCGACAGCGTGCGCCAGAAGCGCGATGGACGGAATCTCTATCATAATACCGATTTTGAGCGTCTTTGTATAGGGGATACCTTCCGTTTCCAGTTCATTTTTCGCATTTTTTACCGCCGCCTTTGCGCGGCGGATATCGTCCATGCTGCCCACCATGGGGAACATCAGCCATAGGTTGCCGTATACGCCCGCACGCAGGCAGGCGCGCAGCTGCGTATGCAGCAATTCCGGCCGCTCAAAGCAGAGCCTGAGCGCACGGTTGCCCATAAACGGGTTCGCTTCCGCCGGTATGGGGATGCATTCGGGCTGCTTATCCCCGCCGACGTCCAGCGTACGGATGGTGACGGGCCGGTCCCCGAAGCGCTTCAGCACGCGCTGATATGCATGGAACTGCTCTTCCTCGCTTGGCAGCGTGCTCCGGCCCATAAACAAAAATTCCGTGCGGAACAGCCCCACGCCGTCCGTATAGGCGGAGGCTTTTAGTTCCTGTTCCTCCGCGGAGCCGATGTTCAGCTCCACCTCTATTTTTGTGCCGTCCGCCAGCTTTGAGTTATATTGCAGATAGCGCTTGGTCTCCTCGGCTTCACGTAGATAGTCCTCCCGCAACGCAAGATGCTGCGCCTGTTCCCCCGGGGAGGGCTCCAGATGGATGACGCCCTTTACGGCGTCCACCGCAACAAGGTCCCCGTGCCGGATAGCGTTCAGCGCGTCCGGCACGCCGAGCACCGCCGGAATTTCGAAGCTCCGCGCGATAATGGCCGTGTGGCAGGTGGAGCCGCCCACTTCTGTAACGATTGCAAGCACCCGCGCTTTATCCAGCGCCGCGGTATCGGAGGGGAACAGATCGTGTGCCACGATGATAACAGGCTCCTCCAAACGGCTCAAATCCCGTTCCGGCAGGCCCTCTATACATCGCAGCAGCCGCAGCTTCACGTCCCGCATATCCGAAACGCGCTCGCGGATGAGCGGATCTTCCACGCCCGCAAGGAGTTCGGTCAGCATGTCAAACGCTTCCTCCACGGCCTGGGAAGGCGGCATGCGCTCTTCCCGGATGCGGAAGAGAATTTCTTCCTCCGCGCCGATGTCGTTTGCGATTTCCTTATGTGCCTCGAATATGGCGGCCTGCGCAGGGTTTTCCGATTGCATCCGCGCTTGTATGGCAGCAAGTTCATTTACCGCAATCGCACGCGCCGCAAAAAATGCCTCTACCGCCGCTTCCTCCGCGCCTAACTGCAGCGGGGTGCGGTCGATCACGGGCGCAAAGGGGATATGCACGAATGCGCGGCCCAGCGCGTATCCGCCAGATACTGGGTTGCCCGTAACAAACATACCGTTTCCTCCCGTCCTTAAAAAGAAGGCGTTCGCTAGATTTTCTCCATGCGCACCCGGTCAAGCAGCTCTCGTACCGTACTTGGGTCGGCACTTTGGCTGCCGTTCTGCATCACGCTCGCGGCGCTGACCGCGATCGCGAGGCGCGCCGTTTCTTCAAAGTCCATTTTGCACGCTTCCCCGAAGGCGAGCGCCGCCATCATGGAATCGCCCGCGCCCACCGTGCTCTTCGCCTCCACCGTCAATCCGTAGCCGCGGTAACAGGCGTTTTCGCTTAAAAACAGCGCGCCGTCCCCGCCTAAAGAGATGGCGGCAAGCGCAACGCCCCGGTCAATGAGTCGCCTGCCGGAGGCTAAGATGTCGTTGATACCCGTAAGCTCCTGCCCAACGAGCCGGGAAAGCTCATGCTGGTTGGGCTTTACGGCGTAGGGGATGGCATTAACGGCATGGCGCAGACTTTCCCCGTCCGCGTCCACAAACACCTTTGCCCCAGCTTCGCGGCATAGCATTGCCCAGTCGCCATAGAGCGTATCGGGCGCGCCGGGGGGCAGGCTGCCCGAAAATACCACGATATCATCTTTTTTAAGCCCCGTAAGGAGCCGCTCTTTCACTTCATTGAGACTCTCTTTTGTTGCCGCGGTTCCCGGTTCGTTGATATCCGTCGTTTCGCCGCTTACGCAGTCAATCAGCTTGAGGTTGGTGCGGGTGGGGTGCTCCGTCATTACAAAATCCGTATCGATGCCGGCTGATTTTAATGCCGCTTCGATCCATGCGCCGGTGCTGCCGCCGAGTATGCCGGCGGCACGGCTTTTCTGCCCGAGCATGTTCAGTGTCTTGGATACGTTAATGCCCTTGCCGCCCGGGTCCATGCGTACGGATTTCATGCGGTTTACCGCTCCGGGTTGAAATGTCTCCACAACGCCTGTTTTATCCACCGCGGGGTTGAGCGTAACGGTTACGATCATGTTGCCTTCTCCTACCCATAAAGGAGCACACGAATGCGCCAAATTTCAGGAATTTCCCCATTGGGGGTGGGGGATTACAATCCCAAACATTCAATCCGGTTTGACGATTGGTTGTGCAGCTTGCTGCACGTCATTCCTTGCGGATACCGAATGTGCCATTCGGGTGCGTGCGCGTCAAATCGGCGGAAAAAGTGCGTGAAGCACTTTTAACCTTTTAACCTTCAGGAAACCCACTGATAAAGTCCCAAGGACTTATCAGTGATATTACTCCTCCATATGTTCCATAAAACAATCGTATATAAATTTCGGGTCGGTGGAAAGCAAAAGTTTTTCCAATACGTCTTCCTTCATCATAATGTTGGCTACCCCCGCCAGTATAGGCAGGTGCTCGTCTTCAAGAGCTGCGATGCCGATTAAAAGATGCGCTAGCTCACCATCGAACTCTATTCCGTCCGGGTATTGGAGCACGATAAGCCCCGTCTTTTTGACAAATCCCCTGGCCGCGCCTACCCCATGCGGAATGGCGACGCCCTGGCCGAGATACGTGGTCACGACTTTTTCACGCTCCGTCATCGCCGCGATATACGGTTCCTCGATGCAGCCCTTATTGAGCAGCTTTTCGCCTGCGAGGCATATGGCCTGCCATTTGTCCGTGGAGGGAAGGCCGGTAAAAATATCGCGTACGGTCAGGATGCCATCTTCCTGCCGCGTTTCCTGCTTTTTAGAAAAAAGTCCCACTATTTTTGTTCCTTTCCTGTCATCATAAAATATTCGCCTTGGAAAGCGGCCAAAAGCCGCTCGAGCGCAGCATAACATGAATGCCTGTCGCCGTATTGGAACGCAGGGGAGAGCCATTCCTCATTGAGGATGCCCTGGCTGATTGCCCCCATGACGGCGATGCCCTCGCTCGGGCACTGCATCGGCGCGAGCATGACGAGTATGGTGCTTACATGCAGCGGCTTGCCTTCGCAGCTCAATAAATCCTGTGCCGCGTTGCGCAATATGCCAAACCGAAGCTCCGAAACGCCTGCGGTGCGTGCGTGCAGCAGCATGCAGCCCGAAGCATAGTCGATTGTGCTGCCGTATTTTTCCCGCTCCAGCAACGCCTGCTCAATACGGGCCTGCTCTTCTTCCGTGCCGCCGACCTCCCGCGCCGCGAATGCGATGAGTTCCTGCACGCGGGTAAACGTCAGGCCGTCGATCAGAAAGAAATGGTCGAGTACCTGCAAAATTCCGTCGATCAGTCGCTTGACGCCGGAAAGACGTTCCTTCATGTTGGCGGCGTTCTGCCCCCAGGGCGCCTGCCTGCGGGAAACGGTTTTGAGATACGCCCGCAACCGGTCTTTGTCGCCTTCCAACAAAAACGGGGAAACAGCCAGAAACGCCGTTTTCAGCCCCGTGATGGGTACGGTGGATATGACGATGTCCGCGCCGCGCTCCAATAAAAGCGCTTCGCTGATGTTGGTGGTGGCTAAAGTGTCTGTCACCAGCAGTTCCGGGAATTCCCTCCCAAGCAATGTGGCCAAAAACTGCGCGGAAACCATGCCCGCCGGGCAGCACACAACCGTGCGGAACACGCGGTTGCGCTTGAGGTTTTTATCCTCCAGCGCCACGCCAAGGTGCATGGCGATATAGGCGATCTCTTCTTCCGGTACGTTTACCTGAAGCTCGCGCCCCAAAGGTTCCGTACAGGTTTTTGCCAACGCGTACAGGTGCGGGTAATGGTCTTTTACGGAGTGCAACAGCGGGTTTCTGATTTCTAAATTCAGCCGCAGCCGGCCGATGGCGGGAATCAGGTGATCGCACAGGCCGCGGTAAAACGTGGTGTTGCCTTCCAGCAAATATCCGGTTTCGCTTTCCGCAATGCGGATGACCTCTTTAATGAGCGCCTGTGTCTGTTCGTCCGTATGTTCCGGGTATGTGATGCGCCCGTGGCTTTGCTGCAATTGCAGCATCAGGTAATCCGCTTCGGTTTCCGGCAGGGGAATGCCCGAGGCGCGCTCCAGGCGGCCAAGCAGGGAAAGGATTACAGGGTACTCCGCCGTCCGGATCCAGTCCGCCATGCGCTCCCTGGAAGCCTTCACCGTATGGCCTTCGCGCCCGCGCTTTAGCATGCAGAACACGGTGATGAGGAATTCGCTGTAATCCTTATCGGCCTGCAGGATACCCCTGAGGTGCTTTTCCTCTCCCGCCTGCTCCGCGATAAGCCACAGAAGATCCGCGTCCAAAAACCCCATGATATCCTGCGCGGCCATGCCGTTTAATACGTCGCGGTCAGAAAGCATGGCGATGACTTCCTGCCAGGGCACCACGTCATGGAAAAGGTTCAGCATCCCGCGCCGCAAATGCCATTCGTCCGCTATAAGGTATACGCCTACGCCCGGCTTTCTTACAAGCGAGATGCGGTTGTGGGAAAGCCACGGCTCGCATTTGTCAAGGTCCGCGCTTACGGTGGCGTCCGTTACGCCCAATGCGCTGGTAAACGCCAGCATTTTGACGGGCTCCCCGGCATGAAGCAGCGTGGAAAGTATAAACTGCCGCCGCTCCTCTTTAGAGCAAAGCAGCAGTTTTGTTCTGGCATTCACGGCGCGCTGTAGCTGCGCCCTTTGTTGCTCCGGGCAAATGAGCCGTATGCCCTGGCTGGATTTGCGCTCTATCTCTGCGCCGTATGCACGCAGCTCGTATTTCAGCGCGCCCAATTCACGCATCACCGTGCGCCCGCTTACCTGCAGCGCCGCGGCGATTTCAGATACCGGCACAAATCCGCTTTTTTCAAGCAGCGTGCTTACGACCTGCTTCTGTCGCGAAGTGAGCATGCGTTCTTCCTTCCATATGAGGCTATTTGGGGCGGACAGGAGCGCCGCTCCTGTCCGCCCGGCTAAGGGGGGCTATTGAGCCTTTAGCTCTGCAATTAACTTGTCGTATTCCGTTGCGTTCATGAAATTGTTGATGGGGTAGAGTTTCGCCTGCGGCGCTTTTTCATGCGCGCGGTCGCTCAAAGTGGCCTGCGTGACCACAACGGTGGCCTCCTTGGGGATATCCTCGATGGCGTAGTGCTTCACGGGCATATCGATGCCTGCGTCTCTGAGCTTTTTCTTCAGTGTCGTAGCACCCATCGCGCTCGAGCCCATGCCCGCGTCGCACGCGAATGCGATCAGGCCCGAAACGGTGCGCAGCGCCGCGGGGGCTACGCCCTTGCTTTGGGCCTTCATGGCCTTCATTTGCTCGGTCGCGGCTTCCAGGTCCACGTCATCGCCCTTTTGCTTCCGCACAAAGGGGATTGCGACAAGCATGGCTACCCCGGCGGAAACGAGCACGCCCAGCAGCACCTTAAGCAGATCGGGCAGGGGAGACATGATGATGACCATGATGATGCTGCCCGGCGCCGGAGGACCATTCAGACCGGCGTTGAGAAGAGAGAACACCGCAAGGCCGGATGCGCCGCCCGCGATGGCGGAAAGCAGCAGCGCCGGGTTTGCCAGGATGTACGGGAAATAGATCTCGTGGATGCCGCCCAGGAAATGAATGATGATTGAGCCGGGGGCGGAAGCCTTCACGTTGCCCTTACCGAACAGCCAGCACGCTAAAAGTACGCCGAGGCCCGGGCCGGGGTTGGCTTCCACCAGGTACATGATGGATTTGCCGAATTCCTTTACCTGCTCCGCACCGATCGGCCCCATAATACCATGGTTGATGGCGTTGTTCAAGAACAGCACCTTCGCGGGCTCCACAAAGAGGGAGATACCGGGCAGCACGTGGATGTTGTTGATGAACGTCGCGCCTGCCGTCAGGACCGCGGTGATGGCCTGTATGATCGGCCCGATGATCAAGTAACCTAAAAGCGCCAGCAGCATGGCGATAATGCCGAGGCCGAAGTTGTCAACGAGCATTTCAAAGCCCGCGCGGATCTTCCCCTCAACCGCGCGGTCAAACATTTTCATGGCCCAGCCGGCCAGAGGGCCTATCAGCATGGCGCCCATGATCATTGTGACCTCGGTACCGATGATGACGCCCATCGTCGCGACTGCGCCCGCTATGCCGCCGCGCAGGCCGCCCACTATTTTACCGCCCGTGTAGCCTACGAGTATGGGCAACAGGAAGCGGAGGATCGGCCCCACCATGCTGGCGAACCCTTCATTGGGGAACAAACCCGCCGGGATAAAAAGCGATGTGATAAAGCCCCACGCGATAAAGGCGCCGATGTTCGGCATAATCATGCCGCTTAAAAACCGGCCGATTTTTTGTACGGTCTGCTTGCCGCTTTTGGTTTTGACTGCAGTTTCCATGCATACCCCTCCATATTCTTTTTTTGCATTGAGACAGACGAAAATTGTTGCCGGCAAACGATGTGAGGAAGGATGAGTCCCTGGTGCCTGAAGAGTGCTCTTCATTGCGCATGGCACCGTGGATGCGGGGTCCTTCGGGGATATTGGTATACTGTAATTTTCATGCATACAGCCCGATATTACAAGGGAGAACATCCTTCCATTTTGTCAGATATGGTTCATGACAAGAATTGGTCGTTTGCGTGTAATAAAAAAGGGCTCCCGAAAACGGAAGCCCAAACACGGCGCGCTGGCAGCGCTTAATGCGAGTATCCTTTGTCATATATGCCCCACATTTTGGTGGGGAGGAGGGTGTTCTCATTAAACCATACCTCGTAGAACCTATCGTCCGCAAGGAAGAGCTTCACCGTCACGTCGTTGTTGGCCCACGTGACAAGCTCCGTGTCCACGATGGGGCTCCGGTCCCCATAGGAGGAGTTGTTGTAATAATAAAGAGCAACATCTTCATATGTCATGGTCTCCAGGCCTGCGGGCTTCGCGAGGTCATTTTCGTCGGGCGGAAATCCGAACCCGTAAATCAGCGTAAATCCTGAGAACTCACCGGTCTTCGGGTCAAAATCCCCGGAATAAAAGACATCGGAGTCCTCCGGCAGCGTACCAAAGAGCGCATAGGGCGTATGAGAAAAATAAAATCCATATGGCGTTACGACCACCGCGCACGATTCCGGCAAATAGCCGAACATATCGTAAAGCATGCGCATGGACTCTTCCGCCTTTTTCTGCACGCTGATCGTATATTTTTGTCCTTCTGCGGTGGTAAAGGAGAGGTCGGGGGGCAAAAAAGCTACACCATCCTCCGAATATAACGTAAACGTTGGGCAAACAAAGCCTTCGCGCCGCATCCTTGGCAGCTTTCCTTCTCCTGCGGATTCTTCTGTCACAATGGCATTTATGCCGTTCCGCGAAATATAGGTGCCTTCGGTCCAGCTTACGGGATAGTACCGGTATGGGTACGCAAAAACGTCCATTTGGTATTCGCCCATCCGCACGGAGATGACAAGCTCCTCTTTTGTGCATAGAAACTCTTCTACAGAATAGTAGCCTTCCATCCGCTCCGAAAGCGGGGAGGGAGCCTGAAGGCCAAGGTAAGCGGCAAACGCGTCCGCTTGCTGGCTGGCGTTTGCCTTTTGATGCAGGCTTGGCGCATACTGCTGTGATACGGAAAGGATCGCGCCGTCAAACGCCTCGGTGGTAATATCAATGTATCCCTGTTCGGATTTCAGGGAAAACGTGTTGTAATCCGCGCGAGTATATTTGCTTTTCGCGTAACAGGCGGCATATTCGACCGGCTGCTGCGGGTATGGAATATTTCCGTCCAGAATAAACCCCTCGTCGCATAACGCTTCAAGCTCCTGTACCAGCCTCGGCCGGCTGTCGTATTCCTTAAATTCAGGCGCAAGGTAATCCGCCCTGAGCGCGGAGGCATCGTTTTTCTTGCCCAGGTACAAAAGATCAAGCGCTGTGTCCAGCGAGGCCGCGCCCAGCGTATACGTCCTGGGCAGGACCGCTGCGGGGATCACCGTAAGGTCGTTTGTAACGGCCCGTTTTTCACCCTCCGCCAGTACCCTGGGCAGCAGCAGGCCAATGCCGAGCGCGCCAATCAGGAGCACGCCAAATAGCAGGTAGAAAAGCGCTCTACGCTTCATATGCCGCCTCCTCCCCATAGGGCAGCAGGAAAGAAACCGACGTTCCCTTGCCCGGCTTGCTCTCAAAAACAAGCTTCGCTTGATGGAGCTTTGCGATGGACGCGCACAGCGCAAGGCCGAGTCCCGCCCCGTTTTGCTTGCGGGCGCGGGATTTGTCCACCATGTAGAACGCCTCCGTGATCCGGCCAAGCTCCTCTTTTGGAATGCCCCTGCCGCTGTCCGTTACCAAGATGCGGTAGCCGGATTGCTCCAAAGCGCCCGTTACACGCACGCTTTGCCCCCGCTCGCTTGCTTTCGCGGCGTTTTCCACAAGGTTGATGAGCATGGTCTCCAGCAGATCCGGTTCCGCCACAACACAGGCCTGCGCAAAGGACAGCGAAAGCGTTACGCCGTATTTTTCAAAAATTGCCGCGCAAACTGCATCCTCCAGGTGTAAAAAGACGTCCTCCGCCTGCACGGCGTACCGTTCAAACTCCTGCCGGTTCAATACCATCAGCTCCAGCAGCTTGAATGAAAGCCGCTCCAGGCGCCGCCCTTCCGTAAAAATGTAATTGGCGGAATGGAAGTGCTTTTCTTCCTCCAGGTTCTGGGAACGAAGCATATCCGCGTAACCGATAATGGAGGTAAGCGGCGTTTTTAATTCATGTGCGAAGCTCGCCACAAAATCCTCCCGTTGGCGTGCCTGCTCCTCCAGCTGGCGCATATGC
>JAFABA010000117.1 GCA_023426265.1 Bacillota bacterium
GAAGCGCGGACCAGCACGCGCCCGTCCTCGCCGAGTTCCTTTTCATGGCTTGCGATTGCCGCCCTCAATTCCGCGTCGCTCATGGCGGCGGATTTTTTCTCCTCCGCCACGCGGACGTTCACAAGCACCTGCGGGTAAATGGGGATCTCCGCGGCGAGGGCGCTCATGCGCTTACCGCTGCGCTTTAATACGTTCATCAGCTGTATGGCGGAAAGCATGCCGTCGCCAGTGGTGTGGTGATCCGTGTATATGATGTGGCCGGACTGTTCGCCGCCCAGGTTATAGTCCTTTTCGAGCATACGCTCGAGCACGTACCGGTCGCCCACGGCGGTCTCCTCAATGCGGACGCCCGCCTCTTTCATGCGGCGCTTGAGGCCGAGGTTGCTCATAACGGTAATGACCAGGGTGTCCCCCTTCAGTACGCCGCGCGCGTGCATGTCGAGCGCGCAAATGCCTAATATACGGTCCCCGTCCACAATGCGGCCGCGCTCGTCGGTGGCGATCAGCCGGTCCGCGTCGCCGTCGAAGGCAAGGCCCACGTCCGCACCCAGCTCATACACAAGCTGCTGCATGCGCTCGGGGTGGGTGGAGCCGCACAGGTCGTTGATGTTGTAGCCGTCCGGCTCGTCGGAAAAGCTCATGACCTCCGCGCCTAGGTCGCAGAACACCTGCCGGGCAATCTCGGAGGCAGCACCGTTCGCGCAGTCGAGCACAATGCGCATGCCGTCAAGCCGCGTATCGGCGGTATTGGCCAGGAATTCGCGGTATTCGTCGATTGCGCGGCGCACGCGCGTCACCCTGCCGACAGCCGCGCCGGTGGGGGTGGGGAGGGGGCGGTTTTCTTTGATAATGGCCTCAATCTCGTCCTCCAGCGCGTCGGACAGCTTGAAGCCGCGCCCGTCGAACCACTTGATGCCGTTGTACTCCATGGAATTGTGGGAGGCGGAAATCACAACGGCGGCGTCCGCGTCGTAGAGCCGCACCAGGTACGCTAAGCCCGGCGTGGGGATAACGCCAACATGCACCACGTCCCCGCCCACGGAGCAGATGCCCGCGGTCAGCGCGCTGGCCAGCATATCGCCGGATTTTCTCGTATCCATGCCAATGAGGATGCGGGGGGAGTGGACCTCGCTGGTCAGTACGTACGCGCCGGCCGCGCCGATGCGCATGGCCAGCTCGCAGCTCAAACTTCCGTTCGCAATGCCGCGTATGCCGTCGGTGCCGAATAATTTTCCCATATCATTCTCCTTAACTGGAGTTTATTTTGCAGGATGCGGAGCGGTAAGGTATTCTAACGCCGTGGTCGCCGCAATCGCGCCGTCCGCCACGGCGGTCACCACCTGCCGTAACGGGGTGTCCCGCACGTCGCCCGCGGCAAAAACGCCCTCGACGGCGGTGCGCATAAACGAATCCGTCTGAATATAGCCACCCGCGGTCAGCGGCAGCATGCCGCGCACAATATCCGTGCGGGGCTCTATGCCCACCGCCACAAACACGCCGGAAACGGGGAACGCGCGTTCCTCTCCGGTTTTTACATGCTTTAGTCTCAAGCCTTCAAGCAGTTTCTGGCCCTGGAGTTCCGAGACGACATGCTCCAGCGCCATATCGATCTTGGGTTCATCCTGCGCCGCTTTCTGCAGCGCATTGCAGCCGCGCAGCTCGTTCCTGCGGTGGATGAGCGTGACCTTGTTTGCAAAGCGGGCAAGGTAGAGTGCATCGGACAGCGCGGTGTCCCCGCCGCCGACCACGGCCACATCCTTGTTGCGGAAAAACGCGCCGTCGCAGGTAGCGCAGTAGGAAACGCCCGCCCCGGTCAGCCGCTCCTCGTTGGGCAGGCCCAGCTTCTTGGGGTTTGCTCCCGTACACAGTATGACCGTCTTCGCCTCCACGGTACCGCCGGAGGTCTCGATTCGCTTGACGGGGTACAGAAGGTCCAGCTTCAATACGGGATCGTACCGAATGGAGAGCCCGAACCGTAACGCCTGGCGTTCCATACGGATGCCCAGCTCGCTGCCCTCAATGCCATCCTCAAAGCCAGGGTAGTTGTCGATTTGGCAGGTTTTCGCGGCTTGCCCGCCCGCGAACACCTCTTCAAACAACATGGCGTCAGCGCCGCCGCGGGCGGCATATAACCCCGCGGTCAGCCCTGCGGGCCCCGCGCCGATGATAGCGATGTCAATCATGGTTCCTCGCTCCTTATACGTCCCCGCGCAGAATTTTTATCATACGTGCAGGGTCGTTTGCGGTAAATACCGTATTGCCCGCCACTAAAACCGTAGCGCCCGCGTCGATGCACTGCCGCGCGGTTTCGGGATTAATGCCGCCGTCCACCTCGATATCGAGCGTAAGCCCGCGGTCATCCGCCAGTTTCCTGAGCGCACTGATTTTGTTGAGCACCAGCGGCAGGAACTTCTGCCCGCCGAAACCGGGGTTCACGCTCATCAGAAGCACCATGTCGCACGCATCCAGCACGCTTTCCAATACCGATACCGGCGTGGCGGGATTCAATACTAGGCCCGCCGTCTTTTTTGCATCCTTAATACGCTGCAGCTGGCGGTGGATGTGCGTTTCCGCCTCCACATGGAAGGTAATGCAGTCTGCACCCGCTTCAATAAAGCCATCAATCCAGTCCCCGGGCCTCTCTACCATCAGGTGTACGTCCAGAGGCAGCGTTGTATGCTTCCTTAACGCCGCGCACATCATGGGACCGAACGACATGTTGGGCACGAAATGGCCGTCCATGACGTCAAAATGAATCCAGTCCGCGCCCTGCGCGGTCAAATTCCGCACAGCATTGCCCATATCCGCAAAATCCGCGGAGAGTATGGATGGGGCGATTTTTATCATGTGTAACCTCCTTGGGAAAAACAATTACTAATTATATCTGTTTCTCCGCAGTTCTTCAAACTGCGTGCACAGCTCCACATAGCGGGCGTAGCGTCCGGGGGAAAGGGTGCCGTCCTCCAAAAGCTCCTTCACCGCGCAACCCGGCTCCGTCCGGTGGGAACAGGCTGCAAAGCGGCAGCGGGAGGGTGCGTCGCCGAATTCCGGATACGCGCGGTCCAACGTCTCCTGTTCCAGCGCGGAAAGCTCCAGCAGCGAAAAGCCGGGGGTATCGAGCACCGCGCCGCCTTCGTACGGCCAAAGCTCCACATGGCGGGTGGTGTGCTTGCCCCTGTCCGTGCGCCGGGCAAGCCCGCCCACCAGCAGCCCCAAGCCGGGCAGCAGCGCGTTTAAAAGCGAGCTCTTTCCCACTGCGCTTTGCCCGGCAAAGCAGTTCACTCTATTCGCAAGCGCGTGGCGCAGGGATTTTAACCCCTCGCCGGTGTGCGCGGAAAGGATGAGCGTATCCACATGCGCGTATTCGCGGCTGATTTCCTCTACGGCCCTGCTGTCGCCCTCGTCGCACTTGTTGATGACGATCAGCGGCGTAATGGAAAGCGGGATGGCCTGCAGCATCAGTTTATCGCACAGCAAAAGATCCGGCTTGGGCTTTGAGGCGGAAAGCACGATCACCAGCTGATCGATGTTCGCGACCTGCGGGCGGATCAGGATGTTTTTGCGCGGCAAAATCTCGGTAAGTGCCGCGTGCCCTTCCTGCTGGCGCTCAATGAGCACATGGTCGCCGCACACGGGAGTAAGCCCGTCGTGCCGGAACCGCCCGCGGGCCTGCGCGGTTAACTCTTCTCCATGTTCCAAGCGTACGGTATAGTAGCCGCCCACGCCCTTTAGCAAAAGCCCTTGTTCCTGCATCTTTTATTTACCCAAAAACGCAGCAGACAATATCCACATCATTGCTATCCCAGGTAGGAGAACATTGCGGTGGTCCTGCGGATCTCCGCCCCGTTCTGGTAGACGATCAGCGTCTGCTCGCCGCCCTTCGCGATCACGGCGGGGAAGGAGATTTCCTGTTCCCCCGCATCAAGCGTTGCCTCGTACACCACCTGTTCGTAGGGGACGCCGCTGCCTGTCACAGGAATGATAACGAGTATCTGCGTATGATCCTCCTCCACATCCAGTGTGAACGCGATCTGCGCGCTGTACGCGTCCTCGCCGATGCCGGAGGAGGTCAGTTCTATGAGAGTGGTGTTGGACGCGATTTCGTCCGGCGCGGGATTTTGCAGCGTAACGGTATTGGTGCGGATGTTATCAAGGTCCGAAAGCCGCACGCGGAATGCCGTAAAGCCCCGCTCGTTTAGCAGTATGAGCGCCTGCGGAAGCGTCAGGTTCGTCACGGTCGGCACTTCGATGCTGCGGCTGGGTTCGCCCGACACGAATAGCTGCACCTCGTCCCCCGGCAAAAGCGGGGTGCCGGGCAGCGGGTCCTGCTCAAATACGGTGCCTACCGCTTTGTCCGAAATGCGGTATTCCGGTACGCCGGGCAACAGCCCCTCGTCCCGGAGCGCCACTTCCGCCTCCGAAAGCGTCATGCCGCGCACTTCGGGCACAATGGGCATGGCGGCGCCGCTGCTGACGGTGATTGTGATGGTTCCACCGTTTTTCAGTTCCGTGCCTTTTTGCGGCTGCTGGGAAATCACGACGCCCGGTGGGACATCGTCGTTTTCGGCTTCCTGCGCCTCCAGCTTGTAGCCGCGCAGCTTGGCGGTATCCACGGCCTCCTCCTGCGTTTTGCCGACCAGGTTGGGCACCAGATCCGTCGTGGCGTTCACGCGCTGGAGCAGCGTGCGGTCCACCACCATCATCATGCCGAACAAAGCGAGCAATACGAGCCCCAGGGCGGTGATGCGCCATACCACGGTGCGCGGCTTGCGCTTGGTATTTTGCCTTTGCTTCGCTTTTTCCCCGGCTTTCTGGCGGGCAAAGCTCCCCTGCGGCTCCCGCAGCACGCGCAGAAGGTCCTGCCGCATTTCCTTGGCGCTATGGTAACGCGCGGCGGGCTGCTTGCTGACTGCCTTCATAATGACGTCGTTGAGCGCGGGGGGCAGGGAGGGCACAATCGATATGGGCGGGACGATCTCCTCCTGGATATGCTTCAATGCGATGGAAACGGAATTGTCCCCTTCAAAGGGCAGCCTGCCCGTTACCATCTCATAGAGGGTAACGCCCATAGAGTAAATATCGCTCTCCGCCGTTACCTGCCTGCCCTTGGCCTGCTCCGGCGAAATATAGTGCACCGAACCCATCACCATCGCTCCGGCGTAGGTGATGGTTGAAGAATCCGCGTTGCGCGCGATGCCGAAATCCGCCAGCTTGGCGTGGCCGCGGGCGTTGATGATGATGTTCTGCGGCTTGACGTCCCGGTGGATGATGCCCTGCTCATGCGCGTGGGAAAGCGCGTCCAGTACCTGCGCGCCGATGTTGATGGCCGAGCGCGGCAAAAACTTTCCCTGAGCGCGGATGCACTCCTTGAGCGTGCTGCCGTCCACATATTCGAGCACGATATAGTGGAGGTCATCCTCTGTGCCTACGTCGTAGGAACGCACGATATGCTCGTGCGAAAGGCTCAATACCGCCTGCGCCTCCTGCTCAAAGCGCCTTACAAACGAATCGTCCGTCTGATACTCCGCCTTCAATATCTTCAGGGCGACGGTACGGTGCAGCGTCCCTATCTGCATGGCCTTGTATACGTCCGCCATGCCGCCGGAGCCGATTTTATCGATAATTTTATATTTTTCGGAAAGTACGCGCCCGATCATGCGGCGTCACCTCCCGTGTTCTGTACCAGCACGGCTGTGATGTTGTCCGTACCTTCCGCATCGAGCGCAAGCTGAACGAGAGTCTGCGCAATTTCATCAAGCGGCTTGCCGCTTTTGAGTACGCGTGTCAGCTCCTCCTGCGGCACGCAGCCATGCAGGCCGTCCGAACAGAGCAGCAGCATGTCGCCCGTCTTCCATTGCCGTGTGAAAAAATCCGCTTCCTCATAGGCGGAAGTGCCCAGCGCCCGTGTGATGATGTTGCGCTGCGGGTGACGGTCCGCCTCCTCCTGCGTAATGGAGCCGCTTGCCACCAGCACCGCCACCAGGCTGTGGTCCCGCGTGACCTGGGTGAGCGTTTCGCCGTCGAACTGATACAACCGGCTATCCCCCATGTTCGCGGCGATGTATTCCTTTTCATACAGCAGCGCGAGCGTGAGTGTGGTACCCATGCCGCGGCAGCCTTCCTCCGTCTGCGCATGCCGGTAAACGTCATAATTGATGCGATGGAGTATGTCGCGCAGCGCGCGCACGGCCGCATCCGCAGGCGCTCTGAAATCGGCAAGCGCGGATGAGACTCCCTCCACCGCCAGCGTGCTTGCGCGATGGCCCGCGGCGTGCCCGCCCATGCCGTCCGCCACGGCGACGACCGCGGGGTCATCGGAGGTTTTGGGCACATACAGGCTATCCTCATTTTTCAGCCTGCGTCCGATATGGGTACAAGCAGCGTAGATCATCCGTTGCCCTCCTGCGGCGCAAAGCGCGTCCTGATATCCGCCGCTTCCGTGCCGATGTCCCGGTGGAAGCATGTTACGTGCGCCATATCCGCAAACCGGCGCGCCATTTCCTCCGCTGCGGCGACGGAGCGGTGCCGCCCGCCGGTGCAGCCAAAGGCCACCATCAGCCGCTGCTTCCCCTGCGCCGCAAAGCCGGGCAAGGCGTCGCGCAGCATGCGTTCAATCCCGTCCAGGAACCGGGCGGTCTCTTCGTTTTTTAAAACATAGTCCCCCACCGGCCCGTCAAGGCCGGAAAGGGATCTTAATTGTGGCTCATAAAAGGGGTTGGGCAAAAAGCGCATGTCCAGCACAAAATCCGCGTCCACCGGCAGGCCGCGCTTATAGCCGAAGCTGGTAAACAGCAGCAGCATACTCTCCTGCGGTTTGAGTGCAAGCGCCTCCTCCAGCCGCGCATAGAACTCCACCGGCTTTAAATCGCTTGTATCAATCACCGCGTGCGCCCGTTCTTTTAGCGGCTGCAATACGGCGCGCTCATGCGCGATGCCCGCCGCAATATCGCCGCCCACGGCATGCGGGTGGCGCCTGCGGGTCTCCGCATACCGGCGCTGCAACACGTCGTCCCGGCTGTCCAGAAACAAAATGCGGTACTCCGCGCCGGAAGAAACAAGCCTTCCGATCATATCCTCCCAGTCTGCTCCAAACGCGCTTTCCCGGCTGTCTATGGCAAGCGCCGCGCGCGTGATGACTGGGCTGGCGCTTTCGCACCGCTCCAAAAAGGCGGGAAGTAAGCTTGCGGGAAGGTTGTCCACACAATAAAAGCCGATATCCTCCAGGCGCTTTAACGCAAGGGATTTCCCCGCGCCCGAAAGACCGGTCACGATCAAGAGCGTCAATCTTGGCACGGAATCCCCTCCTTTTTATTCGTCCTCGCCCCATATTTTCGGTTCACAATGCAGTTCCACGCCGTGGGCCTTCCATACGCGCTCCTTGACCTGGTCGATCAACTGGAGCACGTCGCCTGCCGTGGCGTCCCCGGTGTTTAAAATAAAGCCCGCGTGCTTGACGCTGACCTCGGCGCCGCCCACGCGCAGGCCCTTTAACCCGGCGCTTTCGATGAGCGCGCCCGCAAAACAGCCCGGCGGGCGCTTGAATACGCTGCCCGCGCTGGGATATTCGAGCGGCTGCTTTTCCCTTCGCCGCGCAAGATAATCTTCCTGCCGGTCTTTTGCGCCGCCGTCGTCCGGAATAAGCGCCAACGCTGCCGAAAGCACGATGCGCTCTGGCGCGCAGTACGCGCTCGTACGGTAACCCATCTCGCCGTCGGATATGCCCTTTTCAAAAATATGGCCATCCTCCAGATACCGAACGGATTTGAGAACCTGCTTCATTTCCCCGCCGTACGCGCCCGCGTTCATGGCACACGCCCCGCCCAATGTTCCGGGGATGCCGCACGCCCACTCGAGGCCGCCCAGACCCAGCCGCACGGCTTCCCACGCGAGATCCGTCAGCGGGATACCCGCACCCGCGGTAAGAAGCGTGCCCTCCCGCTTCACCGAAGCCATCCGCTCGCCAATTACGATCACCAAGCCCCGGATGCCGCCATCCCGTACGATAAGGTTGGAGCCGTTGCCTATGGCGTATACGGGTATACCGAGCTCCCGCGCGGCGCGGTACGCGAAAAGCACCTGGTCTTCCTCCTGTGCGCGCAGCACAAAATCGGCAGGGCCCCCCAGGCGGAAGGTGGTAAGCGTATGCATCGGAACGTCCCGCTCTATGGGCAGGCCACAAAATTGCTGCGGCATTGGCTGCATATTGAAAACAGGCACTTCCCTTCTTAAGGCAAGCGGGGCGAACCCCTACGCCTCAAAGTTGCTGATTTGGCGCATTTTTTTGTCATCGTCAGTCGCCATAGCGCCAACGGCGAGCGTCGGCAGCGCAACAATGGCGTGCCTTAACCGCCCTCAGGACCGCAGGGGTTCCATTCCCCTTGCCTTAACCGCGCGGCTTGCCTGCCCGAAAATTTGGGCATAGTAAGCCTTATAACATGTTTATTCTATCGCACTTGCTTGCTTTGTGCAATCTTACCGGGGCGCTGCCGCCTCTTTATCGGCGGATTTCAGGCATGCAAATACTGGTTCTACTGTTTCAGGGCCGCTAACAAACATATGCGCATTCCGGGAAAAGAGTACGGAATTGGATTTTTATGAGTTGCTTTTGCTCTGCCCGCTTCCCGGGCGCATGTTTAATGCAAGTCCATCCGGCAGTAGAAGCGCAGCGGATTCCCCGGGAAATAATCTGCAAAGTTCTGTCATTTTCTCAAATAACTATATATTATCTATTCTTACCGGTATGCTATCATTCTGCAAGTACGAACGATATACTTGTATACACGCATGGATATTCGCAATATTCTGCATGAGCATGCAGTTGCGGTTTATATTTCCACCCTGTTTCATTTCACTCTGGATGGAGGAAAACAATGAAAGAGCTTTTGCTAGGCAACGAAGCGATCGCCCGCGGCGTATACGAAGCGGGCGCGCGCGTCACGTCCGCCTACCCCGGAACGCCCAGCACCGAAATCAACGAGGCCGTCGCCGGTTACGATTGCATCTATTCCGAATGGGCGCCCAACGAAAAGGTCGCCGTGGAGGTCGCGTTCGGCGCATCCCTGGGCGGCGCGCGCAGCATGGCCTGCATGAAACATGTTGGCCTCAACGTCGCGGCGGACCCGCTGTTCACCTCCTCCTATACGGGTGTCAACGCGGGCATGGTTATCGTGGTGGCGGATGATCCGGGCATGCATTCCTCCCAGGACGAGCAGGATACCCGCATGCTCTGCCGCGCCGCGCACGTACCCGTGCTGGACCCTTCCAACTCCCAGGAATGCAAGGACTTTACGAAGCTCGCGTTTGAATTGAGCGAAACATACGATACCCCCGTCGTCGTCCGTGTGACGACGCGCATCGCCCACGCCCGCTCGGCTGTGGAGCTTCTTGACCGGGAAGAGCGGGAGCTTTTGCCCTATGTGAAGCAGCCAGAAAAATACCTGACCGTTCCTTCCAACATGCAAAAGCGGCACGTTTTTGTGGAAGCGCGGGAAAAACGCCTTGCAATTGACGCATGTACGCTGCCCGTCAACCGCATCGAATGGGCGGATAAGAACATCGGCGTGATCACGAGCGGCGCGGCCTACAACTATGTAAAAGAAGCGCTGCCTGAGGCTTCCATATTGAAGCTTGGGCTCGCTTACCCGCTGCCCGAAGCGCTCATTCGCGAATTTGCCGCGGGCATTGATACGCTCTATGTGGTAGAGGATATGGAGCCGTTCTTTGAGGACGCCATAAAAGCCATGGGTGTCTCCTGCTCGGGCAAGGATAAAACCGGCGTGCAGGGCGAGCTGTTTGTAAGGAAAATCGCGGCAAGATTTGCGGGCGCCCCCGAGCCGGGCCCTTCACAGACCGAGGATGTCCCCGTAAGGCCGCCGGTCCTATGCCCCGGCTGCCCGCACCGCGGATTGTTCTATGTGCTGAACAAACTCAAGCTGACCGTCCATTCGGATATCGGCTGTTATTCTTTGGGCGCAAATGCGCCTCTTTCCGCCGCGGACTCCTGCCTGTGCATGGGGGCCAGCATCGGCATGGCGCACGGCATGGAAAAAGCGCGCGGGCGGGAAAGCGCGAAAAAGATGGTGGGGGTGCTGGGGGACAGCACATTTGCCCACAGCGGCATGACGGGCCTATTGAACATGGTCTACAACCAGTCCGTCGGCACCATCATCATCGCGGACAATGCCATCACCGGCATGACGGGGCACCAGAACAACCCCGTCAACGGCCTCGATATCCACGGCAAAACCGCCCCACAGCTGAATTTGGAAAAGTTCTGCGAGGCGCTGGGCGTAAAGCATGTAACAGTCGTAGATCCCTTTGACGTGAAGCTCTTGGAAAAGACGCTGCGCGAGGAAACCGCGCGCGAGGAGCTTTCCGTTATCATCGCCCGGAGGCCCTGCGCACTCATCATCAAGCCGACCAAGGTCAAATACTTCAGCGACCCCGCAAAGTGCAAGAACTGCGGCATGTGCATGAAAATCGGCTGCCCTGCCATCAACAAGACGCCGACAGGCGTATGGGTGGACCCCACGCAGTGCGTGGGCTGCGGGCTGTGCGCCAAAGTTTGCCCGTTCGGCGCGCTTGGGCCGGTTGAATAATAACCGCCAAGCCCACAGTGGGGGATCGCAGCAGAGGTACCGGGGTTCTAAAATCGATTCACCGGATCGATTTTCGCCCTTCGGGCAACGAACCCGCTTCCCTGCGGGAAGCCACCTTCAATCAAATCTGACGGCATGCGCGTCAGATTTGCGGAAAAAAGTGCGTGAAAGCGCATTTTTAACCCACGGGAAACCCGCTGATAAAGTCCGCAGGACTTTTCAGCGGCCATTTAGACAGGACGGAGGCTAACTCTTTATGATAGGAATTGTGATCGTCGGCGTGGGCGGGCAGGGAACGCTGCTCGCCAGCAAAATCCTGGGCCATATTGCGCTGCAGCATGGCTATGATGTGCGGGTGAGCGAAGTGCACGGTATGAGTCAGCGTGGCGGAAGCGTGGTGACATACGTGCGCATGAGCGATACGGAGCCGGTGTACTCCACTTTGGTCGAGCAGGAACAGGCGGACGTCGTGCTCGCGTTTGAAAAGCTGGAGGCGCTGCGCGCGCTGCCGTATGTGAAGCCGGTGACGGGAACCGTCATCGTCAACACACAGCAGATCCTGCCCATGCCGGTGATTACGGGGTCGGCCGTGTACCCGGATGATGCGGTTTCGCGCATCGAAGCTGCCGCTCCGCACACCGTAGCGCTTGACGCCACGGCAATCGCAACGGAATGCGGCACGCACAGGGCGGCGAACGTAGTGCTGCTGGGCGTGCTGGCAAAAAAACTCCCCTTTTCGCGGGAAGCCTGGATGGAGGCGCTTTCGGCTACCGTGAAGCCGCAGTTTTTAGAAATCAACAAAGCCGCGTTCGACAAAGGATATGCCTACGCCGGGGACTAGCAGCCTTTCTCCGGCGGAATAACGATTAAATGACGCATGCTTTTGTATGCGTCATTTTTCTTGCATGTTATACTGGATGGAAGCTGCCGTCCATCCATATTTCATGTAACCGGGAGGCGTTGAGCAAATGGGAGTTAAAAGCTACTTTGTCAATCAGATGTTCAAGAGCTGGGAAAAAAGGGACACGGCTGCTCTTTCCTCCCAGCCGCTTCCCTGCGGCGTCACCGCGCTATGCGATATCCCGTATATGGATGACGGGGAAACGGGCCATATGCTGGATATCTATTATCCGGAAGCGGCGGAAGAAAAGCTGCCCGTTATCATCGACATCCACGGCGGCGGTTTTTTATATGGGGACAAAGCGCTCAATCGGCTGCTCGGATACCACCTTGCAAAACGGGGCTATGTTGTGTTCAGCCTGAATTACCGGCTTGCGTCGGACGATGTGAAAGTGCCGGGCCAGGTTCAGGATATCATGTGGGCGCTGCGCTTTATACAGGATCATCTCGAAGACTACCCCACGGACGCAAACCAAGCGTTCCTGATGGGCGAATCGGCGGGCGGCGTGCTCGCCGTTATGGCGGCGTTGCTGTTAAAAAGCCCGCGGCTAATGCAACTGTTCGATACGCCGGAAGCCAGCCTGAACATCAAGGCCTTGGCAGTTTTTTCCGGGATGATGCGCTTTGACCGGCCTTCTATCGGATACTGGGGCATGCGCTCCATGTGCTTTGAGAAAGGATACCAAAAGCAGGATACCTACCGGAACATGATTTTTGATAAACTTTCGGAAATGGCCATTCTTCCGCCCGTTTTTCTTTCCACCAGCCAGGAAGACGAGTTGCGGGATATGACGCTGGATTTTGAGCGGACGCTTCAAAAAAACGGGATTCCATATCAGCTCAAATATTTGCAAAAAGAAAAAAACAAAAAGCTTGGGCATCTGTTCGCTATCCTGCATCCGAATTATGAGGAAAGCGTTGAGTTGATCGGGGAGATGCTTGCGTTTTTCACAAAGCATAGCCGCCTATAACTTCAAATTTGCACTTTTCTGACGAACTGTGTCCGTATGCATCCTGCATAAGGGCTTTGCAGTTTGTCGAAAGCCCTTTTTGGGGTTCGGGGCCGCAGCCCCGGGGGCTTTCAACCGCCGCCAGCGACATGTGCGGTGGCGGCGGAAAGCATTGCGCCGCAAGGCGCTTTTGCGACAATAAAAAGCCCGTATGCATCCTGCATACGGGCTTTGGCTTCTTTGTTTTTTTCTTCAGCGGGCGCAGGAGCTGTTAAGTATTTCTCTCACTCTCTTGGGGTCGGACGGTAAGTTGCACCATGCAGCTTCCGGGCCGCACTCGGCGACAAAGAGGGTATCTTCCGGGCATGTAAATTCGCGCAGCGCATCTCTCAACTGTACGCAGCTTTTGCGGGTTTCCACGAGCCAGCAGTTCGTTGCAACCTGTGCGCAGGGCATGGAACTAAGGCAGCGCAAAAACCCCTCGCTGGGCGAGTCATTCCGGCAGCCAAAACACACAATTTTTGCCATATGGGTTTCCTCCCGTATTTTGCGGCGGAGCATATTTTTGTTTGCCGCATTCTAACATCAGTATATGCGGGAGTTTTGGGAATGGGATTGCGCAGAAGCAAAAAATACCGCTCTTCGGCCTAAATCCGAAAGGTACTACATACGATACAGTACCTGCTTATTAGGAGGATATGGGCATGGCTTTTTCGCCAACCTCGTCGCAATATCTGCTTAATCAGGTTGCGCTTTCCAATTCTATCCGCAGGCTGTGGGTGGACAACAATCAATGGACAAGAGCCCTGATCTACAGCATCCTTTTCAACCAGGACGACCGCGAGGCGCTGATTGCGCGCTTAAGGCAAAACGCGGACGACTTTGCCACCATATTCTCGCAGTTTTACGGGCAGCAGGCGGCCGACCAGATCAGGCGGTTTATCAACAGCGACCGGGAAGGAACCATTCGCCTGATCGAAGCGTATAAAAGCAACGATGCCCAGGCTATCCACAACGCGCGCGAATCTCTGTATGCGAACGCAAATGATATTTCCAGCTATCTTTCGCGCATCAACCGATATCTGGATATGCCGACCCTGCAGGCGATGTTTCACGAGATGATCAATTTAATGGAATATGAAACCGCGCTCATCCGCGACGGACACTTTGACGAGAGCATCAGGCAGCACGACGAACTGATGAACCAGGCATATAAGCTTTCGGATGAGTTGACGTACGGGATTCTCAAACAATTTTCGATCTAACTGCCGAGCAAGCGG
>JAFABA010000147.1 GCA_023426265.1 Bacillota bacterium
AAGCTCTCCGCCAAGTTTGACGAGGAAGCCGTAAAACAGAAGGCGCAGAATGTGATTGCCTTGCTCAACGCACAGGATTCCGAGGGCATACGGGAACTCTCCGCGCAGGCCCTGAAAGACGCGCTCACGGACGACACATTTGCTCAGATTTACGCGGCGCTCGGGGAGGGCGGCGCATTTGTGGAAGTCACGGGCATAACGGCCTACGGTTCCACAAATAAGAACACCGGCGAGGAATACGCTGTGACCGCAGCGCAGGCAAAGTACGAAAAGAAAAGTTTTACCTATACCATTTCGTTCGATACCGATATGAACCTCGCCGGGATTTATTATAAATAGCCGCAGGCAATGGAACATGACGCTCCCACGCTGCATGCAGATAGCATTAAGGCAGACGGCCATAACCGCGGCACCTCGGAGTATCGGCGCATCCTTTCCAACACCGAATTGCCGGAGGAGGAACCCATGAACGAACCCCTCATTCGTTTCCAGGATGTTTCCAAGCGCTACGGATCTGTGCTCGCAGTGGACGGCATGTCCTTTGAGGTGCAACGCGGCGAGATACTGGGCCTGCTGGGCCCCAACGGCTCAGGCAAAACCACGTCCATACGCCTGATGAATGGCGTTCTTTCGCCGGACAGCGGCAGCATTTGTGTATTTGGCATGGACCCGACGCGCCAGGGCAACCTGGTCCGCGCGCGCTCCGGCGTGCTTACCGAGACGGCTAACCTCTACGAAAGCCTGACCGTGGCGGACAACCTGACATTCTTCGCCCGGCTCTATAATGTGCCCGAAGGTGACATCCCCGGCCGCATCGACGCCCTGCTGCAACAGTTCGGTCTGGCGGAAAAGAGAAAAGCGAAGGTGGGCGCCCTGAGCACCGGCCTGAAAAAGCGCGCCGCTGTGGCCAAGGCGCTCATACACAACCCCGATCTGCTGTTTCTGGATGAGCCCACCTCCGGGCTGGACCCGGAAGCCGCCCGCGAGATGATCGGGCGCATCCGCACCCTGAACGCTGCCGGCGTCACCGTGTTCGTGTGCACCCACAACCTGGCGGAAGCCGAGCAGTTCTGCACGCGCTTCGTATTTCTGGACCGCGGGCGTATCCTCGAGGCCGGCACACTGGAAGAATTGGAGCGCAAATACGTGGCCGAGATCGTGTTGCGGTTGGAGATGCCCGCATCCGCGGTGCCGGAATTTCCTGCAGGTGTGCTGGGTGAGGCGGCCCACGGAGGCTTTACGGTGAAATTGCCGGGCAAGGCATCCATTCCGGCCTTCCTGCGTGAGATTTGTGCCCGGCAGGATATCTACGGCGCCACCATAGAGAACAGCAACCTTGAGGCGCTCTATTTCGAGATCAGGAGGGGCAAGCCATGAACGGCCGGTCGATTACCGCACTTATGCGCAAGGATATCCGCGCCATCACGGCCAGCACGCAAATGTGGGTGCCCATGCTCATCGTGCCGCTGATATTTGTCGTGTTACTGCCCGGCGTGTTTTTGATCTTGGGACGTACTGTAACTCTGGCGGATCAGGATGATATTCGGTTCGTCCAGCAGTTTCTGGGCGGTATTCCCCAGGGGGCGCTGCGCACGCAGATTGAAAGCTTTGGTTCGTTGGACGCCCAGCTCGTGTATCTTATGATCAACTATCTCTTTGCGCCGCTGTTCCTCATGGTGCCGGTCATGGCGTCCAGCATTATGGCGGCGGCGGCCTTCGTAGGCGAAAAGGAAAAGCGCACGCTGGAAACGCTGCTCTTTACCCCTTTGAGCGAAATGGAGCTGTTCCTGGGTAAGATGCTCTCCGCCTTTGTACCGGCGTTGGTCGTTTCCTGGGGCGGGTTCCTGATTTTCACGGCGGAGCTCATACTATTAGGCGCGCCGTTGTTTGGGCAGCCAATGCTGCCTGCGCCTCACTGGCTGGCTATTATCCTGTGCCTGGTGCCGGCGCTGTCGCTGCTCATGGTTTTTCTTAACGTGCTGGTCAGCGCCAAGGTCAAGGGCTATCAGGAAGCGCAGCAGCTCAGCGTTCTTGTGATATTGCCCATTCTGTTCCTGCTCTACGGTCAGATAGGCGGCATCGTATTTCTGAGCACGCCGCTGCTGCTCTTCTGCGGCGTCGGCGTGTTTGTGCTGGACGCGGTGCTCATCCGCTTTGCTGTTAAAAGCTTTAACCGTGATAAGCTGTTCCGCACACAGATATCCTAAGGCGCCAAGACTATCGGAAATGATCAACAATGGGAAGCCTTGCGCGTTGCCTCATAGCTTCCCATTCTTGTTGTATAAACTTTATGTGCAGTGACCGATTCATATGGCAGCGGCGCCTTAAGCTGCGCCCCGCTCATTTGGTTGCGAGCATAAGCCATTCGCAAATGACTTATGCTCACAACAATGGGGGAAAGAAGGGGAAAAAACCAGCCGTTATTCCGACAGGGAACCGTCCCAGGTGGAAACCTTCGTAACCTTGTGCTCTTCTTCGGCAAACCAACGTACGGTCACGGTCTTCGACTCGGTGAAGAAACGTATGGCGTCCTTGCCATGGCAATGCAGATCGCCAAAGAAAGATTGCTTATGGCCGCTGAAGGGGAATACCCCCATGGGTACGGGTATGCCTACATTCACGCCGACCATGCCGCCGTCCGTGCGTTTCACGAACTCGCGCGCATAGTATCCATTTTGGGTGAATATCACGCTGCCATTCGCAAACGGATTGGCGTTCATCAGCGCGACGCCTTCTTCAAAGCTCTTAACGCGCTTGATGCACAGCACGGGGCCAAACACCTCGTTGTCACCTATGCTCATGCCCGGCTTCACATGGTCGAATATCGTATGGCCTACATAGAACCCGTTTTCATGGCCCGGAACGACACAGTTCCTGCCGTCCAGAACAAGCTTCGCGCCTTCTTCAATTCCCTTATCGATCCATGCGGTCACAAATTCTTTATGCCCTTTGGATACGACCGGGCCGAGGTTTGTCGACTTATCGTAGGCGGGCCCTATCTTTTGCGTCTTGCACTGCCTGACGAGCTCTGCAATGAGTTCGTCCGCAATGGCTTCTTCCACGACAACGGCGGGCAGCGCCATGCAGCGCTCGCCGGCACAGCCGAACGCGGAATTCATGATGCCCGCGGCCGTCCTTACAACCGGCGCGTCGCGCAGAACCAGCGCATGGTTCTTTGCCTCGCACAGCGCCTGAACCCGCTTGCCGTTGGCGGCGGCAACGGAGTAGATGTGCTTGCCCACGCTTGTTGAGCCTACAAATGTAACGCCCTTCACGTCCGGATGCGCCAGAAACAGTTCGGATTCATTCCTGGAGCAGGTTACAACGTTTACAACACCATCCGGAAAGCCCGCCTGCCTGTACAGATCCGCCATTTTCATAGCGGTCATCGGCGTCATGGATGCGGCTTTGAGTACATACGTATTGCCGCAGGCAACGGCAAGCGGCGTCATCCAGCCCATGGGTATCATCGCGGGGAAGTTCCAGGGGGCTATGCCGGCAAACACGCCGATCGGCTCCCTGTACAGGGAGGTATCGTAACCGGTGGACGTATCCATCAGGGCTTCCCCCATCATGAGCGTGGGGACGCTGCATGCATGCTCCACCATCTCCCTGGCTTTCAGGACATCGCCCTCCGCCTCGCTCCATGCTTTTCCGTTTTCCCGCGCAACCGACATGGTAAGCTCGCTAAGGTTCTCATTGATCAGATTGCGCAGATTGTAAAAGAGCTGGACCCTTTTGTGTGCCGGCGTATCCCTCCAGCCGGGGTATGCAGCCTTCGCGGCGTTGATTGCGTTTTCCACTTCCGCTTTTGTGCAGCAGGGCGCCTGCGCAATGACGTCACCGGTGGACGGATTATATACGTCCATATACTTTCCCGTCTGGGATTCCACATATTTGCCATTGATATATGGCTTGAGCCTTACAACATCCGACATCCTTACATCCTCCTAAATATCTCCTTGCTCATGCCGCTGCCGTTCAATGCTTTCTTGAGACGGCAAGCATGGCTTTTTCAACGATGTATTTTGCGGTTAACCCAAAACGTTCCATCAGGTAATCCTGCTCGCCGACTTCGCCAAACTCATCCTTTACGCCCACACGCTCCATGGGAACGGGGTCGCCTTCCACCAGCACCTCCGCCACAGCCGAGCCGAGGCCGTTGATGATGTTGTGGTTTTCGGCCGTAACAATGGCGCCGGTCTTTTGCGCGCATTCCAGGACACAGGCTTTGTCTATGGGTTTGATGGTAAACATATCCACCACCCGCGCGCTGACGCCCTGTTCCAAGAGCATGTCCGCGGCCTTCAACGATTCGCTTACGGTCATGCCCGAAGCGATAATGCTCACGTCTGTGCCTTCACGCAAAACCACGGCCTTGCCGATCTTAAAATCCATTCCTTCGCCGTAGATCGTGATAGGATTCTTCCGCGGAAAGCGCATGTAGAACATCCCGTAAGTATCCGCTATCTTGGGAACCAGCTTTTTGATCATGACGGTATCCGACGGTTCAATGATGGTCATGTTCGGTATGCACCGCATGAGGCCGATATCCTCAAACGACATATGCGTCCCGCCGTTGTAGGTTGCGCTCACGCCGCCGTCGCCGCCAATGATCTTTACGTTCAGCCCGGCGTACGCGCCGGATACAAACACCTGATCATAAACGCGGCGCGTAGCAAATATGGCGAATGTATGGAAGAAGGGCACAAAACCCGTGGCGGAAAGCCCCGCGGCAATGCTGCAGCCGTTGGCTTCCTGAATGCCCACGTTGAACGCACGCTCCGGAAATTCCTTTGCAAAGGAGGTCAGGCCCATCGAACTGCAAAGGTCGCAATTGATGGACACGATTTTATCGTTTGTCCTTGCAATCTCGCGCAAAATATCAGAGTATGCCGCGCGCATCTCCTGCGCATCCTTCACATGCATTTGAGCGAGTGTTACCATTTGAAATCACCTCCGGGATAGCATCCTGCCTCGTAGCGCCGTTCAACCTCCGCTATGCCGCGTTCGGCCATCTTGTCGTCTATCACAAGATAATGATTGAATTCGACTTCCTCGGCAAAGTTCACGCCCAAGCCCTTGATCGTATCGAGCACGATCACGCTGGGCCGATCGGTGACGGTCTTGCATTCGTTTATGGCGTTGTAGATCTCTTCAACATCGTAGCCCTTTACCGTACAGGCGTTCCAGCCGAACGTGCGGAATTTATCTTCGATATCAAAGGGCTCGCAAATCGCCTGAATGCGCCCGTCGATCTGCTTCTTGTTGTTGTCCACAAAAGCGATCAGATGATCGAGCTTAAAGTGGGCAGCCGCCTGTACGGCCTCCCAAACCTGGCCTTCCTGAATCTCTCCGTCGCCCAATATACAATAGGTGTAATTCTCTTTTCCCTTTAACCTGCTGCCCATTGCTATGCCGACTGCTGCCGATATGCCCTGGCCCAAAGAACCGGTCGTCATATCGATACCCGGCGTTTTCAGCCTGTCGCAATGGCTGGGCAGCCTGGTCCCCGGCTTGTTGATCGTCTTCAGCCAATCCATGGGGAAATAGCCTTTGAGCGCCAAAGTGGCGTACAGCGCCGGGCCCGCATGGCCCTTGGAAAGCACAAACCAGTCCCTGTCTTCCCAACCCGGATTGGAGGGGTCGATACGCATGACCCCGCCGTACAGGACGGCAAGCACATCCGCAATCGAAGCGGAGCCGCCAATATGGCCGAAGCCCGCGCCCGCAATGCCCTTGATCGTCTGTATGCGGATATCGGCGCTCAGACGACGCATTTCCTCCACAACTCCCTGTTTTACCATCGTTTATTCACCTGCCAATCCTTTCACTACGCGCCCAAATACCCGCCGTCAACGGGAATGATCGCCCCGCTGACATAATTCGAGGCTTCAGACGCCAGAAATATCGTTACCCCTTCAAGGTCCTCCGCGGTGCCCCACCGGCCGGCCGGTATCCTGGCAGTATGGGCCCTGCCTTGCTCGGAATCGGTTTTTCCCAGCCAGAATTCCGAAAGCATATAACCCGGCGCAATCGCGTTCACATTCACGCCCTGGCCGCACCACTCGTTGGAAAGCGCTTTTGTAAGCTGCATAATCCCGCCCTTGCTGGCGGCATAAGCGGGTATTCTTTTGCTGCCGGTAAATGAAGTCATGGATGCGATATTGATAATCCTTCCGCTGCCCTGGGCCAGCATGATTTTGCCCGCAAGCTGGCTGAGCAGGAATACGGAATTCAGGTTGATATTCATGATCTGCATCCACTTTTCGGCAGGGAAATCGATCGCATCGCAGCGGTACTGGATCCCTGCGCCATTCACCAGAATATCAAGCTTGCCTTTTAAATGCGCAACCGCCTTTTCAAAGCCCGCCTTCATAGACTCGTCATCGGTCAGGTTTGCCTGCACGGCGTAATACCGCGCAGCTTCGCCGCCAAGGCCCTTGGCAAGCTCAAACACCTCTGCCGATACATCCATCAGCACCACCGTCGCACCGGCGTCATGGAGCGCCCTTGCCATTCCATAGCACAGGCCGGTCGTTTTCGCCGCGCCGGTTACAAGCGCCGTCTTACCCGTTAAGTCAAATAATTCCAAACCCTTGCTTCCCATAATTGCTCCTTTCTTGCGGGGCATGCGGGCTGCTCGCATGCCCCTCTCTGGCTGGCCCAAGGATAACGCATGCTATTGGCGCGCCGCTAGCCCGCCTTCGAGCAATATCACTTGTCCGGTGATGAACTCGGAAGCATCGGAGGCTAAAAGAAGCAGCGGCCCCATCAAGTCTCGGAACTGGCCGATACGGCCAACCGGTATGCGTGCCTCAAGCGCGCCCTTAAACGCCGGATCCGCCAGCTGGTGCCTGTTGATCGCCGTTTCGATGAATGTCGGCGCCAGCACGTTTACGGTAATATGGTCCGCCGCCACCTCGCAGGCGATCTGCTTTGAAAGCATGTTGATTGCGCCTTTTGAGGCGCAATAGGCGGAATAGCCGCTGTCGGAAACGCCCAATATACTCTTCATGGACGACATGTTGATGATCTTGCCGTATTTTTGTTCCTTCATTACCTTGACGACTTCACGCATCACTATGAAATTGGCCCTGAGATTCAGGTCAAGCACGGAATCCCAGGATTCGTCATCCATATCCGTAACCATCCTGGTAATGTTTTTCCCGGCGGAATTCACCAATATATCGATACGCCCCATGGTATCCCTTGCGTACGCAACCATCCCTACAACCGCGTCCGTATCGCATACGTCGCAGGCATGAAGGTAGAAGTTTGCGCCGCTTTTCTTGGCGATCTCCAGCATGTCTTCGTTTCCTTGAATGTTCCGGCTCACGGCGACGACGTCGCAGCCGTTTTCAAGAAGACAGATGGCCATTTCGCGCCCGAGGCCCCTTGTGCCGCCGGTCACGATCGCTTTTTTGCCTTGGATATTAAATAAGGAAGCAGAACGATAGTCTTCCATCTTTCCACACTTTCTGTTGTCCGGCTTCAAACCCTTATATTTCTTTGAACAGCAGCGAAGCGTCATGCCCGCAAATGACACATTCGGGCTTCAGCTCCGGAATATGCAGCTTGATCTTCTCCGCGCTTTCATAATACGCGTAATAGTTGTAAATCAGGCTGGAAGGCATCGTCGGCCAATCCTTCGGCGCGGGCGTGATTTTGTGCTTTTTGCCGTCGCAGTCCGTGATTTCATCCATCCATGGGAAACAACTGCAAAGCTGATGAAACTGGTCGCCTACAAACACCCTTACGCCGTTCACCGTATTCACCACGATCGACTGGCTGCCTCTGGTGTGGCCGGGGGTTTTAATAAGCTTGATGCCCTCCGTCAGATGCAGATCGCCTTCCACGGTAAAGAAGTTTTTGTTTGCCGCAAGGAACGGTATTGCCTGCGGGTCATAGTCGCGCCTTAGTTTTTCGGCGAATACCTGGTTGTTCAGGTTGTACCATTCATCCTTTTGTGCAATGGACTTCGTGTTGGGGAACAGGTGCGCGTTGCCCGCATGGTCGTTGTGCAGGTGGGTATAGAGCACAAGGTTGATATCTTCCGGCTTGAGGCCGAGCTTTGCGAGCGATTCAATCAGGTCCTTTTCGCCGGCGTCCGCAGGGCAGCCCGCCCAGGCCTTCCCATCGATGATAAAGCTGGAATTGATTCCGTTATCAATCAATATGTTCTGTTCGCCATCCTGCAGCAAATATGCCAAATACGGCATCTTCATAACCAGCTTCTCGTCAAAGCCAACAGTATGGAACGATTTGGGGGCGATATGATAGCCGCAATATAAAGCCGTCGCCTTCCACTTTCCAACGCCGATCTCTTTTTTTCTCATCAAACTTCTCCTAGCTTATAATTTTTTAATGAAGCGGGCGGTAAGCCCTTTTCGCTGCCCGCCCGCCCATTCTCAACATTGTTTCATCCATTCCGATGGGCGGGTGTATGTAGTTGTCCAACGCCACCAGCGTACGGGGCCTTTCAATCAATGATCGCAACCGCCCTAATCGGCGATCCCGATCCTTTCCTGATGCGAAGCGGGAAGCCGTAGAAGAAGAATTTTTTATTCAGCAACTGATCGAGGTTGCAGAGATTCTCCATATGGGGCACCCGGGTCTTTTTATAGTGCTGATGCACGGGGTAGTTTGTTGTCGGCGGACGATCCGGGCTGGGAGTGTCCGCGCCCCAGATTCTGATGCCTTTTTCCTCGATCAGATAAACGGCAGACGCATACGAGAAGCCCGAATAGTTCGTCAAATACTCCGGGTTGGGATAATGACGCTCATAATGGCCCGTATAGAACAAAACGACATCGCCTTTTTGAATGCCCCGGCCGGCGCGCTTCTCCGCTTCCATGATATCCTGAGGCTCAATCAGGCTATGTTCAGGCAGATGAGATACGTCAAGGCATATGCCTGGGCCATAGAAATTCTCCAGAGACATTTCATCTATCGTCGGAGCATCCGGGCTCGGATCAATGTGGCTCACGGCGTCCACATGAGTCGGCCCATGATCGCAGAGCAGCAGGCCGTTCGTCCTGTAGCTGTAGCCCTCCGTCAAATTCCTCCCGGTTTCCTGATGGGTCACGGTGTCAAAAACAACTGTCTTGGCATGGCCCGGGAACACCGGCATACCCGTATAGATCTCTTGCGTTAAATCGATTGCTTTCATATTGACTCCTTTATACTATTTCATATATGTAGCTCAAACGACTTACCCGGCCTATCATGGCCTCTTTCCCAATATCCCCTGTCGTCTTATTTTCCTGTCGCAATCATCATCAGATTGTTTTCGTTGATCGCTTCGCCTCTCGCTTCGCTGACAATCTCGCCATCCCGCATGACAAGAATTCGATCGCATACGCCTATCAGCTCCGGCATTTCCGAAGAGACGAATATAACGCCAATGCCTTTATTCGCAAGCTCACGGATCAATCCGTAAATCTCATGCTTGGAGCCAACGTCCACGCCTCTGGTCGGATCGTCCAGCATGAGGATTTGCGGATTTGCGGCCAACCATTTTGCGAAGACCACTTTTTGCTGATTGCCGCCGCTCAGGTTGCCGACAACCTGATCCGTTCCCGTGCATTTGACTCGTAGCTGACTGACATATTCTTTGGACAGAGCTTTTCTCTTTTTCTTATTGACCAGGCCGAAAGAGGACAAGGCTTTGAGCGACGGAATTGAGATATTGCTCTGAATATCCATCTGCAGGATCAGGCCTTCCACCTTTCGGTCCTCGGGCAGCAGCACAACGCCCGCCTTTACCGCATCCGTCGTATTTTTGATGTGAACCGGTTTTCCATTGATGATTACTTCGCCCTGCGTCTTTGCGTCGGCGCCGAAAATCGCCCTGAAAAGCTCGGTGCGTCCCGCGCCCAAAAGGCCCGCAATGCCAAGAACTTCGCCCTGGTAAAGTTCAAAACTGACCGTCTTGAGTTTCTTCGAATTCGAGGACAGGTTCCTAACGACCATGACCGGATCGGCCTCACCGGCAGTATGATCCGTTCCTGTTCCTCTTGCGAAGTAGTCGTCGCCCATTGTTTTGCCCGTCATCATTTTAACGATCATTTCGTGTGAGCAATCCCCGATCGGATAGGTGCCGACCACGCATCCGTCACGCATAATTGTAATGTCATCGGCGATTTCAAATATTTCATTCAATTTGTGTGAGATGTAGATGATCGTAACATCCTGCTTCTTCAGGTTACGGATAATTTTGAACAAATTACTTGTTTCCTGCAGGTTTAGCGCTGAAGTAGGCTCATCCATGATCAGCAGCTTGCTGTTGAGCGAAAGCGCCTTGGCGATTTCCACCAGCTGCTGCTCCGCTACCGTCAGTTCATAGATTTTGGTTGCCGGATGCCGATCCACCTCTACCGCTTCAAGCAACTTTTTGGATTGGGAGATCTGATGTTTCTTCTGGACGATACCCAGTTTAGTGGGTGTTCGCCCAAGAAACATGTACTCCGCTATGGTCAAATTGACCGGCATATTCAATTCCTGGTGAATAATCGCTATGCCTTTTTCCTGCGATTGGCGCGGGTTTTGAAATTTTACCGGCTCCCCTTCAAAGAGGATCTCCCCGCAATCCGGATGACAGATACCGCAGATCACTCTCATCAGGGTCGTTTTTCCGGCACCGTTTTCGCCAACCATTGCATGAACCTCGCCTTTTTCAAACGCAAGGCTCACATCATTCAAGGCTTTCACGCCAGGAAACGATTTGCAAATATTGATCGTCTTTAATAATAATGACATGCTTTGCTCCAGCTTCCGTATTCACTGGCTATCCCCGCTGCTGCCGGAATAGCCAGCGATACCGTCATTTTAAATCGGGCAGTAATCCAATGCCGCTTTATTTCGTGGTATAGGTGCTTTTCTCAAGAGAAATCGGGTCCGGAGAGTAAACGCCCTCTTTAAAATACTCGTTCGCATTTGTTGCGTCGATCATGATGGGATCGATCGTAACGTCCTTGGGAACTTCTTCACCCAGCAGGATTTTCACAGCGAATTCAACGCCGGGGCCGGCGGCGTTCGTGTACAAAACGCTGCAGTCGAGGCGGCCGTCTTTGATTGCCTGAATGGCCTCCATCGTACCATTGACACTGGTAATGAGCATTTCATCGCGGCGGCCGGCATTCTCGATCGCCGCAATGGCGCCCATGGTCGATTCATCGGCATGGGTGAAAACCACATCGATATTGTCATACGCCTGCAGGAAATCCTCCATAACGGACATTGCGGTGTCGCGGCGGAAGTTTGCCGGCTGGCTAGCCATGATCGTCAGGTCGGGATACTTCTCCTCAATCCGTTTCCTGAAGCCGTCATCGCGCTGAACAGTCGTCGTCGCGCCGGGAACGCCTTCGAGAACAACGATATTGCCTTTGGGCTCGCCATATTTTTCAGTCATTTTGGCCGCGATGAAATCCGCAACCATAGCTCCGATTGCGTAGTTATCCGCATGAACATAGGTGGTAAACGCATCACTGGTAATGCCTCTGTCGATGCAAACGACAGGAACGCCCGAATTGTACGCTTCCTCGACAACCGGGGTCAGCGCGCCTTCCTGAGCCGGGCTGACGACCAGCAAGTCCAACCCATTGACCAACATGTCTTCGATGTTTGAGATCTGCTGTTCAGCTTTTCCCTGGCCATCCGTCACTTCACAGGTGATGCCATAGAACGCGAACATGCTCTTTACGCATTCGGCCTGGTTATTGCGCCAGGGCTGATTCAAAGTGTCCTGGGCGAATCCGACTCTAAATTTGCTGTAGTCGACCTCCGCTTGTGCAGCCTGCGTCGCTTCCGGAGCCGCTGCCGGCTCGGGCGTCGCTTCTGCCGCGGGTTGCGCTGGTGCTGGTTCTGCTGCTGGCTGGTTGGGTGAGCATCCAGCCAATACGGATACTACAAGAAGCATTGCCATTGCCATTGAGATGAGTCTCGTCTTTTTCATGTTGATCTCCCTTCAATTTGTAGTTAGCGCGCCACTTCTTTTCGAACCTGTCCCATCAGGGCAACTAGACCAGGTATATTCAAAGTTTGAGCATCATTTCTTCCGGGTCTGGCCCATCAGAACCGCAAGAATGATGATCATGCCTTTAAATATCATTTGAGGATAGGGCGAAACGCCCGCCAGGTTAAACACATTGTTCAGCAGCCCAATGATCGATGCGCCTAAGAATGTATTGATAATGCTTCCATAACCGCCGCCCATTCTGGTTCCGCCAACAATGACGGCGGCGATCGTATCAAGCGAGTAACCGGCTCCAACACCAGGGTCGCCAACGCCGATGCGGGCAGTCATCATCAGGCCGCCAACAGCCGATAACGCGCCGCTTATCATGTAGGCCATCATCTTTGTTGGTCTCGTTCGGACGCCGCAAAGGTCGGTCGCAGTTTCATTGTTTCCGATCGCATACGTATTCACGCCATAGCTGCTTTTAGAAATGATGAATTGACCGACTATTATGATCACGATAAATATGATGGCCATATTGGGGATGCCCATTGTGGCTCCATTGCCAAAAGCGGTCCAGCGTTTGTCATCCAGGATAATGGGCCGCCCGTCGCTAAAGAGGAACCCGAGGCCTTCCGCAACGGTTGCCATACCAAATGTCGCCATGAATGGCTGCAGCTTGCCATACGAAACCAGAGATCCGGTAATGGAACCCAGTATTGTGCCCGCGGCAATGCAAACGAGGGCGATAAGAATAACATTATTTCCAACATACGGCGCAACAAGCGGCACCAATACGCATGAAAAGGCCATCACGCCGCCGACAGACAGGTCAATGCCGCCGGAAATAATTACAAATGTCATGCCGACTGCCAGCACGCCCAGTATCGAAACCTGCCGAAGGACGTTGAAAATATTGTTGTATGTCAAAAATTTGGGCGACAAAATCGAGGCTACAACAATCAAAGCAACGAATATCAGCCATAGCCCTGATTTGGTAACGATTTTTTTAAATTTGTCCAGCTTATGAGACTGACTCGACAAAGCAAATGAAATGTTATCTGGTCCCGCCATATGAACGAACCTCCGCTCTATTATGCTATTAATTTACTGAAAGCCATGATCGGCTTTGAAGGTGTGCAGAGTATGGTGGAGTAGCAGCGATGCTATGATTCAAAACTTTGATCAACTTGAACGTATCTATCTGTAAGAGTAAATGGTGGGGTATGATGACTTATTTAACGGTATGGTCTTCTTTAAACGTATTCGGAGTAAATGGCGGAGTAACAACGGCAACAACCTTGAACATTTCAGTGCCATTTACATTAATGCACTGATGCACTTCGCCGGGTGCACAATAGACGGCATCGCCGACTGCAACGTCAAATACCGTATCATTCACCTTGATCTGGCCATGTCCGCCGATGCAGAAGAAGGTTTCTTCCTGATCTTTATGCGAATGGGGATTGCTGCTGAAGCCCGGCGGGTATGCGCATGTGCCCAGCCATACATGCTCAGATCCAACCGTCCATGGGGCAACCACGTGTGTGATTGTCCTCTTATAAGGCGCTTCAAACACTTCTTTGGGCGCTTCGGACTCTCTAACGAATTTCATAATTCCTCCTTAATCTGTCTTTGTGGAATTCCTTTCAATAAGCTGCAATGGATATCTTCTTTCAACCGGGACCATATTCTTGTCCTGAATATTCTGAAACAGCAAATCGACCGCATCCTTCGCCATCAAGGATATGGGCTGGCTAAAACTTGTTAAGGAATATGCCGGCCATTCCCCCATGAATATGTTGTCAAATCCAATAATCGCAACGTCTTTTCCTATGGTCAGCCCAAACTCATACTTCAATGCGTCGATCGCGCCAAATGCCATTAAGTCGTTTGCACATAAAATGGCACATGGCAACGGCATTTTTTTTGCCGAGGCGCGCACAGCCGCCATGCCGGACTCATAGGTATAATCCCCCTGCAGAATGATCGGGTCCGGATAACCGTACTCATGCAATTTTCTGAAAAATCCAAATTGCCGTTCCATGTTGGACGATGAATTGATATCGCCCGCCAAATAAACGAAATTGCGGAATCCTTTTTCGATCAGCAATACCGCAGCATCCTCTGCCGCTTTATAGTTGTTGGGCAATACGACGTTCGTTTTGACGCTGGTCGAGTACCGGAGCACCTGCAGTACGGGAATGTTCAGCCGCTGGCAGGACAACGTGAGTTCCGATGACAGATTTGCGTACAAAAGGATCAGGCCTTCAATCTGATACTGCAATATCTGCGTCATCATGTCGTCGATGGATTGATTTTTTTCGGATTCAAAGTAAATGATCTGCCTGTTTGACCTCTGAATTAAATAGACGATCTCGGAAAGCATTTCTGCGAACGCGGTGTTTCTGGTATACCCTTTTACAATACCAATAAAATTGCTCCGGGACAAAACGAGGCTTCGTGCAAACGCATTCGGCTGGTAATTGAGCATTTTCGCGGCTTCCATAACCTTTCTTCTTGTCTCAATAGAAAGATTTGGGTTCGCGGAAAACACCCTGGATACCGTCGATTGCGATACGCCTGCCAGTAATGCGACATCCCGTGAAGTTACTTTGTTAAATTCATTGTTGTTTTCCATATTTGATTTCACCATTCAAGAAAATCTTATGCATACGTATTCAAGAACTTATATGTGTATTGTAGCATATGCAAAATCACAGCGCAATACTTTTTTGCCCTTTAAGGCTTATATTTTCAATCGATGTATCAATCGATGTATCAATCGACGTATCAATCGATGTATCAATCGCCGTAAAAATCGGTCATTCCTTGCTGCCCAGATAGTGCCGATATAATGCAACTTCGACAGCATGCTCGCTTATTCTTGTTTTGTCCGGTGGTTACTTCTATAATGAATACACAATACCGTTACAGAGGTGCGAAATGGCAGAGTATGATACCATAATATTTGACATGGACGGAACGACGCTGGATACGCTTCAAGACCTTGCCGACAGCATGAATTTTACATTGAATACGTTTGGATACCCCGCCAGGACGCTTGAAGAAGTCAGAAGTTTTGTTGGAAACGGCGCAGCGCGGTTTATGGAGCTTTCCTTGCCGGGCGGCTCCGATAACCCGCAATTTGAAAACTGTCTTGCGGCTTTCAAAAAGCGTTATGCAGAAAACCTGCAAAATAAAACCGCCCCTTTTGCGGGAATACCGGAGCTTTTAGAAAAACTTCATAAAGAAAATTACAAGCTTGCGATCGTGTCAAATAAATTTGATCAAGCGGTGAAAGCCCTTAATCAGAAGTATTTCGGCAAATACATTACGGTTGCAATCGGCGAAACGGAAGCTATAAAGAAAAAACCGGCACCCGACAGCGTCTTCCAGGCGCTTGAAGAATTGCATACGTGTGCAGAAAAGGCAATCTATGTAGGGGATTCCGAAGTGGACGTAAAAACGGCCAGAAACTCCGGCCTTATTTCTGTTGGAGTTACATGGGGTTTTGGAAGCAGAAAAATCTTGGAAGAAGAGGGCGCGGATTTTATTATCGACAGGCCTGATGAATTATTGAACATACTTGAACTCGTATAGCAATTACCGGTTTCCCTGGCGGGACGCACCTCGCCCACAAGCCGCCGCAACACATTGCGGCTATGCCGTGTAGTTCGAACCTGGTTTCGCTTCTTTGCCTTATAAAAGCAGGCGGGGCGGCTTGACGCCGCCCCGCCTGCCCGCGTTCATCCTTGCCGTTGATACGGCTTTCTTCTTTTCCCCAATACAATCAACGCCGCCAGTCCCGCCGCCGACGCGCCGCACAGCAGCAACCCTACAAGGTTGAAGCTGCCGTCGCCCGTCTTGGGCGGGTCGGTCACGATGGAATCCGGTACCAGCAGGCCGGTCGTCACTGCGAACGGCGAAAGCTCCGTCACGGTGAATGTCGCTTTCCCGTTCATTACCGTGGCGGTCAACGTTTCCAGCCTGCCGTTTACGCAGTGGAGTATAGTCACTATTTGTCCGTTATGTCGGTTGCCGATAGGTATGGAAACGGTAAGAGGCCCGGAAAAACCCGGGGTAAGGTCGATGTCAAAGCCAAGTATGAACTGATTATTCTTCTGCGCCTCGCGTATCGCATCGCAGGCGGCGCAGGTGCCTTCCGGGTGAAGCGCCATATCCTTTATCGTAAGCACGGCGCGCCTGTGGATGCGGCCGGATACGGTGACGCCCGTCGCGTTATCGGTCATGCTCTGGTTAATATAGGACGGTTGGGAACCGCCGCCTGCCCATGCACGGGTGACGACGATGGAGTAGGTCTGCGTTGTGCCATCCTGCGCTGTGACGACGATGGTAATGGTATTCATACCCACTGCAAGATCAATGTTGCCGGAAGCCATCCCGCTTGTAACGAGTGCGCCGTTCACGGTGACGCTGGCGCTGGAGTCGCTGACTGTGGGCGTAACGCTCGCACTGCTCACGCTGTTATCTACCGAAGCAGTGTAGGCGTAGGTATCGCCCGTGAAAGCGGGAGCAAACGCACCGCTGCTGATCAGAAGGCCGGAGAGCGCCGCGTTGCTGCTGGCCGCCCGCGTAACGGTGACAGTATAGGCCTGCGTGGTCATGCCGTCCTCAGCGGTGACGGCGATGGTAAACACATTTGCGCCCACGCCAAGGCTCTGCGTGGAAGCTGCACCGTCCCATGCCGCCGCCGCGCCGCTGCCCTTCCGGAGGGTTAACGTGGCGTTGGCCTGATTTCTCGTTGCGGCAAGGCTGATGCTTTCTGCGCTGTTATCGACGGAGGCGGTGTAGGCGTAGGTGCCCGGCAAAAAGCTTTCGTTGAGCATTGCGCCGGTAATGTCCAGCGCGGAGAGCGTCGCGTCGCTGCTGCCCGCCCGCGTAACGACGATAGCGTAGGTCTGCGTCGTGCCATCCTGCGCAGTGACGACGATGGTAACGGTATTCGTACCCACTGCAAAATCGATGTTGCCCGAAGCCATGCCGCTTGTAACGGGTGCGCCGTTCACGGTGACGCTGGCGTTGGAGTCACTGACTGTGGGCGTAACGCTCAAACTGCTCACGCTGTTAGCCACTGATGCGGTGTAGGCGTAAGTGCCCGGCGAAAAGCTTTCGTTAAGCGTTGCACCGGTAACAGTCAACGCGGAGAGCATCGCGTCGCTGCTGGCCGCTCGCGTGACGGTAACGGTATATGTCCTGATTGTCGTGCCATCCTGCGCAGTGACGGCGATAGTGAACACATTTGCGCCCACGTCAAGGCTCTGCGTGGAAGCTGTACCGTCCCACGCCATCGCCGTGCCGCCGCCCTTTTTCAGCGTCATGGCGGCGTTGGCCTGATTTCTTGCTGCGGCAAGGCTGACGCTGGCTACGCTGTTAGCTACTGAAGCCGTGTAGGCGTAGGTGCCCGGCGAAAAGCTTTCGTTGAGCGTTGCACCGGTAATGTCCAGCGCGGAGAGCGTCGCGTCGCTGCTGGCCGCCCGCGTGACGGTAACGGTATATGTCCTGATTGTCGTGCCATCCTGCGCAGTGACGGAGATGGTGAACACATTTGCGCCCACGTCAAGGCTCTGCGTGGAAGCCGTACCGTCCCACGTCACCGCCGCGCCGCCGCCCTTCTGGAGGGTCATCGTGGCGTTGGGGTTGATCTTGGCCGCGGTTATGCTGATGTTACTCACATCGTTAGAGACCGGCGCAGTGTAGGCATAGGTGCCTGATGCGAAGGTGG
>JAFABA010000090.1 GCA_023426265.1 Bacillota bacterium
GGGAGCGGGCGTTTGCCGCCATCGTGTTCAACGGCTATCGCGAGGGCTGGTGCCTTATCATGGAAAACATGGATGGCTGGAAATTTACGGGCTGCTTCTCCTGCGGAGAGATCGCGACCGTGCCGGATGATGAGGTCGCCACCGGCGGGCGGCTGAGCATACGCTCCGCGCAAACGTTGCAGGACGGCGTGCAGACCTGGTTGCTTGCGCCGGGTAAGGTAGAGTCAGGTACGGGCATCGGCACATACGATTGCGTATGGTACAATCTCGGCGCGTGCCGTGTTGACCTGCGGTATTACACCTCTCTCATACATGTATCAGAGGGCGACGCGCTGCGCTACCGCATCAGGGGCAGCGTTTCGGAAAGCACCGCCATGAACGGTGAGCTTGCCCTCAACGTGCAATACGATTACCGTTTTGCCGTTGCGCCCGAAGGATGGTGGGACGGCGAGGGCGACGACCAAAGCGACCTTGCCGGTTTGTTCCCCGAGACCTATGAATGGACGAAAGATGGCTTCGTGTTCTCCAATGCGAATCAGACTCTCCGGATTTCAGAGAACGCTTACCTGATGGCGACACAGATGACCAATCTCTGCTGGCCCGATCTGTCCAGTATGCTGGATCATGGAACAAAGGCGCAAAAGGCCTGGGTAAGGACGGTGCAGGCGTGTGCCCGGGACGAGATCGCATCGCGCGTCACGCTGGCGGCGCAAGGTAAGGAAATCATGGCCGAGCAAATTGATACGCCCGCAAGTGTGTCAAGCATGGCAGCTGCGGGCCCGGTCATGAAGCTTGGCGCGGATGCGGCCGTTACAATCGGCTTTGTGGAGAAGCCGGAATACTACACGCTCACGGTATACGACGAACACAATATCGCGAGCACTGTGCCCGTCGACAACGGTGTGTTCCTGACGCCGAAAACGCCGGGCGTGTGGCGCTATTCCCTCGCCGCCACGTGGCTGGACGAATACGCCTACGCCTTCACCCTGCGCACGACCGCCGCGCAGGCCGGGGGGACAACGCTTCCGCAGGACGCCGCGGACGCGATCGCCCGCGGGCGCGATTACGCAAAGCAAATTACCGGGTATGATTACGCCCTCGCCAACGGCGAGGCGGTGTATATGGACTTCGGTGGCATCGAAGAATGGCGATGGGACGTTTCCCTCACATGGCCGCACACCAATCTGCTCGTAAACATGCGTTTTGATCAGGCCGGGGAGCTGTCCTTCTTCGCGTTGTTTACGAACGGCGCGCAGCGCGAGCTGTACACCTGGCTGCCGCTCTCGCCCGCGCCGGCCGACGCGCTTTCCCTTTCTTACCCTGAGGCGGTCGCGCATTGGCTGAATGCGTTGCCCATCGAGCGGCCGGGGGACCTTACGAAGGTTGAAATCATACGAAAGGAAGTCCCCGGCCAGTACAACGGACGCAGGCTGACGCGCATGCGGCTGCGGTTTTCCGGCGGCTCGGTCATACTCTGCGAGGTGGAGCAGGAAACGCGCAGGCTCTGCTATCTCTGCCTCTATCCGCCCCAAAGTTGATCTGGCAGGATGGCCCAGGACGAAGCATTGCCTTCATCCATCTTCATTCTTTCCAGGCTTTCTTCGATATTTATGGGCATGACGTGGAGGTGACTTACATCGCGGTCTTCATCGCCATATCGCTTTCCACACCTCGCTTGTGCAGAATATCAGTAGAAGAAACAGAACGTTTTGCCTGAAGAAACCGCCTTCGCCCAGAAAGAGCCGCCCTCCCACGACGATGAACGTTGACGGAAGGGCTTTCCATCAAAACAGTAGCCCTAACTTCCAAGTATAAAAAAGTTCTTTCGAATGAGTGGGGATGCTTATCTGTATTCCCACCTTTGCCGAATGAATTTTATGCATATGTATTCGACAATGGCGAAAAACGCATTCATAATTATTCTTACAATTTGTTTGGAGGAAAATAGTGAATGCCGGAATTCGCAATGTTATGCAAACAGTATCTTGACTATTGCCAGTATCAGAAAAATCTAAACGCAGAGGGTATCATCATGCAGGAAGAAGTGACCAACCGTACAGTCACGTTGCGATAGCAACTACGAAATTTACTGCTCGGATGCTGCGGGCAGCTTTGTGCAAGCTGCTGACGGCATGGAAAAGAGCGGTGAAAAACCAAGATCCCCGAAATCCCTTGCCGCAAGCAGATTCGAACTGCCTACCTCCTCATTACCAAGGCAGAAAGCCAATTGCTTGGTAATGCGCGGAATGATGGGAAACGCCCTGAAATACGACTTTCGCATGAGGATAAGTGCACATAGTGTAGATAAGCGCACGGGGTGTTTCGTAATAGGCGGTTCTACTTGTTAGCAGGTTTTTTAGCAGGATAGAATGGCCACGAATTTTTAGCAAGAGATGAAGTTTGGTGAAAACCGCCCTCGTTAGTATTTAGCACATGATAAGCCTTAGAAATCCTAAATAAATGGCCACTGAAGAATGGCCGATTCAGCGGCTTTTTATTATATTCATATACTATTGCTACTTCAAATGCGCGTATTGCTGCGCGTCCCGGATATGTGCGCAATATAGCGCTTGGACGGCCGGGTATTCCCCAAGCCCGCGAAGCAGCGCCGAGGCTGTAATACCCGCATGTTCGAAAACGCTTTTCCATCTGTCTTCCGCATCCCCTGCCAGATCGTTCTTCGCGTGGCTGCCCGCCGTGAGCATCAGCGGCACGAGCAGCGCCTTTTTGTATCCGGCTGCTATTACCTTTTGCAGCACGGCATCGGCATCGGGATACACCCCGATAACGCCCACAAACGCATGCATATAGCCTTGCTTTTTGAGCAGATCATTTAGCGTTGCGAAAGCGGCGTTGGCGGTATGGAGATGGCTCCCGTGGCCAATGAGTACCAGGGCGGTATCCGGCGGAACAGAGGCATATTCGTCCGCAAGGATGCGGGCCACCGCCAGAAAATCTTCCGCTTCCGAAAGAAGGGGTGCTGCTATATTCAGGCTGTCAAACAAACGTGCCTTTTCGCCGCAGGTCTTAACGAGCTTTTCCGTCTCCTCTCCGCGGATGATATGCGCGGGCTGTACGACGACCTCGCGGATACCCTCGGCAGCCAGGTGATCAAGCGCCTGCCCCGGCGTGTCCACCGGTATCCCCCGGGAGGCCAGCCGTTTTATCACGCACCCGCTCAGGAATGCGCGCCTTACCTCGTAACCGGGAAACGTCTCCCGTATCTTCGCTTCTATCGCCCCGATGCTGTTTTGCAGGGCGTCCATGTCGCTTGTCCCGACGCTTGCCACCAGGATGGCGCGCTTTGTATTCATGCGTTTCCCCGTTTTTCTTCAAACCGGAACAGCAACTGGCGGTTGCCCCCCGATACAACGGATTCTGTCCGGATGCGGAACACCTCGTCTATCAGGCCCATATCGCATAGCGTGCCGGGCGTTTCGCATGCGCGCATGATGCCGTTCTCCATCACAATCACGCGGTCGGAATAGTTGAGCGCCAGATTCAGATCATGCAGCACCAGCAGCAGCAGCTTGCCGCGCCGCCGGAGCGTTTTTGCAAGCTCCATGATCTCGAACTGATGGTGGATGTCGAGGTAAGTTGTGGGCTCATCCATCAGCAGCACGTCCGTATCCTGGGCGACGCACATGGCGATATATGCCTTCTGGCGCTCGCCGCCGGAAAGGCTTGACATATTGCGGTCCCGGTACGCGATCGCTCCGGTCAAGGCCATAGCCTCCTCGACGATTCGCTTGTCGGCGGCGGTACATCTTCGCGGGTAATTCAGGTGCGGATGCCGCCCGTGCATGACAAGCGCGCTCACGGGCATATTCGGAATGCTGCGCGCCTGCGGGAGGAAGGATACCCGCTTCGCGTATTCCAGGCGATTGATATTCCGAATATCCTTCCCCTCCAGAAGGATATTGCCAAAAAGCGGCTTTAGTAGGCCTGCGACGGTTCGCAGCAGCGTGCTTTTGCCGCAGCCGTTCGGGCCGATGACGCTTGCGATCTGGTTCCCGTCAAGTTTCAGGCCGATATCCCGCAGCACCGGCATGCTGTCATATCCTCCCGTAACGCCGTGCAGTTCAAGCATTGATCTTTCTCCTTTGCTTCAGCAGCAGATACAGGAAAAACGGTCCGCCCAAAAACGACATGATGATGCCTGCGGGCAGTTCGTAAGGCGCAAACAGGACGCGGGCGAGGAAATCGCATGCCGTGACGAAGGCCGCCCCCAAGAGCATGCAAGCGGGAATCAAAAAACGGCTGTCGTTCCCCACCAGCATTCTTGCGCCGTGGGGAACCAGCAGGCCCACAAAGCCTAACAGGCCCGCAAGGCTCACCGCCGCACCCGCAAGGACCGCCGCCGCCGCGATCAAAAGAAAACGGTACAGCCCGACGTTCATGCCTAGGGTCGCAGCCGTGTCCTCGCCCAGGTTCAGCACGTTCATTTCATGCGCAAGGAGTAAGGAGGCAAGAAAACCTGTCAGGATATACCCGGCGGCAAACCGCAGGTCCCCCCAGGTTACGCTGGCGAACCCGCCCATCATAAAGCCGGAGGCGCCGACGATCGCTTCCGGATACAAAATGGTGACCGCATTGATACCCGCGCTTAAAATGCTGCCTAGCGCCACGCCGGTGAGCACGATGGTGATACGCGACGCGCCCGTCTTCATGGCAACAGCATATACCAAAAGCGCGGCGACAAGCGCGCCCAGGAACGCGGCGACAGGCTGCAGATACGGCGTGTGCGGGAACAGCGCCATACATAGAAGCGCGAACAGTCCCGCGCCGGAGTTGACGCCTATGATATTCGGGCTTGCGAGCGCGTTGTTCAAGACCGCTTGTATGATGGCCCCCGAAACGGCCAGCGCGCCTCCTGCGAGCATGGCGGAAAGGGTTCTTGGCAGGCGGACGAACAGCACGATGCGATATGCCGCGCTTTCGGGGTCCGCCGCGCCTAATAGCACTTGAAACAGCTCCCGGAGCGTGACAGGGGCAGCGCCCAGGCAAATGCTCAGAACGGCGGACGCAGCAAGCAACAGAAAAAGCGCAGGCAACCAGGATGCCGCTTTTGCGCCGTCGCTTCGCGGCTTATTCGCCATAGAGCAATTTTGCAAGATATTCATAACTCTCCCCCCAGCGTGCGTTGGGTTTATAGTGGAACAGTTCGCGGGGCAGAACATAGTATCTTCCCGCTTTCACGGCGGAAAGGCCCGCCCAGGCGGGATTGTCCTGCAATCCTTTGTACAGCGCGTCGAGCGCATTTTCTGTATCCGCGCCCATGGTCACCACAAAAATAAACGCGGGGTCGTAAGTGATGACGGCCTCTAGGGACAGGTCTTGAAGCAGACTGGGGCTGCGATCCGCAATGTTCTCAGCGCCGAGGTCTTTGAGCATGGTGCCCGTCATGCTGTCCGAACCGAGCGCCCGGAAGCCGGATGAGAATGTGCGGATAAACAATACGCTCGGGGATTCATGCCCCTTTGTGGTTTCGACTGCCGCATCCACCCGCGCTTGGACCGCAAGGCCGTTTTGCTCATAAAGATCCTGCCGCCCCGTCATGGAAGTGAACAGTTTGAGTGTGTCGAGATATTCGTTAAACTGCATTACGCTGAAATACGCCGCGGTAATGCCCGCGTCTTTGAGCGTTTCATACAACGCGACGTGCTCGTCCGTATCCGCGGAGAGTATCACAAGGTCGGGCTGCAGCGCGATCACGCGCTCGATATTCGGGCTTTTGTAGGAGCCAAGCTGCACCACGGTATTTGGTAGGTCCAGGCCGCGCTCCGAATAGGCGTCGTCGGTCACACCTGCAAGCGTTCCGCCCGCCGTCAGCCACAGCTCGGCGAAGCTGCCCATGAGGGCGGCAACGGTATCGGTCTTTTCTACCGTAATCGCGTGCCCCAGCGCATCCGTAAACGTGACGCCGGGCGTTGATTCGGCAATGTCCGGCGCGGAAGGCGCAACAGGACCGGTACAGGAATAGAACAGCAGAGCGGCCAACAGCGCCGCAAAGAAAACGGTTGTTTTTTTCATAGGAAGCATCCACCATCCTGTCGCAGGGAGGAGGTTCTCCTTTCCCAAAGCGTTGATACCATGACATATTACCTCATCTGCACGTCATACCGGGCCTGGTCCATGCAAAAACAAAAGAAAACCCTGTATAAAACAAAATGTTGCACATTGCTATTACCCGGCCGAAAAACTAACCTAATCCTATAGGATAAGTATATTATAAAATGTTCGGGAGGAAAATGCGATGTGTTGTGAAAAGATGAAATAAATTTTCCAATGCCCCGCTTGCAGCGGGGTGAAAGCTAAAAGTTTTTTTATTTATTTAAGAAGGGGATTGCTATGAAAAACAGGCTATTGATTCGCACGACATTGCTGCTTCTCTCGCTGCTTATGCTGGCCGCTTCCCTGTACGGCTGCCAGCCCGCCACCCCCGCCGCTCCCTCGCAGACGGCTCCCGCCGCCACTGCCGCGCCCTCCGCTGCTGCGGCAGAGCCCGCTGCAACGCCCGAGGCGACCGCATCCGTAAAGGACACCCTTCCGGTATTGAAGGTACCGGCGGGCGATTGGGTCTATATCGCAAATCAAAAAGGCTGGCTTCAGGAAGCGTTCAAGGAATTTGGGTTCGAGATCGAAATCGTGGAAGGCACGCTCGGCAACGAGGTCCAGCTCTTTGAGCGGGGCGATTTGCATTTTGCGGGCCGCATGATCTACCCGGTGCTGCTGTACAAATCGCAGGGAGCTGCCGTTTCCGTTGTAGAGGTTTCCCAGCATCCCGCGCCGGATATCGTGAGTATTCTGGTGGCGAAGGATTCTCCTATACAGACGTTTGACGATCTCAAGGGCAAAAAGATAGCCAGCTGGCGGGCAGGCTGCCCCTACATGGTGCTTTATGAACTGGCGGAAACCCGCGGTTGGGTGCAGGGTACGGATTGGGAATATATTAATATCCCGTCCAGCGAGAACAAGACCGCCCTGCTTTCGGGCGAGGTGGACGCCATCTCCTGCCATCAAATCGGCGACGTGGCGGCGCTTCTGACCGAAGGGCTGGCGCGCGAGGTGGCCAACACCACACAGGACTCCGTATATGTGCAGGGCGGCGGCGTAACGGTTACCTTCGCGCCGACGGAATTTGCCAACCAGTATCCCGAGGTGGTCAAAGCCTATGTCGACCTCCAGCATGAGACGAACGCATGGATCAAGGCCAATTATGACGAGGCCGCCGGCATCGTGGAATCCGTCACCCGCACGCCGCCTGTAATCACCCAGTTCTGGTGGTCGCGCTCGGATGATACATGGACGCCCGAGCTGAGTCTGTCCAAGATCAAGGAAGAAACCAACAGGACGATCGATTGGCTGGTCGCCCACGGCGATATCGAGGCCGACAAGCGCCCGGATACCGAAGCTCTCTTCGCCGCGCAGTATTTTGAACAGTAGTCCATAAACAGTCCGCTGACAAAGTCCGCCGGGTTTTGCCAGCGGACCGCAAGGGTAAAGACAGGAGGCAGTCATGTCCAATATCAAAGAAATCCACTATACGATCTGCCCCGTTGGCAACGCAAGCTATATTGCCGCCAACAGGGGGCTGTTAAAGGAAGGGCTCCAGAAGCACGGTGTCACCCCGGTGCTGCTGCAGTCCCTGCCGCGGGAATACTGGGTAACGCATTTTACCTACCAAAATGACCTGCTGTTCCGTGAAGGCGGAAATATCCCGCCGCTGTGGGCAAAATCCAGCGGCGCGGAGGTGGTGCTTATCGGCCTTGCGCTGCTCAAGCAAAAGCAGTATATCCTTGCGCTTGCCGATTCACCGGTCGATTCCATTGAGCAGCTTCGCGGCCGCAAAATCGGGATCCCCACGCACCCGAAGGCAGCGATCGATTTTCATAAGGCGACCGCGGAGCACGGTTTTGAAACCGCGCTCGCGGCGCGGGGGGTGCCCTTCTCTTCCGTCACATGGGCAGAGCTTTCCGACGAAGGGGATTTTGCCAGCGATAACGACAAGCAGAAGCGTAAATTCGGCTGGCGCGAGGTAGAGGCATTAGATAGCGGCGAGGTGGACGCCATCTATGTCAAACTCGCACAGGTGCAAAAACTTCTTTTGACGGGGAAATATAAGGTGCTTTTTGACATCGGCGCGCAGCCCTGCCTGCTCTCTCCCATCAACAACGAATACCCTAACGTGCTCACCGTTAGCAGGAGAGTTGCTGAGGAAGCGCCCCATGTCGTGGTGGAGTATGTCAAGCAGCTGCTTATCGCGGCGCAATGGGCAAAGACGCACCTTACAGAAACGCTGGAGCTTTTCGGGGCCTAGATGTACGGAACGCCGGGCGAGGTGGCGGGTTCGCATGCATTTGATTTCCACCGCCACATCACGCCCAGCCTTTCGGAGGAATCCCTTACCGCGCTGGAGGGGCAAAAGCGCTTTTTATTCGACCATGGTTATTTGAAACAGGATTTTGCTCTTGAAAAATGGGCCGACGGCCGCTTCCTCAAGGCGGCTCAGGCGGAACTCGCAGCAGAAGCAAACAATAATTAGGAGGTTCAACATGGCTATTCAGGAGATTCGTTATACGATTTGCCCGGTCGGCAACGCAAGCTATATCGCAGCCAACAAGGGATGGCTTGCGGAAGGGCTCAACAAACTTGGCGTCACCCCGGTAAAGCTGCAGACTCTGCCCAAGGAGCACTGGAACGTGCACTTTAATTATCAGGACGACGCGCTTTTCCGCGAGGGCGGCAACATTCCGCCCATATGGGCGAAGTCCAACGGCGCGGAGGTAGTGTTGATTGGCCTGACGTTCCTGCCCGCCAAGGACTATATCGTGGTGCGCGCGGATTCTCAGATCGATTCGGTGGAACAGCTGCGTGGCAAAAAGCTGGCAGTGCCGGTACACCCAAAAGCGGAGATTGATTTTTACCAGGCGACCGTACAGCGGGGTTTTGAGACTGCGCTTGCAGCACGTGGCGTTGCCAAGGGCGAAGTGGAATTTGTGGAGCTCCCTGTGGATATCGAGTACTTTGGCAAAAACGAGCACAGGCCCACGAGCCTGGGACGGATCGATCTGGAGGCACTTGAAACCGGCAAGGCGGACGCTGCCTATATTGGGAATACGCGCGGGCAGGCGGCTCTTTCAACCGGCAAGTACAAGGTGATTTTTGAAATCAGTGCAAACGCGCGGGTGCTTTCGCCCATCAACAACGTATACCCTAGCGTGCTCACGGTCAGTAAAAAGCTGGCGGAAGACGCGCCCGAGGTGGTGGTGGAATATATCCGGCAGCTGCAGCGCGCGGCGGAGTGGGCAAAGACCAACCGCGCTGAGGTGCAGGAATTATTCGCCGAGCAGACCTACGGCACGGTAGGGGAGATGATAGCGGCGCGCAGGCCGAGCTTCCACAAACACCTTGCCATTACGCTCAGCGAGGAAGGGCTGTATGCCCTTGAAAGCCAGAAGCGCTTTTTGTACGACCACGACTATATAGAGAAAGACTTCGATATCGCCAAATGGGCGGACAACAGCTTCTTAAAGGCCGCCGAAGCATAAGGGAAAAGGGGATTGCCGCGGAGCATGCGGCATATGCTCCGCGGCATTTAAGTAGGAGGAGATTCGATCATGTCCAGCAAAATCTTGCAGGTACAAGACATCCGTACAAAAAAATATCCCGTGCTCCAGGCCGGGCTGAACGATCTGGGCGGGCGTGTTGTGCGGTTTTTGTCCTATATTGCCATCCCCGCCGTTCTCATTGCCGTCTGGCAGTATTTATCCGATCGGGGGCTGATACTGGATGTGGTGCTTCCCGCCCCCACGAAAGTGTTTATGGCCCTGATCGAGATGATCGAGAAAGGGACGCTGTGGATCGATTTTAAAGCCTCCGGCGGCAGGGTGTTGATAGGCTATTTCTGGGGGGCCGTTATCGGCCTGGGGCTCGGTATGGCAAGCGGCCTGATCCGGGCGATCGAGCGCATCATCGGGCCGATCGTGGACGTAATCCGGCAGATACCGATGTATGCGTGGATCCCCTTTTTTATACTCTGGTTTGGCATCGGGGAAACTTCCAAGATTGTAATCATCGCGAAGTCCGTTTTTGTTCCGATCTATGTAAACACGCTCAACGGAATACGGGGCGTATCCACCCACTACGTGGAGGTGTCCCGGGTTCTTGAATTAAACTATACGAAATTCCTTTTTAAGGTCATACTGCCCTCCGCGCTGCCTTCCATATTTGCCGGGCTGCGCCTGGGCGCCGGGTTCGCATGGATGGCGGTGGTGGCGGCCGAAATGCTGGGCGGCCTTACGGGCTTTGGTTACGGGCTGCTGCAAGCCAAGGACTTTCTCCGTTCGGACCAGCTGATTGCGCTGATGATTGTAATCGGCGTGATCGGATACCTGGTGGACCGACTGATCGTGCTGATACAGTCGACGGTGCTGCATTGGAGAAAAGGCTTCAGCGGCAGATAACACGCAAAAAGAAAGGGATTATCGGTATGGGCTCATCTGCAACGCAGAAAAAGGTCACACTGTCGATTGAAGACGTTTCAAAAACTTATCATACGAAGGACAGCCAGATAGAGGCGATCCACCATATTTCGCTGGAGATATACGAAGGGGAGTTTATTTGCCTTGTCGGGCCGAGCGGCTGCGGAAAAACGACGCTGCTGCGCCTGATTTCAGGGCTTGAAAGGGACTATACCGGCAATATCATACTCGATAACCGGCGCATTGAAAGCCCGGGGCTGGACAGGGGGATGATATTCCAGGAGCACCGGCTACTTCCCTGGCTGAACATCAGGGACAATATCGGCCTCGGATTACGGGGCACAAAGGCCCGCGCAACGGAAAAGGTCAGGTATTACCTAAACAAGGTGGGCCTGGGGGATTTTCTCAAGGCATATCCTGACCAGCTTTCTGGCGGTATGGCGCAAAGGGCTGCCATTGCGCGGGCGCTGATCCTAGAGCCTGAGGTGCTGCTTCTAGACGAACCGTTCGGCGCGCTTGATGCTATGACGCGGATTCGCATGCAGGAGGAGATCGAGAAGATATGGCTCGCCGAAAAAACCACTATGATACTGGTTACCCACGACATCGAGGAAGCGATATTCCTTGGAGACCGCATTGTGGTGATGAGCGACAGGCCCGCGCAGATCGACGCGGTGTTTGACGTGCCGCTGCCGCGCACGCGGGACAGGAGTCACCCGGAATTTGTGGAACTGCGGAAGAATATCATGTCGTCCTTCTATGATTCGTCGGGCACATACGTCATTTGATGATCGATTATAAAAATTCCGGAACAAAACGCGAATGCAGGGAGCGGATGCCCGGCATTCGCGTTTTGCCTGCTTATGAGATATGTATCGTGAATTCAAAAAATAAATTGGATTTTGATTCTTTTTATAATAAAATACCTATATGAATAATATGATTTAGGAAATGCAGCGTATTCCCGGGGTGTTTGCAGGGCAAACCGGAAGCTCCGGTTGCTGGAGGAGTGCCGGTATAACCACAGCCGGATGCTGCCGATACCGCGTTTCATCCCTGAGATAGGAGGACCGAATGTACCATACGCTGTTGGTAGACGACCAAAACATTTTTATACGCGAATTGGAGCGTCTTCCTGTCTGGGGGGAGAAAAGCGGCTTTGTGGTGTCCGGCAAGGCGAAAAACGGCATAGAGGCGCTGGAACTTGTTAGAGCACGGCAGTTCCACCTGGTGATTACGGATATCCGCATGCCCAAACTGGACGGCATACGGTTACTGGCCGAAATTAAGCGGGAAAACCTCTGCCCCTGCGTATCGCTCATGAGCGAGCACAGGGAGTTTAGCCTTGCGCGGGAAGGGCTTGTGTGCGGCGCATTCGATTATATTGTAAAGCCGGTGGAGGCGCAAAGCATGGAGCGCCTGTTCA
>JAFABA010000178.1 GCA_023426265.1 Bacillota bacterium
ACCCCACGTTGCGATACCCCACGTTCCATGGTATAATCCGTACTTAGACAAGCGCTTTTTTACGTATCGGCATACAAAATTCCTTAGATTTCGCGGGGGCTTTTGACCTCCCGTATCATTACAAATCCAACCGGCAAGGAGCATTGTTATGGGCGTTACTATCTCTGTACTGGGCAGCATCAATTCCGATATTGTGGCCAAGGCCTCGCGGCTTCCGCATGTGGGCGAAACCGTGGACGGACTTGGGACGGACATGTTTTTAGGCGGCAAGGGCACCAACCAGGCCGTACAGGCGCAGCTTTTGGGCGCGCATACCTACTTTATCGGCTGCGTCGGCGCGGACGCGCAGGGCGAAAGCGTGCGCGAAAACCTCAAAGGCCAGGGTGTGGACGATACCTTCCTTTATACTTTGACGGACCGCCGGACGGGCTGCTGCGTCATTTATGTGGATAAGAACGGGGACAACATGCTCGTATACGATGCGGGCGCGAACAAGGCAATTACCCGGGAAATAGTGGATTCCGCCAGGGAGCGGATCAAAGAATCCAGTGTGTTCATCACCCAGAATGAGATCAACGCGGATATGGTGGCCTATGGGCTTTCCATTGCCAAATCCCTGGGCGTTACCACCATATTAAACCCCGCCCCGGCCGTCCCCTTGCCGGACGATGTATTCCCTCTGGCGGACTATATCACCCCCAACGAAACGGAAAGCGAAGCCTACACCGGCATATTGCGCGCCGACCTGCCGCTGAATGAATGGGCCTGCGCCAACGCGGAATGGTTCCTGAAAAAGGGCGTAAAGAAGGTCTGCATCACGCTGGGCGATAAAGGCGCGTATTATTATGACGGGACGCAGGAAGTGTTCCAGAAGGCCTTCCGCATCAAGGCTGTGGATACCACCGCCGCGGGCGACGCATTCAACGGGGGCCTCGCCTACGGCATAGCGAACGGCTGGGAGATTAAAAAGAGCATGCTCCTGGGCAGCGCCTGCGGCGCAATGGCGGCCATGACGATTGGCGCGCAAAACTCGCTGCGGCCTATGGACGATATTTTGCACTACTTAAAAACAGAGGGGCAGACGCTTGCCTAAGCGGCGGATGTCATGCTAGAGTATAGAGAAGGCCGGGCACAAGCCCGGCCTTTTGCTATTCAATCACGATCATATCGTTCGCGTCAAACTTCCAGCCTTCCCAATAGGCGACCTCCCAGTAATAGCCGTCCAGATCCTGAAAGTAACCGCTGTAGCCGCCCCAGAAGACCTTCTGCGGCTGCTTGGCGATTTTGCCGCCCAGTGTTACGACCCGCTCGAACACGGCGTCCGCTTCCTCCTTGCTCTTGGCGTTGAACGCAAGCGTTATCCCGCCAAAGCCGGAGCCTACAGGCGGCGGGGATTGGGCGTCGATATCCTCCGCGAGCAGGCCGAGCGGATACAATTCCAGCCTGGTCCCGCCGTTGTCAAAGAACACGACCTGCGGATTCTCCTCCTTATTTGGAGTCACAAAACCCAAGCCCTCATAAAACGCGCGGGACTTTACAATATCCTTCACGCCCAGACAGATGATGTTGATGCGGTTCATGCGTCCACTCCCTTTGCCTTTTTTCCCAACATAACACAGAAAGGCCGGATTTGACAATGTGGCACGCCGGGTTGTATAATATCCACGCTGCGCAATCTTGTACCACGGCCAAAATACAAGGGGCAGCCAACCGCGTATGTTCCCGTAGCTCAGCAGGATAGAGCGTTCGCCTCCTAAGCGAAAGGCCGCGCGTTCGAATCGCGCCGGGAACGCCAGAAAAGCCCTGCAATCAACCTTGCGGGGCTTTTTCATGCCTATTTACAGTGATCGTGTTCCCCACAGGCGCCATCATGATGTTCGCTGTGGTGATCGCAGGCGGCATCCGGGTCAAACGTAAGCGTATTCGTTAACAACGCTTCCACAGCCCCGTCCGCGTCCCCTGTCACCCCGCCGTAAAGCTTGATACCCGCTTCGGACAGCGCTCTTTTGGCCCCATCGCCTATGCCGCCGCATATCAGCACGCCAACGCCGAGCTTTTTCAAAATATCCGCCAACGCACCATGGCCGCTGCCGTTTGTATTGACCGTTGTGGCCAGTTTGACTTCGCCGTCCTCAATGTCGTAAACCTTAAACCTTTCCGTGTGCCCAAAATGCTGAAACACCTGACCTTTCTCATACGTTACCGCGACTCTCATCATGTATGCCTCCTTTTCATGTCCGGTCATTGTTGAGTTTCCGTTGCCTTTTGATAAATCCGCTCTTTTTCCTCTTTTGACAAAGCCCGCTGAACAAAAAATGCAATCGCCGCAATCCCTAATAAATCCACGCCAAGGCGCACGAGCATGAACTTCGCCCCAAGCGCGGACGCCTCAAACAGTATGAGCGGGATTTTTGTAGTAGACCACGCGCCGAGCATAATGAAAACATTGCCGAGGCTGGTCCCTTTTTTGAGCAATACGCCGGCTACGGGAAAGGCGGCATAGAGCGGACCCGCCGCGGCGGAGCCAATAAAAAAAGCAAGCAGCATGCCGATAATGCCGGAACCTTCCCCCATGTATTTCACCATGGTCTCCCGTTTCACCCATACGTCCAGCAGCCCCAGCAATATGAAAACAGGAGGGACAACAGCAATCATCTCAAGAAAATTGGACCATGTGAGCCGTAACGACTGATATCCGGTTTGCGGAAGAAAAATCACAATGGCGGCGTTCACGGCTGCAAGGCCAAGAAAAACACGGTACCGTCTGAGAAGATGCATTGCTTTCGCCTTCACATGACCACCCCCATTACCAAAGCTACGGCCATGGAAAAGCAAAATGCAGCGGCATTGCGGGCAAAGGCCGCTTTTTTCCCGAAATAGGTGATTTCAAGCGGCAGCGTCACAATGCCGACCATCATCAAGGTGGATACAAACGCTGCAATCTGCATATAACCGGCCCCGTTCTTCAACAGCGCTGCGGCCAGTGGGAAGGCCACAAAACCGGGGATCAGCGTAACGGAGCCAATGACGGCGGCAACCAGCACGCCCAGCCACCCCGATTCCTTTCCGAGCAGGCCGGAAATCTGCTCCGGTGTAAGTATGGAAAGCATAACGCCGATAACAATGAGTATGGAAAGGAATTGCGGCATGATATTTTCAAATGCTTTCCATGCCTTTTTCAGGGCGAGCAGCGTTTTTTCTTTGCTCCTGAACACGGAAGCGGTGAGCGCCGCACCCGCAAGAACATACAGCGCAATTGTCATGTTTGATAATTACCCTTCCTTTTCGCCCGTGTTACAGGTTTGCGGGCTGGAATTGCCGCAGCGGTGTCTAAAGCAGCCGCCGCAGCAGCATGTCTCTTCCTGCCCGTCACAGAGCGTATAATTCCCGCCCTCAATCAGTAGAACTTTGGCGTTCACCAGAGAATCGGCCAGCTTCTTCCTTGCACCGTCGTAAATCCCCTGTATGGTGGTCCGGGCAACATTCATTTGCCTAGCGCAGTCTTCCTGCGTAAACCCCTGCAAATCGATCAGACGTATGGTTTCGTATTCATCCACCGTCATCACAACAAAAGCTTCCTCCCGGGCGCCGCCCAGCGGCCCGAACCGGTTCCTTTCCGGCAGTCGGCAGACTTTTCTCCATTTTCGTGGCCTTGTCATTGTCTCGCCTCTTTCTTTATGCCCCATTCGGTAGTTAAGGATTTCCGACATATGTCAGCTATGGTTTGATTATGGCATGTTTTCGTCATATGTCAATAACCTTTACCCAAAATTCCCCAGATCGCATAATCCGAGACATGCTCGCGTTCGAATCACGTTAGGAGCATCGGAAATATATCGAAGAGGCCGATTGTGAAAAATCGGCCTCTTTTATTTTTATGGTATAATATGAAATAGTTTTCGGCTTATTATCATGCAAAGGCGAAGGTGATCAGATTGGATCTTTTTCGAAATATCCCGATGAATGTGTTTGGACAGTACCCGATTATCCGGATTATAAATGTGGGGGCGGTTGTTCACAACTATCAGTTGTTTCAGCAAAAAGTAAGCAAAACGAATACCATTTGCGCAGCGGTCTTAAAAGGGAACGTCCACGGCGCGAAGATGGAGCTCATTGCGCCTGCATTGTACGAAACAGGATGCCGGCATTTCTTTATTGAAGAGCTTTGCGAGGGCATTCAATTGAGAAAAATCCTGCCCTACCGGGATGCGAATATTTTTGCGATGGCGGGATTGCTGGATGGAGAAGAAGCGTATTTCGCCCGGTATCACATTACGCCCTGCCTGAACTGTTTGGAGCAAATTCAGCGCTGGAACGCGTATTGTAAGGCGCATGGGCGGAAAAGTGCGATCATCCATTTGGATACGCATATGAACCGAATCGGGTTATTGGATGATGAAGTCGAGCAGCTAAGCCTTCATTATGGCGAATGGGTTTCGGATTTCGACGTCGCGTTCTATATGAGCCATTTCTATGATATCAAAGGCGATGACCCCACCCGCTGCTATGAGCAATTGGAAGTATTGAGGCGCTATTTGCAGAAGCTTCCGAAGCACCCTGTTTCGTTCGCCTGTACCGACAGTACCATTTTATTAGACAATGCGACCTTTAATTTTGATATGGTGCGCATTGGCATCGGTTTGGTGGGCGGCGCTCCCAATAAGGCGCACCCGATTGACCCGTCCGCTAAAGGCGCTATTGAAATTTACGCCAAAATATCGCAGATAAAAACGGTGAAAAAGGGGCAAACCATCGGCTATGGCGGCTCGTATACCGCAAAGCGCGATATGCGAATTGCGCTGGCGCATATTGGATACAAGGATGGCTATTTGCGGTCCCTGAGTGAAAAGGACGATGTGCATGTCGGAGCGTATATGTGGATTGCGGGGTATGCTGCATATGTGATCGGGAAGATATCGCTTGGCATGACTACGCTTGATGTAACGGATGTACCGAAAGAAGTGTTGGACCACTATCATTATGCAGAGGTAGTAGGGCCCAATGTAGATATCAAGGAACTGGCAGATTTAGCCGGATGCTATGAGCTCCTGGCTTCGCTTGGACGGCTGAATACGAAAATGGCGGATTATACGCTGGAAGAGATTGAAAGCGTCGCCGAAACCGGAGTGATATGATGAAGTAGTCTTCCATAAGTCAAAAGCCCCGCTTCCATTCGCATGGCGGCGGGGCTTATCATAAGGGCTCGGGGCCTTTACGCATTCCATGATATGCATCACTGTCATAAGGTGATTATTGCCGGGCGCTTATGCTCCCCATTGACGTTCCCCTCATCCCGATATACGATAAATCCAACTATTGCAAATGAGGGATACATCTATGAAAATCCGCCACTCCCACACAATCGTTATGGTGCAGGATATCAAGGCATCCGTCGCCTTCTACACGGGCTTACTGGGGCTCTCCGTGGAAAAGAATTTCGGCTGCTTTGTGATATTCGAAGGCGAGTTTGCCCTGCATCAGGCGCAGGAATTGATTGAGACCGTATACAAAGAAACCCCGCAAAGCGCACGCGCGCCGCAGGGACATAACAACCTGCTCATTTACTTCGAAACGGAAGACTTGGAAAGGGCGTACGGGCGGATCGCCGCGGCGGGAGTCAGCATCATCCACCCAATCGAGCGGCAGCATTGGGGCCAGCTTGTGTTCCGCTTCCACGATCCGGACGGGCATATCGTGGAGATCGGGGAGCCGCAATAGCGGCAAATCGCCTCGCCTTACATCAAATGATTCCCGGCCGTACTGCGCCGCTGATTGCGGAAGAAATATCCCACGCCATATTCACCACATAGTTGATGATTTCCTGGTATTTTCCGATACTCGCCCGGTAATCGCCGGAAAACACCTGCAGCGCCTCCTCTTCCGTCAGTTCGATGAGGTTCTGGAAGAGTACCTGCAGCGCGTATTGATCAATGTTCCGGTTTTGCTCGGACAAAAACTGTGCGATCGCCTCCGCAGAGTCCAGCCATTCCCTGCGCATCTCTTCCACCTGCTGGGGATTGCTTTCCCGCAGCGCGTCAATGGTTCGGGTGGCATAGTAATTGTATACCGAAAGCAGGCTTTCGAGCACCGCCGCACGCTCTGCCCCGTAATACCCGCCAAAAAATCTTGCAATATCGATGGCGCTTTGCGTAAGCCGATCGGCCACCGCTTCAAGCTCCTCCGTCTGATAGGCGGAAATTAAAATATACTCCCTTGTCCAATGCGCATTGTTCACCAAAAGCCGGTTGATTTCGTTGGAAATCACGGTCCGGTTGGCATCGAATATTTCCGCACTGTTGGGCCAGACGGACATTGCGGCTTCCTCCCCATTCCCTTTTTGACAATACTATGCGGGAGATTGGGGATTTACGCGCCGAATGGATGGAAGGGCAGCCGAATCCTTTCAGCGGAAGCAGTAGCGGGGATTCTTTTTCTTTTTGTGCGCTTCCGTACAAGCGATACAGTCCCCATGACGCTTACAGCGACGCGGGCAGGGACACGCAAGGGGTTTTGTATACCGCAGTTCCTCAACGGGTTGACCGAGTATGGCAAACGAAACCACGGTACCATCCCAGGCGTACCCGTTCTTTTCATAGAACGCGCGCGCAGGCAGGTTCTTTTCCATTACAAAAAGCGAGCTGTGGGAAAAGCCCCGTATGCGAAGGGTTAGCTCCGCAGCCTGAAGAAGCGCCTTCCCATAGCCGCGGCGCATATCATCCGGGTGTATGTAGAGTGAACGGACCTCGCCGTATCCTTCCGGCAATTCTTTTATGCCCAAATCCGAAACACCGGCCGGTTTTCCAAAAGAAATACAGCCCACCGGCGTAGCCTCTTCCCAGGCGACGAGCGCCTCCAGCTCCCCGGCCTGAAGCCATTTCGTAAAAGGCTCCACCCAATGATCTTCCGGCAAGGTATCAAGATATGCCTGCGGGATCATGCCTATGTAGGCCGCTTTCCAGCTTACGGCGTGGATGCGGCTGATGGCGGCAATATCCTGCATGGCTGCCGGTCTTAGTTCCATGTTTTGACCGCAGGTTTAGAATCAGCCCCCTGCGCCTCCGATCCATGATGATACGCTATGCGTTTCACCCACTATACACCCAAGCAACCGCCCCGGCAACAGGAAACAAAAGCAAGCTTCGTGATTTCCCGGAACGAATCGCGGCACTGCTGCGTTGTTCTTATAAAAGGCGGTGAAATCATGAAAAAACAGGCGTTGATTTTAATACTTGCAGCGATATTGGCTCTCTCTCTCGGATGCAGCAGCACGCCCAAGGCCCTGCCTAAAGTTTATCCAAGCGAAACGGCCGCTGCAAACGGGGATTATGTGGAGGTGCATGGAAGTATTTACAACGGAGATGTTCTGACCAATTTTCTTGAAAAAACGGATCGCGGCGAGGACGCGTTTATCCGCATAGTGATTTATACGGTGGAAGGAGATCCGATTATCAAAGAAGTCTCCTATACAAAGAACGGCTTTGCCGTTACCATAGACAATACGCGCGATCAGTTTGGCGAGCCCAAAATTAAGAGCAACACCTATCAAAATCTGCTTATGTATCAGGATGAGGAGACCGGCCTCGAATACATCGTTGTAACGGATCTTCCTGAGCTGACAAAAGAGCTGTTTGACAAGGGATTTGAGGATGGAGAAGAGATCACCATACTCACCGCCCGCGCGATCGCAGGATAATACGATATCCTGTGCGTACCCTTCGGGCCGTTGCAATTCCCCCTTCAGATTGTATAATGAAAGGTAAGAACCGCCCGCGGAAAGGATGAATCCCAAGCCCCTATTTCCCCCTGCCTGAAAGCGCGCTGGTATCATAACGGATGCTGCGCTTACCCATGAACAGGCAATGATGAAGCTTTCCCGCCTGCCCGCGCAGGCATTTTTTGTGTTCTCTCTGCCGGAAGGGTACGAACGGCTGTATGAACGGGGGTAATTCCGACCTTAGGAAGGCTGCGCGCCCTATTGCCCGCGCTACCTGCTGCCGGATTATGAGAGGCTGATGAAGGACGGCTGCAAGTTTTTGCGCGTCGGGCTGCCCGGGGATTTATCCGAGGCAATCGGGGTGCGGCAGGCGGGCTGCGAAAGGATATCGGTAATATGAGTATCAATCAGGAACCGTTGCATATCGTCATAGACGCGGACACGGGCATTGACGATTCCATTGCCTTGTTGTACGCGCTCAAAACCCCTGCCATACGCGTGCATGGTATCATCGCAAGCTATGGCAACACGAAAGCGGAGCAGGCGGCGGAAAACACGCTGCGCATCGTTGCGCTTGCTTCCCCCGGCTATGAGGTACCCGTTCTGTTGGGCGCGTCCCATTCCCTCAACGGCAAGGGAACGGGCAGCGTTGACGCCAGCGTGCACGGTGAAAACGGCATCGGCGGGGTTATTTTACCCGTCTCGCCGCAGCAACTGCTGCCAGAGCCCGCAGAAGTCTTCCTTGCGCGCACCGCTCAGGAATTAAACGACAGGCTGATACTCGTCACGTTAGGCAGGCTGACCACGTTCGCAAACGCGCTGATGCAGTATCCCGGCTTAAAGAATGACCTTGCGGGCGTGGTTTCGATGGGCGGTACGATCTACGTCCCCGGCAACGTTTCGCCCTGCGCGGAGGCGAATATCTACGGAGACCCGGAAGCGGCGGAGTACGCGCTTTGCTCCGGTGTGCCATTTACATTGGTAGGGCTTGACGTCACCACAAAAACGCGCCTGACCACAAAACAGATACAGGCTTCCCTCTCTGCTGCCACGCCGGAAAACCGGCCGGTCTGGGAATATATCGAGGCCGCCACACGGCACTACATGGACTTTTACCACAGGGTGGAAGGTCTCTTAGGCAACTGCCCGCTGCACGACCCTTCCGCAATCATCTGCGCGCTGCGGCCTGATTTGTTTACCGTCCGCTCATACAGGGCGCATGTGGAATGCGGCGGGGACTATTGCCGCGGCAAAATCGTGGTGGATGAGCGCCACCGTCCCTTTGATGGGCCGGATATCCGGGCTTGTGTTGACGTGGACGCGCAGGGCGTATTGGAGGAGTTGTTCCGTGTATTGGATGGGACAGGCACGTAAAAGAGGTGATAATTTGAAAGCGGCACATAAGACAAAGTACAGAAAACTGGGATTAAAAATCAGTTACTACAGGAAGTTAAAGGGACTTACGCAAGAGCAGCTTGCAGAAAAGCTCGATAAGAATCTTGCGTTTATTGGCGCGGTGGAAGCTCCGAATATTGGCAGGACAATTTCGCTCGATACCCGATTTGATATTGCCGATGTTTTGGAAGTACCTCCGCATAAGTTTTTGGATTTTGATGAGGATTGATTCGTTGCGGTAGCACAAAGGGGGCGCGATAGCCGATATTGGCTACCGCGCCCCTCTTGTGTACCGCTCAGGTGCTTTGCTTCCGGCAAATAACCTAGGAATGAAAGTCCAGCTCTCAAGTAAAATCGCTCAATCCACCTTCAGCGCGGAATCGAACCGGATATCCGATGGGCTGAAGTTGATGTTCTTGGTGTAGTGATACGCTTCCGTCGCGCCGAAGGTACGGTCCATGCCGCTGTCCTCCCACTCCACGGAAAGCGGGCCGTCATAGCCCATTTGGTTGAGCTCGCGGATGATGCCGTCAAAATCCACATTTCCGTGCCCGAGCGAAACGAAGTTCCAGCCGCGGCGGGTATCGCCAAATTCGATATGGCTGCCCAATATGCCTGCGCGCCCGTCCAGCGTGACTTTGACGTCCTTCATATGCACATGGTAGACGCGGCTTGCAAAATCCCGCAGGAATACGCAAGGGTTCACGCCCTGCCACACAAAATGGGAGGGGTCAAAGTTAAGCCCCAGCGTCGGCCGGTAATCGAACGTCTCCAGCAGCTTTTTTGTGCTGTAATAGTCGAACGCGATCTCGGTGGGATGCACTTCCAGCGCGAACTTCACGCCGCATTCGTCGAAAACATCGAATATCGGCGTCCAAAGCTCCCTGATCTTTTGAAAACCATCCTCCACCATCTGCGGGGTGGTCTGCGGGAAGGAGTACCAGTATTTCCAGATGGGCGAGCCTAAAAAGCAGGTAACCACACTGACGCCAAGCTTCTTTGCCGCATGCGCCACCAGCTTCATTTCCTCCACCGCCCAACGGCGGATCTCTTCCGGCTTGCCTGCGAGGGCGGCGGGCGCAAAATTATCCAAGCGTTCATCCCAGAGATCGCCCACGCACTGGCCGATCAGGTGCGCGCTGATGGCCCATGCCTGCAGGTTGTATTTCGCGAGCGTACCCTTAACCCACTCCGCATACCCGTCCTGCTCGAGCACTTTATGAATATCCACATGCGCGTGGCACGCAAGCTCGATCCCTTCGTAGCCGATGCCGCTCATCAGCCTGCACAGTTCCTCCAGCGAAAGATCCCCGAATTGCCCCGAAGCGATGGTGATTGGTCTATGCATCAATAGTACCTCCATATTCTTGCATTGCTTTGTTTCAAAGAAGATCGTTGTTATATATCATCTTTTATTATTGTTTCACAGGGTTTATGAGAGCGCGGCGAGAAATTATAACAGTATATAATAGATATGGTATACCATTTTTGTAAAGGATGCAATGCTTGCCGTTTTGTTTCCCATGTTTTCATATGAAAACACCGGGAACGCCCGGTGTCTTTCGTTTTCATATAAAGCAAGGGTTTTCTTTGCGCGTCCTGTTGGTTTTCTGTCCTTGACCGGCTTGCCATCGAGGGAGGCCTGATCTATAGGAATTTTTTCATCTCCTCTATATTTGCTTCCTCGGTCTTTATAAGACGTTCCGCCAGGGTTTTGATTTCCTCATTGTTGCCATGATATGCATGGAGCGCTTTTGTTACTTTCGTTACGCCCATGGTACTCCCCTGCATGACCATTTCCGCAATCTTGGAAGTCGAATTCTCCGTAAAGAGAGTTTTGAAATCCGCCGTGATGCGGGAATTGATAATTGCAACGCGGCTTGCAGATGATGCCTTTTCCCCATATACCTCCAGCAGTTTGGAGACCGCGCTATAATGTTTCTCATACTCAACAAGCTGGGTTTGCAGCGCATGTTTCAGCCCGTCGTTTTCCGATTTTCCAATTACCTGCCGCAGGCTTTCACATCCCATATCCGCAGTTTCGCTAATTGAGTTAAGCAGTTCTTTTTCATTCGCCATGATAATCACCTCATAGGTAGTGTCTGCGGTTATTAGGGCGTTATGCAAGGCAGCAAGGCGGGCGTTCCGTGACCATGACCAATCTTATAAAAATAAAGATTTAATCTTGAGAAAGTGCTGCCGGTTGACTATACTACGACATATATCTACCCTTCTGCATGTAAAAGGTAAGAACATTAAGGAGCTCAAGTATGATTAACCTGGTAAAAAAGAAAATAGCCGAAGGCAAGCACGCAATCGGCACCTTTTTTGAGCTTGGCGGAACCATCGCCGCGCAGTGCCTGGGAATTGCCGGTTTGGATTTTTTCGTTATCGATACGGAGCACGGAATTTTCGATGTGGAAAGCGCGCTTACGGCTGTGACTGCCGCCGAAAAGAGGGGCGTCACGCCTTTTATCCGTATCAAAGACGCGTCACGCGCTTCCGTGCTGAAAATGCTCGATATCGGTGCAATGGGGCTGATCGTTCCCTGCATCCAGACGGTGCAGGAAGTGGAACAATTGGTGGAGTACGCGAAATATTACCCCCTTGGCCGCAAGGGATTTGCGCCGACATTGGCTAACGGATACTGTTTTGAAGAGTTCGCGCAAAACATGGAGGAATATTTTGCTCTTTCTAACCGCGAGACGCTTTTGATCCCGCAGTGCGAAACGGCGGGTTGCCTGGAACACATAGAAACGATTGCGGCCATGGAGGGCGTGGACGGCATTTTTATCGGCCCGTATGACCTTTCAATAGCTCTCGGTGTACCGGGAAAAATGGACAGCCCGAGGCTGCTTGAGGCCATCCGCCATGTGGCGGAAGTATGCAAGGCCAACCGGAAGATTACGATGATCTATGCGAACACGCCCGCTGCCGCTGCCGAGCATTTTAAAAATGGGATCGACTGCGTGGCCTGCGGAATGGATTCCGTATTCCTGATCAATGCCATAACGGATATGATAGCAGCCGCTCATAATACGTAAGGTCTATAGGGTTTCACTCCGCCTTTGACGGCAACGCAAATTTTACTCAACTAATCGATGCGGGATACTAAAAAAGACGAGGGTGCGATACCCTCGTCTTTTTGCTGCCAGTTCTAGAAAGCTTTAAAATCAATCTCCAGGAAGCGTGAAACTTCCTTCTTCCATCTTTCAGCAACAAAACCTTGATGGATGGGATGATTATTATAAGCCTCGTAATCCCCTTCATTGTCAAACACCATAGAAAAGCCGAAATCGTAATCGTTTTTAGGGCTGACCTGGCGGAGCACCTCAAATTCTTTCACGGCCGGAATAGAAGTTAAAAGTGCCTGTCCATCGCTCAGGAATTTTTCAGCCTCAGAGGAATCTTTTCCATAAATCAAATTAAAGATAACCATATGCTTGATTTGTGCTGACATAAAATAACATCCCTTTCCCGCAAATAATTGACATGTAACATCATTCGGAAGCCTGTCACGCTTTATTATAGCCCTTTCCATGTCTTGGGGCAATCCGCTCCGCTTTTACTTCGGAAGGAAACACACAAATCCTCGGTTTTAGGCTACTGTACCCCAAAACAAAGATAGACCTAGGGAAGCCCCCTTCAATTCTCCGTTCATTCTTGGCAGACGCCTATCTGAGAGAGGAATAAAAATTAAGATAGCGGGCTCGTTTTTAATCTGTCAATTTTTCTGCCGGCAAGGACGCCCATGGTGACAGCGGACTGCGTATGGATTATAATGGTATTAATCATAGACTTGCGCCAACATCCTCGAAATCGGCATTAGAAGACAATTTGGCAAATGAATATTCCCAAGGTACTCTTGGTCCAGTCGGAATTGAATGTATGGAATTGAAGAATTCGAGCAATCTCTGGAACAAGTTTTTTGATTCAGAAGAGTATTGGGAGGATCAGACAGAAGAAGAATTTAAGTATATTAGAAAAGAACGTTGGTTGTTCTTAAAATATCCGATTGCTGGAGCGCAAGCTTATTTAGCCTCTACGTTTGCAACCA
>JAFABA010000194.1 GCA_023426265.1 Bacillota bacterium
TGGATACCGTCATTCCAGTTTTTTATTGATTTCATGAAAAAAACTGGAATGTCTCTCTGGATTTCGTAAATTGACAAATCTGATCCGTGTTGATAAAATGAATACACGTTTGTTATAGAACCGAAATATGAAGTGATCGCATTCAAATTGGGGCGCTGGCTTTGCGCCCGAATTTCTTTCTATGCTGACGTACAGGTTTTGATAAGACAAAGGGAGTAGTGACGTATGGTAAATTATATTGTCAAGCGGGTAATTTTGGCTGCGCTGACGATCTTTTTGGTTGCCACCATCACGTTTTTTCTGATGAATCTGGTACCCGGCGGCCCGTTCATCGCAGAAAAATCCATCAGCGAACAGGCGCAGGCCGCGTTGAAGGCAAAGTATGGGCTGGATAAGCCCCTCATCGTGCAATATAAGAACTACATGGTCAACGCAGCGCAGGGCGATTTCGGCTTGAGCCTTAAGCAGCGTGGGCGCACCGTAATGGAGGTAATCGCCAGCAAATTCCCTGTTTCCGCCAAGCTGGGCGGCATTGCGGTGCTGGCGGCGCTGACAATCGGGATTCCGCTGGGGAGCATCGCTGCGCTCAACCGCGGCAAATGGGTCGATCAGTTGATCATCGTGGTGGCGACCTGCGGCATTGCGTTCCCAAGCTTCGTAATCTGTACGGTGGGCATGTACATTTTTGGTGTCAATCTCAAATTGCTTCCAACCCTCGGGCTGACCTCCCCAGCCCACTATGTATTGCCCGTTATCGCGCTCGCGTTCTACCCTATGGCCTATATCGCACGGCTGATGCGCTCCTCCATGCTCGACGTGATCGGCCAGGACTACATGCGCACCGCACGGGCCAAGGGTCTTTCCCAGTTCGTTACGCTTTTTAAGCACGCGCTGCGCAACGCTATTTTGCCTATTGTTACTTACTTGGGGCCTATGCTTGCGTATACGCTCACAGGCAGCTTTGTTGTAGAGAAGATATTCGTCATCCCCGGCCTCGGCGGGCAGTTCGTAGGCTCTATCCTGAACCGTGATTATACGGTGATCATGGGCACTACCATTTTCCTGGCCGCGCTGATCATTACGCTGAACGTCCTGGTGGATATTGCCTACAAGCTGATCGATCCGCGCATCCAGTTGAAATGACAGAGGAATGAGTATGAGCATGAAAAACCCGTTAAGCCTGCAACTGAATGTGGAAAGCTTCCTGCCTGTCACCGAGGCGGAGCGCGAGAGCTTGGTGCAGTTGCGTCCAAGCGTGAGCTTTTGGAAGGACGCCATGCGGCGCCTGTTTCGAAATACTGTTGCCGTTATCAGCCTGTCGGTCGTGCTGATAATCGCTTTCTTCTCCTTTGTCGTCCCCAGCTTTTACCCCTATAAATACGAGCAGCAAATCAAGGGGTCGGAGTACCTTTCGCCCATGACCTATTCCGAAAAGGAGCTCGAGCGCATCAGCGCGGGCGAGGAGGTATATCCCCATATCCTGGGTACCGACGTCCTGGGGCGCGACTATGCCGTCCGCGTGATGGTGGGCAGCAGGATCTCGCTGTTGGTCGGTGTTATCGCCTCTGCCATCATATTGCTGATCGGATCCTTTTATGGAGCGATCGCAGGGTATTTTGGCAAATGGGTGGACCTTGTGATGATGCGCATCGTCGACATCATCTATACGATACCCGACATCCTGATGATCGTGCTGATTTCGTTCGCCATCAAGACGCCCATGGAAGCGCTCGCCGAAAGGCCCGGTTTCGAATGGATACAGGCTGTGGGCATCAACTTTATCAGCATATTTATCGTGTTCGCACTGCTGTATTGGGTGGGCATGGCGCGCATTGTGCGCGGACAGGTGCTCACGCTCAAACAGTTTGAGTTTGTCACTGCTGCCAAGGCGTTGGGCGCTTCCAACGGACGCATCATCCGCAGGCACCTTTTGACCAATTGTATTGGGACGCTGATCGTCACCACGACGCTCCAGATTCCCGCCTCCATATTTACAGAGAGCTTTCTGAGCTTTCTGGGCCTGGGCGTTGCCATCCCGCTGCCCTCGCTCGGTTCGCTTGCGAGCGACGCGCTCAACGGCCTCACAAGTTACCCATACCTGCTGCTTTCGCCGGCGCTGCTGATCAGCCTGATCATCCTCAGCTTCAACCTGCTCGGCGACGGCCTGCGTGACGCGTTCGATCCCAAAATGAAGAGCTGAAAGGAGGAAGAGATAAATGAACGAGTACTTGGTAGATATCCGCAACGAGCGTCTCTCCTTCTTCACGCCCGTAGGTGAGGTGAAGGCGCTCAACGACGTCTCGCTCCATGTGAGCGATGGCGAGGTGCTGGGTATCGTAGGAGAAAGCGGCTCGGGCAAATCCGTTACAGCCTACAGCCTGATGGGCCTTACGGCGCATCCCGGCCGGTTGATCGGCGGCGACCTGTATTTCAACGGGCATCATATCAACACGATGAAGGAACGCGAGCTTCGCAGAATGCGGGGCAACGAGGTCTCCATCATCTTTCAGGACCCCATGACCAGCCTGAACCCGGTTTTCACCATTGGCAACCAGATTCGGGAGGTCATCCTTCTGCATACCGACAAGAACCGGAAGCAGGCCGACGAGCGCGCACGCGAACTTCTTCGCCTGGTGGGTATCAACGAACCCGAGCGGCGGCTCAAGCAGTATCCGCATGAGCTTTCGGGCGGCATGCGCCAGCGCGTAATGATTGCCATTGCGCTTGCTTGCGAGCCCAAGCTTTTGATCGCCGACGAACCCACAACGGCACTCGACGTCACCATACAGGCGCAGATCCTGGAGCTGATGATGGAGCTCAAGCAAAAACTGGGCATGGCCATCATTCTCATCACCCATGATCTGGGCGTTGTGGCCGGCATGTGTGACCGTATCGCTGTTATGTATGGCGGTAAGGTGGTGGAGTATGGCACTACCGACGAGGTATTCTATCAGCCTTCCCATGAATATACCAAGGGCCTCTTGATGAGCCTGCCCAATCTCTCCGAACAGGAGCACCGCCGCCTGGTGCCCATTGAGGGTACGCCGGTGGATATGCTCAACCCTCCGGCCGGTTGCCCCTTCGCACCCCGCTGCCGCTCCTGCATGAAGGTCTGTATGGAGCATATGCCCGCATATACCCAGTTGAGCGACCTCCACCATAGCGCCTGCTGGCTGCTGGACAAGGCGAAATTTGAAGCAGAGGGGGGCGTGCAGGCATAATGGAAAACAGAAAATTGGTAGAAGTTCAGAATCTTAAGCAGTATTTTCCCGTCAAGGGAGCGGGCTTTTTAGAGAAGAAGTTTGTCAAGGCTGTAGACGACGTTTCTTTCCATATCTATAAGGGTGAAACCTTGGGCTTGGTGGGCGAATCCGGCTGCGGCAAAACCACGGCGGGGCGTACGCTGCTGCGCCTTTACGAGCCCACGTCGGGCAGGATTTTTTACGACGGCCAGGACATCACCCATGTTAACATGCTCCCATACCGCCGCAAGATGCAGATTGTGTTTCAGGATCCTTATGCCAGCCTGAACCCGCGCATGACGGTCGGCGATATCGTAGGGGAGGCCATCGACATCCATCACTTAGCAGCCACACCCAAGGAGCGGCAGGAGCGCATCGTTGAGCTGCTGTCCCTGGTAGGGCTCAATTCCGAACACGCCAACCGCTACCCTCACGAGTTTTCGGGTGGCCAGCGCCAACGCGTGGGCATCGCCCGGGCGCTTGCGGTAGACCCCGAGTTTATTGTGTGTGACGAACCTATCTCTGCGCTGGATGTTTCCATCCAAGCGCAGGTAATCAATATGTTTGAAGAATTGCAGGAGCGCATGGGGCTGACGTACCTGTTCATTGCGCATAACCTGAGCGTTGTCAAGCATATTTCCAAGCGCATCGGCGTAATGTATTTAGGTAAGCTGGTGGAACTGGCCGAAAGCTATGAGCTGACCTTCCACGGCGCCCATCCCTATACCCGCAGTCTGATTTCAGCCATCCCGGTTGCCGACCCCGAGGCCGCGCGCAACTCCAACCGAATCGTGCTGGAGGGCGACGTGCCCAGTCCTCTCAACCCGCCCTCTGGTTGCCGGTTCCGCACACGCTGTCCCTATGCGGACGAGCAGTGCGCAGCCGAGGAACCGCTTATGCAGGAAATCGCCCCCGGCCATTTTGCCGCCTGCCATCATCTGGATAGGGTGAAATGATTTACAACCACTCCGGCGGTTTTCCGCCGGATAGCTTGCATCATGCTACCAGCATTGCCGGAAGGGCTTATTGTTTTTGTTGCCGATTTGCCGCGTTAGCGTGGTAAATGGTAAATATCCAACAAAAAAACAAGGAGGAAAAACAAATGAAGAGAAGAATGGCATTCCTGTTGGCATTCATTCTGATCCTGTCCCTGGTGATCTCTGCCTGCGGCACCGGACCAGACGCTGCCACCCCCAACGTGACCACACCTCCGTCTGAGAACGCTACTCCCGAGACCGCTGCTCCCGCCGAAAACGCGGGTCCCAAGGAGCTCGTCGTGTCCATCGGCCCCGACACCGAGTCGATCGACCCCGCGCTCAATACCTCGGTAAACGGCGGCAACATGCTGCTGTTCTCGTTTGATTGCCTGCTGGCAGTGGACAAGGACAACAAGGTCATCCCCGCTTCCGCGGAATCCTTTGATGTCAGCACGGATGGCTTGACCTATACGTTCCATCTGCGCGAAGGCCTGAAGTGGTCCGACGGCTCTCCCCTGACCGCTGAAGACTTCGTCTACAGCTTTAAGCGCGTGGCCGATCCCGCCACCGCTGCCCCCTATGCGGAAACCGTGTTGGGCATGGTCAAGGGCTTTGAGGAAGCGGCAGGCGGCAACCCGGATGCGCTGGCCGTGTCCGCGCCCGACGCCAACACCTTCGTGGTTGAGCTTTCCCGTGTGTGCCCGTATTTCGATAAGCTGGCCGCTTTCAACGTACTTGCTCCTGTAAACAGGGCTACCATCGAAGCCAACGGCGACGCCTGGGCCACCAAGCCCGAGACGTACATCTGCAACGGCCCCTTCTACATCAGCGAATGGGTCCCCTCCTCCTACGTCACGTACACCAAGAACCCGAACTACTGGGATGCGGATGCCATCAAGCTGGATACTCTCAAGCTCCTGCTCATTGAGGATCCCAACGCTTCCTTCAACGCTTATGAGACAGGCGAGGCCATGATGGTCAAGGATCTCCCGAGCGCGGAAATCGCCAACCTGCAGACCAGGGAAGATTATTACCTTGGCAACATGCTGGGCACCTACTACGTCTGCGTGAACAACGAACTGCCCCAGTTCTCCGATCCCCTCGTGCGTACGGCGCTGAGCCTGGCGATCGACCGTAACTACATCGCCGAGACCATCATGACCGGCACGATGACGCCCGCTACCGGCTTTGTATGCGCCGGCGTCGCGGATTGGGACGGCAGCGATTTTGCGGCCAACGCCAACGGCGGCAAGCCCTACATCGACAACAGCAATTTCGAAGCCAACCTCGCCAAGGCCAAGGAACTTCTGGCCCAGGCTGGCTACCCCAATGGCGAAGGCTTCCCGACCATTCATTACGCCATCAACACTGCGAGCTTCCACAAGCCGGTTGCCGAGTATGTGCAGCAGGCCTGGAAGGAACTCGGCCTCACCGTGAGCGTGGACGTCGTGGAATGGGCGAGCTTCCTGCCGCAGCGCCGCGCGGGCGATTATGAAATCAGCCGCAACGGCTGGCTGCTGGACTATAACGATCCCTCCAACATCATGGAGACCGTGTACAGCACCAACGGCAACGACGACGCCCAATACAACAACCCCGAGTACGATGCATTGATGGATAAGGCCGCGCAGGAAGCCGATCCCCAGGCCCGCTTCGGTTATCTGCACCAGGCTGAGGACGTGCTGATGAAGGACATGGGCGTTATCCCCGTCGTCTTCTACAGCCAGCCCTATCTGCAGAGCCCCAAGATCACCGGGTCCTGGTACTCCGCCTCCGGTTACTGGTACTTCCAGTATGCGGATGTTGTGGAATAAGACCTGGCAAAAGCCTATTTACCTCAAGAAGGGCCGCCGAATTTCGGCGGCCCTCAATTTTTGGAACTCTAAGGCGCCCATATCCAGATATGGGCGCCGTTTGTTTTTGAGATTTCACCCTCGCATGCCCTACCTTTGATCGTCGATGGTAGCGTCGCTGTTGTTTGCCGCAAGCTCCGTCAGCGGATCATAGGGCGCTCCAGTAATGGTACCCACCAGCAGCGCGATATCCACGGCGTTTTCCGGTATGCCCCACGAGTTCCCCGAGAATACGAATACCGCCCGGTCCACCACAAAGCCGCGCGTATTGTAGGTGACATTGTTGATGATATAGCCGGTCGAATTTGGGTTCAAATAGGCGGGCTGTCTCATAAAGTAGAAGATATTGTCCCGTACGATCAGGTTCACTACGTTCCCCTGCGTCAGGAAGCCGCGGTTGACCACCCAACCGGTCGAAGGTCCCGCCTGCGGCGGACCGAATATGTAATTGTTCGTCAGCTTGTGGTTGGTTCCCGCAAGCTGAATGAATTCAACCGCATACGGATTATTGCTGGTGATGGTCAACCCATCTACAGTAACGCCGTTTCCGGTAACGAGGAACGCAATCACAGCCGCCTGCAGCATGACCACCGTGTTGGGGTATCCCTGTATCGTTACACCCGCCTTATTGACCGTAATCGTGGCGGTGATGGGATAGGTTCCCCCCAATACGTGTACGGTTCCGGTCGGGGACACGGCGGTCACTCCCTGTTGAATGGTCCCGAACGGACTGGCGTGCGTGCCGTTTCCCCCCACTGCTCCGGCCTGCACATACACCTCAAAAGGGTCGGGCTGTACGGTCCCCGTAGGTCCGGTGGGACCAGTAACCCCAATGGGCCCCGTAGGCCCGGTATCTCCCGTGGGGCCGGTAGGGCCAGTGGGCCCGGTCGTTCCCGTGGGGCCGGTCGGCCCGGTTGTGCCTGTAGGACCCGTAGGGCCGGTATCCCCGGTTGCTCCTGTGGGGCCGGTCGCTCCGGTGTCCCCTGTAGGACCGGTATCACCCGTGGGCCCGGTAGGGCCGTCGGAGGGACCGGTTGGGCCAGTAGGCCCCGTAGGGCCGGTAGGGCCGCCCGATTCCCCTTGGGGTCCGGTGGGACCGGTAGGCCCCGTTGTGCCTGTGAGGCCAGTCGGTCCGGTATCGCCAGTAGGACCGGTCGGCCCGGTATCACTGGTGGGACCAGTCGGACCGGTTGCGCCCGTAGGACCAGTAGGCCCGGTATCTCCTGTAGGTCCGGTGTCGCCAGTTGGCCCGGTTGGGCCAGTTGCGCCGGTAGGACCGGTAGGCCCAGTATCGCCAATGGGTCCAGTTGGGCCGGTATCGCCGGTGGGGCCGGTATTGCCATTAGAGCCGGTAGGTCCGGTGTCGCCGGTAGGGCCTGTTGGGCCGGTATCACCGGTATCACCGGTAGGCCCGGTAGGACCGGTAGGCCCAGTATCGCCAGTTGGTCCAGTCGCTCCGGTACCACCAGTTGGTCCAGTCGCTCCGGTATCACCTGTAGGGCCGGTTGGCCCAGTAGGGCCAGTTGCACCCGTGGGACCAGTGGGTCCGGTTGCGCCTGTAGGACCAGTGGGTCCGGTTGCGCCTGTAGAGCCTGTAGGACCGGTGGGGCCCGATCCTGCGAGATCATCCTCAACCACAACCAGCGTCGCTTTTAACGGCGTAATATTGGAGTAGAAAATGGGGTTGGGCGCCGCATTTACCAAAGAAGCCGTTACAGGAGCTGCCGCCACATCCACGATGCACACCCCTACCACTTCTCCATTCTTGATGGGCGAATTCCCTACAAGAAAATCCCCCTGGGAGGAAGATACGGCAAATACAACGCCAATGTTCGACGCGGTGGCCTGCGTGGCAACCCACCAATCTACAACATATCTGCCCGCTTCATTGAATGTCAGTTCGCCTGTTCCATTGTTATAACTAATATTCCCGGAGCTGTATACGATTGAATCGAATATTACGTTTTCGGATGCGTTCACCGATCCTGTCGCCAATCGTTCTATTTGTAAAGCTATGTTCATAACACTTCCCTGCTTTGCGTTTGTTCTAGACAGGCAATGTCCAGTACCAATATATGCCGCAGGCAAGTGATTTGTATACAAATGGGCGTAAATGCCTTTGTTACAGGGTTTACATAGGGGAATCCAGATAGGGTAAGAAGGAGGCCCGCGTATGTTCCTGATGTGGACGCAGGTGCAACAGGGTTCAAAAAAACAGCCTGCTGGCCGGGTCGTCAGCAGGCCGGGTAAAAAGTCCGGTCTTTTTAGCTAAACTCCTTTTCAAGCGCCGCGTACATCACATCGGTGGGCGCGTCTTCTCCCGTCCACAGCTTGAAGCCGATGGCGCCCTGCTCCACCAGCATGGAAAGGCCGTCGTATGTCGTTGCACCGCGCGCTTTGGCTTTCTGTAAAAAGGGCGTATTCGCGGGATTGGGGATGATATCCTGCACGATCATATTCGGCGTGATATCCTCATAGCGGATATCCGGGGCGTTCGGGTCGGGATACAGGCCTATGGAGGTGGCGTTGATGAGGATATCGCATTTGGGGATGCGGAGCCCCGGCTCCCACAGAAAAGCCGCCGCTTTGCAGGCGGTGTTTTGGTTGACGATCGCCGCAATCTCCTCGGCCTTTTTCAGCGTGCGGTTGAACAGCAGGACGCGCGCGCAGCCGGCCAGCGCGCACTCCACGGATATCGCGCGGGAAGCGCCGCCAGCGCCCAATATCACCGCCGTCTTTCCGTTTAAATGTACGCCCTTCTTCCGCATGCCCTCCACAAAACCCGCGCCGTCCGTATTGTCCCCATAAAGTATGCCATCCCGGTTGACTACGGTGTTGATGGCGCCGATCAGCTTCGCCTTGTCGCTGAGTTCATCCACATACTTCATAGCTTCCACCTTATGCGGTACCGTCAGGTTGACGCCGCCAAAGCGCATCGCCCGCAGGCCTTCAAAAGCGGCTTTGAGCGCGGCGGGTTCCACCAGCAGGTTTAGATACCTCCAGTTCAGGTTCTTCGCCTGAAACGCCGCCTCCTGCATGATGCCGGTAGGGTTTTCGTCCACCGGGCAGCCAAATACGCCGGTCAGCTCGGCGCGGTAGCTTTTCTCCATGTATATTCCTCCTAGCCCTTTTGATAAGAAGTGTCGTATTGGACCAATTGTATCACCGAAGAATCGGACTTTCAACGCAAAGCGGACGGCGCAGTAAGCGCCGCCCACCGAGCGTGTCGATAAACCTCTCCGTCTGTCATTCTGAGCCGAAGGCGAAGAATCCGGCTCCCGTTATACGCCCTAATATAGGCGCTTCAAGGTCCTTCGCTTCGCTCAGGATGACGTTTGTGTGCGCGCGATATCGGTATTGTCCTTCGTCCGGTCAGTAAGCGCCTGAACGGGGTTGGGGCCGGTTTCCGCGCGGTAATCGGTATTGAACTGCTGCTGGTGCTGGTAGATGACCTTGTGGCTCGCCACCGCCTGTACGTCGTAGTTCACGCGGTTCTGGAAGGTAAAGAATTCGTGCGAGGACGGGATTTTGTTCACTTCCGCATAATCCTCCTTGTCTGCCGTAAGGAGTATCTGGGTACCGAGTATGTTGCGTACGTAATCCCGCGTATCGTGGAACTGCAGCAGCTTGGGGAAATCCCCGCCGGGGATGACGGACTGCCATTCCTTGTTCTCATATTTTTGCAGAAGCTCCGCGGCCTTATGAAGCTGTGCGACCTCCTGGGTAAAGTGCATTTCCCATATGGATTTTACGTTCGGATCAAGCTCATCCTGGTAGAACGAATAATAGAGATAGCATTCCATATACTCGTGCATCAGCATTCCTTCAAGCCACGTCGCGTTGGGATCAAGCAGGGAGCCGTAATGGCTTACGTGCTGCTCCTCGATCTGCGCGATTTCAAGGTAAAGCTTCCGACCGAGATCATTCTGGTAAGTGTTGCCGAGATTCATGTAAAAGTTCATGGTCTGCTGCTCGCCCGCGGTGATGATGAGCGTGTTGAGCTTTGTTTGGATGCTCGCGGTCTTGCAGTCGATATGCCGCTTGACGGACTCATACGGGTGCCTGTGCTCCGCGATGGTCGGCCTGCCCGGCGTAATTTCCACATAGCTTTTCACCAAGCCCTCCGCCGGAATATTTGCGTCGAGGTCCAAAAGATTGGAATAGCGGTACAGGTGGTCAAAGTCCTCTAAAAGAGCGAAGTCGAGCGCCTGCTTCACATACGCGTCCGGTTCGTTTTGGGCAAGCCAGGCGGTCAAATCCACTGCGACATGCTCGTAGCCGATTGTGGTTTCAAGCACCGTTTCGTCTATGGGCTTGAGCCAGTTGATGTGCTTTTGCTGCAGCTGCTCCACCCTTCTTGAAAGCGCCACCTCGCGCCGCACGTCATTGTCCGTGCAGTGGCGGTGGAGCTGATGCTTGAACATAGTGCTTTCCACCTCGATGCCGTTCATCAATATGATGCGGACCTTGGTGTAGGGATCCACCGTGCGCTTGTCGTAGGGCTTGGGGTAGACGGTGGACCAATCCATGATCCCCTCAAATACGGGTGCGGGCTTCTCCAGAAATGGATTCATTTTGCAACACTCCTTTTTGTCTTTCGTCTTGGTTAATCTGTCCACAACTGTGCAGACTATGTAAAAATCAGGTATTTTACGACGAGAGGAATCATCTTCTTGAGCACAACCATCGGAACGCATACAACCAGATTTGATGCGTGGGACAAGGCGACGGGCCGCGCCGTCTATACGGACGACCTGCCGGGAAAAGGCGCTGCGTTCGCGCGCCTCCTTACAAGCCCGCACGCGCACGCGAAGATCGAGCGCATCGATGTATCAAAAGCGAAAGCGATGCCCGGCGTGCTGGCCGTGCTGACGGGGCTGGACTGCCTCCGCATGGTGGGTCCCCTGCTGCAGGACCGGCCCATACTGGCCCGCGAAAAAGTCCGCTACGCGGGGGAACCTGTGGCCCTTGTGGTCGCGTGGGAGGAATGCATCGCCGCGCGGGCGCTGGAACTGATCGAAGTCGCCTATACGCCGTTTACGCCGGTGCTGACGCCCTCGCACTCTTTAAAGGCGGACGCCCCGCGCATCCACGAAAACCCGAAGGCCTACCGGCGCGCGAAGACGGATATTTACCCCGTAGAGAACAGCAACATCGCAAGCCAATATCAAATCAGAAAAGGGGATGCGGACAACGCGCTCTCGGCAAGCGACGTTGTGATAAAAAAACGCTTCTTCCTCCCCCCTTCCGCGCACGCGGCCATGGAGACGCATTGCGCCGAGGCGGAAATCAAGGCAGACGGAGTGGTTGCGATCTCCGCCTCCTCCCAGGCGCCGTACGAGGTGCGCGCGCAGCTTGCGGAAGCATTCGCTCTGGAGAGCGGAAAGATCGAAGTCAGGACGCCGTTCGTGGGCGGTGGTTTTGGCGGCAAAGCGCCGGTCATGCTGGAATTCCTGGCATATCTCGCGTCAAAAAAGCTTGGCGGGCAGAAAGTACGCGTCACCCTCCCGCGCGAGGAGGAGTTCCATACCGCGCCCTGCCGCATCGGCCTGGAAGCGGAGCTCACATTGGGCGCAAACCGGGAAGGCGTATTGCAGGGCGCACGGCTTTTCTATTGGGTGGACTGCGGCGCGTACAGCGACAGCGGGCCCTATATGACAAAGGCCATCGCCGTGGACTGTACGGGGCCGTACGATATCCCGCACCTGTCCTGCAACGCCTACTGCGTATATACCAACCACACGTTCGCCACCTCCTACCGCGGGTTCGGGCACGATTCGTTTACGTTCTGCATTGAGCGCACAATGGACGTGCTTGCAGGCAGGCTCAATATGGACCCGCTTGTGCTGCGGCAGAAGAACGCCATACGCCCCGGCAGGGAAACGCCCACGCAGGTCGCCGTTACCCGCGGCAACATCGGCGACCTTCCCGCCTGCCTGAATGAGCTCAAGTCCCTTGCGAAATGGGAAAGCGGGCGGGTTATCCCCATCAAGGAAAACACGGTACGCGCGCAGGGAATGGCCTGCTTCTGGAAGTGCGAGGTCCCGCCTCCCAACGCCGTTTCCGGTGCGCTCGTCACCCCCAACCAGGACGGCAGCTTCAACCTTAATACCGGCGTGGTGGAAATAGGCTCCGGGGGGCAGACGCTCCTTGCGCAGCTGTTTGCGGAAAAGCTGCAGATAGAGCCCAGCATGGTGCACGTTTCCTTCCCGGTAGACACGCGATTAAACCCGGAGCACTGGAAGACCGTGGCCAGCATGACGACGCATATGGCCGGGAGCGCTGTTTGCGCGGCGGCAGACGACATCATCGCTCAATTAAGGCGTAACGGCGCTATGGCTTTGGGCTGCGCAGAAGGCGAAATCGAGGTGGCGCATGCCCGGGTGTACCAAAAGAGCGCGCCGGAGAAATTTATACCCTTTAAGGACATCGTCAACGGCTACCAGGCGGAGGACGGTTCTTCCATTGGCGAACCGGCGTTGGGGCGCGGCAGCTACATGTTAAAAGGGCTGACGTTGCTGGACGAAATTTCGGGCAAGGGACAGACGGGGCCTTCCTGGTCCGTCGGCGCGCAGGCCGTGGAGGTGGAGGTGGATACAAAGGAATATACCTACCGCATACTGTCCGCGACAACCGTCATGGACATTGGCCGCGCGATCGGCCCCGAAGCCATGCGGGGCGTGGTTGCGGGCGGCATGGCGATGGGGGTTTCCCTGGCCACGCGCGAGGCGTACCATTACGGCGCGGACGGCATTCTGAGCACCCCAAGCCTACGTACCTATAAACTCTTGCACATCGGACAGGAACCTATTTACCGCGTGGGGTTTGTGGAGACGCCGGAAGAAAACGCGCCCTATGGGGTACGCAAATTCTCGGAGCACGGCATCATAGGCATGCCTGCGGCGCTTGCGAACGCGCTGACAGCCGCTTTAAACAAACCCATCGATACGCTGCCTCTTACGCCCGAACAGCTCTGGCGCACAGCGGAAGGAGGCAAAGAATGATCCCGCGCGATTTTATTTATTGCAAACCGAATACGTTGAAAGAAGCCACCGAGGTATACGAAGCGTATGCAAAAGATGGCAGGCGCATTTATTACTACGGCGGCGGCAGCGAAATCATCACCATGAGCCGCGCAGGCAGCATATGCCCCGACGTCGTGATCGACTATAAATCCATACCGGAATGCAATGTACTCGAAACCAACGGGGCGCATCTTAAAATCGGCGCGGCGCTTTCGCTTACCGCCATCAAGGACTCAAAACGCTTTCATTTGCTAAGCAGCGCCTGCGGGCGCGTAGCGGATCATACCAACCAATGCCGCATCACGCTGGGGGGCAATCTCTGCGGGTCCATCCGTTACCGGGAATGTAGCCTGCCGTTATTGGTTTCAGACGCGAAGCTGCTGCTCGCTTCCGCCAAAGGCATGCGCACCGTGCCGTTTGGCGATGTGTTCCAGGAGCGCATGCAACTTAAAGCGGGAGAATTGATCGTGCAGGCGCTTGTGCCCGTAAGCGCGCTTGCCGCACCCTTTGCGCATATCAAAAAGGCGCCCGGGGAGAAGATCGATTATCCGCTTGTGGACGTCACGGCGATGGTCTTTCGCAACAAGCTGCGCGTGGCGTTCTCGGGCCTATGCGAATTTCCTTTCCGAAGCGCCAAGATGGAAGCGGCGTTCAACAACGGAAGAAAGTCCATCCCGGAGCGCGTGCAGGCGGCGATAAAGCATTTACCCGCAGAGCCCATGACGGATGCTGAGGGAAGCGGCGCATACCGTCTCTTTATAGTGGAACGGACTTTAGAAAATCTGCTGTCCGCGTGGGGGAACGGCAGCCTGGAGGGAGAAAACGCATGATCGTTTACGAGGGAAAGACCGTCATTACCCTGACCGTCAACGGCGAACCGCGCACCGTCATGGCGCGGCCCTCCGACGTGCTGCTGGACGTACTGCGCAAAGAGCTAGGCTTAACGGGCGCGAAGCCCGGCTGCAAAAACGGAGACTGCGGCGCATGCACGGTTTTGATTGACGGCTGGCCCGCAAAATCCTGTCTGGTGCTGGCTGTGGAGTGCGTGGGGCATACCATCCTCACCGTAGAGGGGCTGCACGGAACCGCGCCCGTACAGCAGGCGTTTGTTGGGCACAACGCGTTCCAGTGCGGCTACTGCACCCCCGGATTCTTAATGGTATCCCACGCGCTCTTCGCACACCACCCGCAGCCGGAGGAATATCAGCTGGAGGAATGGCTGCAAAGCAACATCTGCCGCTGCACCAGTTACAACGAGATCCGCGCGGCGCTCAATTCGCTGATCGATACGCAGGCATAAAAACGCCCGCCTAATTTAGGCGGGCGTCAGAGTATCAATAAATCTGCCTATGGTTTCACGGTATCGGCGCTTTAGCGCCGGTACCTACGCCCGGCGGCATATTGCATTTCAGGCGTTAACCTGCTACATACTGTACACTTGCTATATTTCATACAATTATCGAGGTGCTAATAAAGTTATTAAATATATGAATTATTAAGCACGACCATAAAGAATTCGTTTTTTTAAATATGACCCCTGTGATGAGCGCAAAAAGGAAAATTCCAAATCCCCAATGCTCAACGTTCTGTCCTTGTATCAACCACCCAACAATATGTATGAGAGCAAAAAGAAAGGCACTAATTAAATTTCCTATCCAGAATTTAGAAAACTCCTTTACTTTTTGAAGAATAAATCCTCGAAACAATACTTCTTCACTGAACATTAGTAGAACAGAAAATGGCTGAAACGCAGCGAATACAATTACTAAAATATCATGGAAAAAACTGCTTTTGCTTACGTGAAACATAAAGCTCACATGCCCATATAAAAGATATGCCGTAACTATATTATATAAAATAATCAATATTCCTATTGCCAATCCCCAAAGAACACCTTGCAAAATATTTCGATCGAGTTTCAAGTATTTAAAAGGATTCTTTTTGTCTATGATTAAACAGAGAAACACTGGGACTGTCCAAATTGAGAATCTAATCACCGTTTGAAGCAAATAATCACTTTTCAATACGGTATGGTAATAGAAGTAAGCATATATAGCCTGTACGAAAAAAAACAATATAATGTAAATCGATATAAAAATGATTTCATGATTTCGTTTTTTCATTACGTATTCCATGTTTAGACACCACTTCTGTATTAACTAGTAGATCTACCTGAGATACTGGCATAAGTATACCATCAACGGGAATTCCATCCAATCTAAGATGCACATTTGTATAACCTGAACAAGTAAACGGCGTAACTGTCAAGCACGATTACGCCGTTTTAAAAATCCTATCTGAGCCACCCTGATTGGGTTACGCTATTTGCTTCATTATTAACTGAATTTACTCCGGGTCGGCACAGAGCTTTTCCTCAAACGCTTCGAGCGCCAGTACGGCGGCGCCGATTTCGCACCCAAGCGTACCCAGCAGGGGCGACGCTTCAATGACCACGTCCTTCGCGTGCTGCGGGTATTTGCGCCCGCGCGTGTAGGTGCGGATGCGCTCCACGAACCGTTCGCTCAAACTCGGCAGCGTGCCCCCCAGCACGATGAGTTCGGGGCTGAAAAGCGTGACCACGTTGCCTAAAGCGATGGCGATGGTCCGCGCGGCTTTATCTATAATATCCACAAACAGCGGGATGCCAAGGTCGCTCAGGCGGAAGATATCCTCCAGGCGCAGCGCCTCCACATCGCAGGGTACGGGAAGGTTGCAGTTGTCCATCAGCTTGATGCGCGTGCGCGCCTCGTTGATGAGCGCTTCCCCTTTGACCATGGCCTCCAGGCATCCATACTGGCCGCAGGTACAGCGCGGGCCGTTGGGTTCGATTAGCATATGGCCGATCTCCCCCGCGCCGTCCTTGAACCCGTGTATGACATTCGCGTTGGTCACCAGGCTGCCTCCGATGCTCTGCTTGAACATCATCAGATAAAACATCGTCTTATAGGAAGCCGCCATACCGAAGCCCGCCTCCGCAAGCGCGGCGGCGTTGGTTTCCCTGTCGCAACAGCAGGGGATTTTGAGGCGCTCTTCCAGTATGGAGCATATGGCCACATTCTTAAGGTCCGGAAAATTGGGCGGGTTAATGAGTATGCCGTTGCGCGAATCGAGCGGGCCTGGGGCGGCTATGCCCAGGCCCAGCACCCGCTCCTTTTTGATTCCGCTCTTTTTAAGCAGGTATTCAACCCCCTGCACGATGTTATCCAATATATTCTCTTTTGGCGCGTACCGGTCCACTTCGATTTCATGGTTCAATACGGGGCGCGCCTTAAAATCGCACAGAACAAAGCTGATGCCGTCGGTAGTAAGCACGACCCCGGCAAGATGATATGCCTCCGGATTGGTATCGAGCATAATGGGGCGGCGGCCTTTTGAGACGTTCGCAACGCCGGTCTCCAGCAGGACATTGTTTTTGATAAGGGCCGCCACGATATTCGTGACCGCCGGCGAGGTCAGCCCAAGTTCCTTTGCAAGCTCCGCGCGCGAAATGGGCGCGCGCTTGCGCACCGCATCCAACACAATGCGGGCATTGTTCATTTTCATGGTCTGGCTGTTGATCTTTTCCATTCTGCTGCGCCCCAGTTCGCTATAAGGAGACGATATAATTATTCTAATTAATAAACAATTCTTGGGAATCTATTGCGGTTGGAGTCATTATTCTCTTTATAACATAGTTTTTTTCATATTTCAAGGCAAACAAGCGGTTCATAAACGTATATTATCTAAAATGCCGGGTCCGAACCGCGGTTGTTGCGATATATTATATTAAATGGATTAAAAATATTATTGCAAATTTAAAAATATCATGATACGATATGCACGCAAGCAGAACCGGTATCCTTTTATGCCCGATGAAGCAAAAATGCCCGATTCGTCATGAGTCGACAAGCCGTGCCGCAGGGTTGCCGCGCGGAAGATCGAACCCTTACTTGCTTCAGACGCTCCAACTTATATTAACTTAAAAAAGTAAATGTCTGTTGCAACACGGGTTGCCCTGCTTTTATTTGCCCCGGATCACCAGTTTCGCGTGAAAAACGCGAATGAACAATAATCAGGAGGAGAAACCAAAATGAAGCACATCAAGCTGTCCATCGCATTGCTGTTGGTGCTGAGCATGTCCCTTGCCGCGTTCGGCTGCGCCGCCCCGGCTGCAGAAACCCCCGCGGCGACCGAAGCCCCCGTGGCGACCGAAGCCCCGGCCGCGCCCGCTGAAGAACCCGCCGCGCCCGCCGAAGGGGCCATCAAGGTTGCCGGCGTTGTGTTCCAGGACGACCAGTTCATGAACATGCTCACCAAGGGCTACCAGGATGCCGCCGCCGCTGCGGGCGTAGAATGCCTCACCGCAAATACCAGCAACGACCAGGCCAAGGAAGTTGAACTCATCAACACCTATGTCGGCCAGGGCGTTCAGGGTATTGCAATCGCGCCCCTGAGCTCGGATGCTTCTATCGCAGCCCTGCGTGACGCCAACGCCCAGGGCGTGCAGATCGCCATCACCAACCTGAACCTTGAAGGCGCGGACTTCATCGCCGGCGGCTATTGCTCCGACGACTTCACCAACTGCAAACTCGTTGGTACCGAAGCTGCGAAAGCCATCAAGGAAAAATTCGGCGACACCACCATCAAGCTCGCGATCGTGCAGTTCAAGTCCCTGCTGGTTGACCAGTCTACCGCGCGCGTCAACGGTTACCTCGCGGGCCTCGACGAGGGCGGCGTGAAGTATGAAATCGTTGCGGATCAGGACGCCTGGATGCAGGATACCGCCCTTGAAACCGCCAGCGGCATTCTCACCGCCAACCCGGACCTCAACGTCATCATCACCGTGAACGACGGCGGCACCATTGGTTCCACCATGGCTGTTGTCAACGCCGGTTTGGCGGATAAGGTTCTGGTGTTCGGCCATGACGGCTCCGACCAGATTTCCAGCATGATACTCGACTCCGCAAGCCCCCTGTATGCCGTTGTAACCCAGGATCCCTATGGCCAGGGCTTCAACGCGATGACCGCGCTCATCAAGGCCATCAAGGGCGAAGACATTTCCGACTCTAAGGGCAAAGTACAGTTCGTGCCCGGCACCGTTCTCACGAAGAGCGATATCGAAGGCGTCAACAAGTGGCGCGCCGACAACGGCCTGTAAGCCTTTCTGAACCAAATCTGGCCGGTATGGTATCCATACCGGCCGGATTTTTGTAGCGGGCGTATTAGCGCCATATTCCATATCAAGAAAAATTCGCTAACGCCGTGCAGGAAAACAACGCATAAATGGAGAACTATTACTTGCCGCATTCGGTTTTACCGTAATGCCTGTGTTATTTATCTTTTGGAAGGCGGATCAAACATGGCCGTACTGAAAACGAAGAGCCTCATAAAAGAATATCCCGGATGCGTGGCGCTCAACGATGTTTCCGTAAGCTTTGACAGCGGCAAAGTGCATGCGCTTTTGGGGAAAAACGGCTCGGGCAAATCCACTTTGGTTAAGTGCTTTGCAGGCGTCGTCACCCCCACCTCCGGGGACATGTTCCTGGACGATACAAAGCTGAGCTTTAACAGCCCGTCCGAGGCGTACGCGAAGGGCCTCGCCGTTGTATACCAGGAAATGAGCCTGGTGCCCGGGCTTACCGTAACGGAAAATATTTTCTTGGGCCGCATGCCCAAGATGAATGGCATGATCGACTGGCGGACCGCCCATCGCATGGCGGCCGACATGCTCAAGCGCATGAAGGTCGACATCGACCCGAAGGAGCGCGTATCCCGTCTGAGCATGTGGCAGTGCCAGGTGGTGGAGATCACCAAGGCCATGAGCTACAACCCCAAGGTTTTGATGCTGGACGAACCCACCTCTGCGCTTGCGGCGCATGAAGTCTCCTCCCTGTTTGAGGCCATACGCGAACTCAAAAAGCAGGACGTTATTATCATTTATATTTCACACAAGCTCCACGAAATCCCCAAGATCGCCGACACCGTGACGGTATTACGCGACGGTCTCCTGATCGGATCCGCCAATATCAGCGAAATTGACGACCGCGGCATCCTCCACATGATGTTCGGCGACGTCACCATCAAGCAGCGGCCTGACGATTTAAAAGTACAGGACGAAACGGTGCTGGAAGTACGTCACCTAACCCGTACGGGCAAGTTTGAAGATGTTTCCTTTGAACTGAAAAAAGGCGAGGTATTGGGTATCGCGGGCATGCTCGGCTCGGGCAGGACGGAACTATTAAAAAGCATATTCGGCGCGGACCCCTTTACCTCCGGCGAAATCATTGTAAAAGGCAAAAAAGCGCCGCGCAGAGCGTCCCCCATCTCCATGAAGAAGGCGGGGCTTGGCCTTACGCCCGAGAACCGCAAGGCGGAGGGGCTTGTGCTGATCCACTCCATCAACGACAACCTTTGCTATGCGAGCATGGACAGGTTATCGAACGGTTGGGTGGAAAGCAGGAAAAGACGCCTTGACGCCGCGGCCACGCAGATACGGGACCTGCAGATCAAGGTGCCGGACCCGAGAAACTCCGCAAATTCGCTTTCAGGCGGCAACCAGCAAAAGGTCGTCGTGGGCAACTGGCTCAACACCCAGCCCGACATCATGATGTACGACGAACCCTCGCGCGGGATTGACGTTTCCGCAAAGCAGCAGATATTTGAAATCATGTGGGAGCAGTCGAGAAAGGGCATTTCCACCATATTCGTTTCCTCGGAGCTCGAAGAGCTATTGGAGGTTTGCCACAGGATACTCATTATGCGCGGCGGGCGCATCACCGGCGAAGTCAGCCCGGACGAAATCAACATTGAAAGCCTGTATGCCATGAGCATGGAGGTAGCGGAATAATGCTGCAAAACAAACCGAGCAAAATCAATATTGAAAGCTTATATGCCATGAGCATGGAGGTAACGGAGTAATGCTGCAGAACAAAAAAGCGAGGAACTTTCTTCTGGATCACATCATAGAGGTGCTGCTTGTGCTTCTGGTGGTGGCCATGTGGCTTGCAAGCCCGACCTTCATGACGTTAGGCAACTGGATGAACATACTCAGAAACGTCTCGTTAAAGGGCGTTATCGCGTTCGGCATGACGATGGTCATTATATCCGGCATGATCGATCTTTCCATAGGCTCCACCGTCGCGCTTGCGGGCGTCATCGTGGCGCGGTTCTGCCGGGATCTTCCCGCCGCCCTCGGCATCAGCGTGGACGCCGCGGCGATCCTGGGTATCCTAGCCGCATTTGCGGCGGCTGTCGTCGTGGGCGTCATACACGCCATTGCGGAGCACAAGTTCAGGATGCCCGCGTTTATCGTAACGCTGGCCACGCAGAACCTTCTGTACGGCCTGGCGGGCATACTCTGCGAAGGCTTCCCCATCGCCAACCAGTACCCTCAATGGTTCGTCTACCTTGGCACCGGTAAAATCGGCGGCGTGCAGGGTTTCCCTATCCCCGCCGTGATTTTGCTGCTTGTGTTTGCCGCGATATTCTTTATTATGAACTATACGACCACCGGGCGCTCCATATATGCCGTGGGCGGCAACCCGGAATCCGCGCGCCTCTCCGGTATCAACGTGTTTAAGACCAAGGCGGTCGCATTCGTTACCGTGCAGCTCATGTGCGTGCTGGGCGGCTTTATGAACAGCGCGCAGGTTCTTTCGGGCTCGTTCAGCTTCGGGCGCGGCTGGGAAGTTGACGTCATTTCCGCGGTCGTTATCGGCGGCACGAGCATGCTGGGCGGCATCGGCAAGGCGTGGGGCACGCTCATCGGCATCATATTCCTGGGTGTCATCATCAACGGCATGACGATACTCAACATCAGCGTATACACCCAGTATGTCATCCGCGGTATCCTCATGGCGTTCGCGGTGCTGATTGCGACCTACCAGGCCAAATCCAAAGCATAATCCCCGTAGACGGCTTGAACTCAAACATCACAAAAAAGGGAGCATAACTATGAAACGGTCCGAAATTAACGCGATCCTGCGCGAAACGCTTACATTTTTTAAACAGCAAAACGTATACCTCCCCACATTCTGCAACTGGTCCCCGGAAGACTGGGTGAATATGGGCCACGAAGCGGACGAGATCCGCGACAACATGCTGGGCTGGGACATTACCGATTACGGCGAGGGCAACTTTAACAAGCTCGGCCTGCTTCTCGTTACCACGCGCAACGGCAACCAGAAGAACCCCGCTAAATACCCCAAGCCTTATGCGGAAAAGTACCTGGTCGTACGCGAAAACCAGGTGACGCCCATGCACTACCATTGGAGCAAGATGGAGGACATCATCAACCGCGGCGGCGGCAACCTCATCATCAAGCTCTACAACTCCACAGAGGACGATCAGCTTGCCGATACGGACGTAATGGTGAGCGTGGACGGCGTGACCTACACCTACCCCGCGGGCTATGAATTGAAGCTGCTGCCCGGCCAGGGCATTACGCTCACGCAGGGCCTCTTCCACCGTTTCTGGGGCGAGGAAGGCCACGGCACCGTGCTTGTGGTGGAAGTCTCCATGTGCAACGACGACACCCACGACAACAATTTCTACGACAGGGCGGGCCGCTTCCCGAAAATCGAGGAAGATGAAGCGCCTCTCCGCCTGCTGTGCAACGAATATCCCCCGGCAAAATAACCAAAAAGGACGGGTAACATGAAAAAGGGGATTTGCGTTGCTGGGAACATGATCGTGGACCATATCTACCCCATTGACAGCTACCCCAAGGCGGGGGAGCTTGCGGTGGTTCTGGAGGGTATGTCCAAGAGCACCGGCGGCGCGCTATGCAACGTGATATTCGACCTGGCGAGGCTGGACCCTAAGCTTCCGCTGACCGCGCTCGGCATGGTCGGTACGGATGAGGACGGGGAACTGATCCTCTCCTTGTTAAAGAATTTTCCCAACATCGATCATTCGCGTATCCAAAGGCAGGGCAAGACGTCATTCACCATAGTCGTCAACGATATGCTGACCACGCAGCGCACGTTCTTCACCTACTACGGCGCGAGCGCGCTGTTTGACGAAAGCCGCATCGACTGGGACAATCTTGACTGCGACCTTTTGCATATCGGCTACATCATGCTGCTGAACGCTTTGGATCAGATGGACGCCGAGTACGGCACCAAGATGGCGCGGCTGTTGCACAGCGCGAAGCAGCGCGGTATCAAGACCTCCATCGATATCGTCAGCGAGTCGAGCGGCCGGCCCAAAAGGCTGGTGCCGCCGGCACTGAAGTATACGGATTACTGCGTCATCAACGAGCTGGAAGCAAGCGCCGCAACGAACGTCCCGCTGCGCGCGGAGGACGGGCGTTTGCTCAAGGAGAATCTTGAAGCCGCGCTGCGTAAGCTTAAAGAAATGGGCGTTTCCACCTGGGCGGTCATCCACTGCCCCGAGGGCGGCTACGGCCTGGACGAAGGCAACGCCTATATCGAGGTGGACGGGCTGCGCCTGCCGGAAGGGTATATCAAGGGCACCGTCGGCGCTGGGGATGCGTTCTGTTCCGGCGTGCTGTACGGCGCGTACCAGGGCTACGCGCTTAAAGAGGCGATAGAGCTTGGCACGGCTGCCGCGGCCTGCTCCCTCTCCGAAGCCGACTCCACCAGCGGGTTACGACCCGTGGAGGAAGCGATGGCGCTGTACCAACGGTTGCGGTAAAGAACAAACAGAAGGAAGCGTCCAGCCAACAGGCTGGACGTTTTTTATGTTGCTTAACCAAGTTACATATCCAGCCTGTGGACTCCACCTGAGGGCGCGAGTAAAATAGAATTAATCATCAACCGTTCATTTGGAGGCGCACATGAAAAAACAGTACGTCCTGACCATCCTCTTTTTCCTTAGTTCCATAGTATTTCTTGTCCTCTTTCTGCAGGTGCAGGACGCACGGCGATACGAGCGGAACTCTTATCAGGAGACCATGCTCAACTTTGAGGCGACCGACTTTTGCCTGCGCATGGCGCTTGCGTACTGTACCGACGATATGCAAACGATTCAAACCCACATCGTTTCGGACGATCTGCCGGAAGCAAGCATTGTGCTGGATGCCGATGCGGCGATAAAAGGGCTCAAACAAACCTTCTATGTGACGAGTCCTGAGATACCTTCCGCAACCTACGCGATTGAGTACGTCATCCCCGCATCTGTCCCGGAAGATACAACCGGGCGAACGATCCGGCAGACCATGCTGGTTAAGAAGGATTCGGAGAGCGGCATGTGGACGTTTGCAGTGCTCGCCTACGAATAACGGCCCGCTGCTGCACTATTTTGCAAACTGGCTGTTGTACAGCCGGTAATAGAACCCTTCTTTTTTGAGCAGTTCCTCATGGCTGCCGGTCTCCACGATCTTGCCCTGATCCATTGCCAATATGACGTCAGCAGTCCGTATGGTGGAAAGCCGGTGCGCGATGACAAAGCTCGTGCGCCCCCGCATCAGCGCCAGGAACGCGCGCTGGATGCGCTGTTCGGTGCGCGTATCCACGGAGCTTGTGGCCTCGTCGAGTATCAGAATGGGCGGGTCGGACAGCATGGCGCGCGCGATGGTCAGCAGCTGCTTCTGCCCTTCCGAGATGTTGCCGCCATCCTCTGCGATTATGGTATCGTACCCCTGCGGAAGCCGCCGGATAAAGCCGTGCGCGTGGGCAGCGCGGGCGGCCTGCTCCACTTCCTCCGCCGTGGCGTCTGGCCTGCCGTAGGCGATGTTCTCCCGCACGGTGCCGGAAAACAGCCAGCTGTCCTGCAGCACCATCCCAAAGGAACGCCGAAGCGCGTTGCGGTTAATATCCCGGATATCGACGCCATCCAATAGGATCACGCCGGAGTCGATTTCGTAAAACCGCATCAGCAGATTGACGATAGTGGTCTTGCCAGCGCCCGTGGGGCCTACGATGGCCACCGTCTGGCCGGGAGAAACGCGCAGGGAAAAACGCTCAATGAGCGGGGAATCCTTTTGATAGGAGAAGCCCACGTCAGAGAACTCCACGTTGCCACGCGCCTGCACGTCCTCTTTTGCCTGCGGCGCATCCGGCTGCTGGGGCGGGATATCGAGCAGTGCGAATACGCGCTCAAGCGAAGCCGCGGCGCCCTGCAGCTGCGTTGTGATGCCGGTGATTTCATTGATGGGGCGGGAAAACTGCACAGCATAAGCCAGGAAGCTTGCGATCGCGCCCACCGAAAGGCTGCCGCCTGCCGCCAGCAG
>JAFABA010000234.1 GCA_023426265.1 Bacillota bacterium
TCGGTGGATTCGACCGTCGTTTTTTCCAGTTCGTTCATTACTGTTACAACCTCCCTAATCATCCATTGCGGCGTTGATGCGCCTGCAACAATACCTATTATATCATTGGAATTGATTTTTTCAAGTAAAAGTTGGCCCGTATTCTCTACGGAATACGTACGTTTGCAGTGTTTTTGGCACACTCTTGCTAGTTTTTGCGTATTGGAACTGTTGCGCCCGCCCACCACGATCATCACATCGCATTCGCGGCTCAATTCCTCCGCTTCCCGCTGCCGCACGGCGGTGGTGTGGCAAATGGTATCCTCCACATGCAAATCCGGGCAGCGGGTCAACAGCGCATCGCGAATTTGTTCAAACCGGTCCCGCTCGATCGTCGTCTGTGCAACGAGCGTCGCAGGGGAATGGACGGCGTCAAGCGCCATCGCCTCCGCGGCGTCCCCTAGAACAACCGCGTGCCCCGCCCAGCCGCGTATCCCCTCGACCTCGGGGTGGTGCGCTTCGCCCGCGATATATATGGTATGCCCCTTTTCCGCGGCCTGCCGCACGATATCGTGTATGCGGCTGACAAACGGGCAGGTGGTATCCACAATATTGACTCCGTGCTCCTTTAAATGTGTAAACACCTCGGGGGAAGCGCCATGGGAACGCACGATGAGCGTGCTTCCGGCGGGCAAGTCTTTCCACGCTTCCCCGTTGAGCGGCAGAACGTTCTTACCCCTGAGCTCCTCCACCACCGCTGCGTTGTGTATGATATCCCCCAGCGTATAAACCGGCGCATTTGGGTCCGCAAGGGAAAGCGCATGCTCCACCGCCCGCTTTACGCCAAAGCAAAACCCCGCGTGCCGAGCCAAACGCACTTCCATATTCAGCCCCCCGCTATGGATTGCAGGACGCGCATGGCGTCGCTGATTTCATCCGTCACCACGTCGATCAGTTTGTTCTTGGGCGTCGAGGCCACCAGACTGCCAACGAGTATGGGCTTTCCCACCGCCATACGCAGATGCATTTTTTGATAGGTATCTCGGCGGATATATATGGGCACAACCGGAGCTCCCGACCGTATGGCCAAAAACGCCGCGCCCTTTTCGAATACGTCCATTTCATCGGTCACGGCGCGCTTGCCCTCCGGGAATATGCCGAATACCTTGCCCTTTTCCAGCACTCGGATAGCGTTTTTTAAGGACGCCATGTCCGATTGCTTGCGGTTGACGGGAAATGCAAGAAACAGGGGGAACAAGAGCTTGCCGACGGGGTTCTTAAAAAGCTCCGCCTTTGCCATAAAATGAATGAGACGGGGCGATACCATGGCGAGCACAATCGGATCCGCCATAGACATATGATTGCAGACAAATATCGCCTTACCTCGAATGAACAGGTTTTCATGGCCGATGATAAGCGGCCTGTAAAACAGCCAGAACAGCGGCATCAGCAGGTATTTGAAAAATACGTAGAGCATATGGTCCTCCTGTTTGCGCGAAAGCCGTCTTAGGCCCGTCTTCGTATGGCGTCCAGCACGCGCTGTACGCTCTGCTCTATGGTAAGGTCGGAGGTATCGATCAACTGCGCGTCCTCCGTCCTTTTAAGCGGATTGCACGCACGCGTAGAATCAGTATGGTCCCGCGCCAGTATATCTTGCTCCAATTGCTCAATGGAAGGCGGCGTTTCCCCGCGGGCAAGCATTTCTTTATGGCGGCGTATGGCGCGCTCATGCGCCGTGGCCGTAACAAAAAATTTATGTTCCGCATGCGGCATCACGATGGTGCAGATATCCCGCCCGTCCATGACGACGTCCCCCTGTTTCGCCACCTGCTGCTGGAGTTCCACCAGCTTTTCCCGTACCTTCGGATGCACGCCGATATCCGAAGCGCCACGGCTGACCTCCGGCGTGCGGATGCTTCCCGTGACGTCCTCGCCGTTGAGCAGCATATGCTGCACGCCATCCTGATAGAATACCCGGATATCGGCTTGCGGCAATATCGTCTCCACGCCCGGCCCATCCTGCGGGCTGACGCCGTTTTTTAACGCAAACAGCGCAAGCGTACGGTACATCGCCCCCGTATCAAGATACGGAATGGAAAGCTTCTGCGCCACCGCCTTTGCAATGGTGCTTTTTCCTGCGCCCGCAGGGCCGTCTATCGCAATGTGCAGCGCCATAGTATTCCTCCGTTAGTTGAAAGTTCCTTTGAGCATGCCCGCAAGCGCGCCCGTGGACCATGCGATCTGCAGGTTGTAGCCGCCTGTCAGCGCGTCCACATCCAAAAGCTCGCCCGCAAAGTACAGCCCCGGCACGAGCTTTGATTCCATAGTAGAGGACTGCACTTCCTTTACGGATACTCCGCCGCGGGTGATGATAGCCTCCTCTATGGGGCGCGTTCCCTTTACGGTAAGCGGCAGAGCCTTTAAGGACTGCACAAGCGCCTTTCTTTGTGCGCGCGTGAACTCGCTTGCGCCAAGCTGCGCCGGAACGCCGCTCTCCTGGAACACTACAGGCAGCAGCCGCTGCGGAAGAAGGCCGTATAACGCATTGCCCACCGATTTTTGCTGAGCCGCCTCAATATCCCGCAGTATCCGTTTATCCAGTTGTTCTTCCGTCAGGCCGGGCTTTAAATCTATGGTAAGCTTTGCGCCCGCCGCGGCGTCCCCTAAAAGCGCGCTTGCGGAAAGCACAAGCGGGCCGGTCACGCCAAAGTGGGCAAACAGCATTTCACCCAACTCTTCATATACAAGCTTCTCTCCACTGTAAGCCCGCAGCGTCACGTTTTTGAGCGTGAGGCCGGAAAGCAGGCTCGGCCAGTCTTCCTCCGTTTCAAGCGGAATGAGCGAGGGCTTTGGATCGATTATGGTATGCCCGCACTCCTTTGCAAAGCGGTAACCGTCCCCCTTGGAGCCCGTGGCGGGGTAGCTTGCGCCTCCGGTGGAGAGGATGACCGCGTCGGCAGGGAAAACACCGTCCTGAAGCTTCACGCCCACCGCTTTTCCGTCTAAAATATGGATACCCAGCGCCTTTGTATGCAAACGGATATCGATATTGCCCGTTCTTAAATGCCGCTCCAATGCGCGCAGCACGTCGCTGGATTTATCGCTTTCCGGGAAAACACGCCCGCCGCGCTCCACTTTGAGCGCAACACCCAGCGATTCGATAAACGCATACAATTCTTCTGCGCTTAAGACGCCCCATGCGCTGTATAAAAACCGCGGGTTCCTCACGACGTTCTCAAAGAATGCCTCGCGTCCGCCCGCGTTGGTGACATTGCAGCGGCCTTTTCCGGTGATATAAAGCTTTTTCCCCAGCTTTTCGTTTTGCTCGAGCAGCGTTACCCGGTGCCCGTTGCGCGCGGCTGTGGCCGCGGCGATCATGCCCGCGGGCCCGCCGCCTATTACTACGACTTGCATGTTATCCTTCAATTCAGGGCAACTTTCCCAAATGTAGCCAGCGCCTATGCAGACCCACCAGCTATCTTTTCACCAGTTGCTCCAGGTGCCCGGTATCGTTGAGCACCATCAACGTGTTATATTTTTCCCGTAAAGCCAGCTCGGTATAAGCGGCGTTGTCCATTCTGAGGCTGTGGATGTACCTCGGCGCAAGGCCGATCAGGTGCGCCACAATCAGCCTGAGCGGGATGGAATGCCCCACGACAAGCACCGTTTCCTCATCCGCGTGCCGTGCACACAGTTCTTTTAAAAACGCGGTACAGCGCGCAAGCACATCCGTAAGGGATTCCGCATTCTCCGGCGTATAGGCCACCGGGTCCTCCCGCCAGAGCCGGACTGCGTCCGGATACCGGTTGACGAGGGCGGAAAACTCCTCGCCCTCCCAAATGCCAAAATCACGCTCAACCAGCAGCGGGTTCGGGATGACCGGCAACCCGTGCAGGCTTGCCACTGCTTCCGCCGTTTGCCGTGCGCGCAGAAGCGGGCTCGTGTAAACGGCGTCTAAGTGTGCGTTCCGCAGGCGTTCCGCCGCAAACGCCGCCTGCAGGCGGCCCGTTTCATCGAGAGGGATGTCCGTTCTCCCCTGCGTACGCATCGTATGGTTCCATTCCGTCTGTCCGTGGCGCATCAGCAACAGGTTCATCTAAATCCTCTTATTTATTGGTTGTAGCGCGGCTTGGTGACATATACATGGTGGCTGCCCCAGATCCGCTCCAGCCTGTCAAAGTGCTCCATCAGCTCGTCCTTGCGCGCAAGGCCCGCCGAAACGATGATGGCGTTGATGAGCGAAAGCGGCGCAACAAGGGAATCCGCAAAGGACGCCATGTCGCTGCGCGCAGTCAGGCCAAAATCCGCGTACGGGATCAGCGGCGAGGCCGCGCTGTCCGTAATGGCGATGGTGGTAGCGCCCCTGTCCTTGGCGTATTGGAGCGCTTCCACGGTGCGCGTGGAATACCTAGGGAAGCTGATGGCGACGCATACATTGTTTTCATCGATACGGGCCATCTGTTCGCAGGCGTCGCTTAACGCGCCGTTGATTGTGACGACGTCGGACAAAATAAAGTTCAGATAATAGGTCAGAAACTGCGCGATGGGGTATGCGCTGCGCATGCCCACCACATAGACGCGCTTGGTGTTCAAAAGCGCCTGCATGGCCCCCTGGAACACCTCGTTGTCCACCATATCCACGGTGGCGCGGATGTTCTGCATGTCTGCCTTGAGCACGGTCTTTAATACATCCGCCTGGTCCATGTCGGAGGTAAGCTGGATACGCTGCATGGCGGTGAGCTTGGTGCGAATCATTTCCTGCAGCGCGCGCTGCAGCTCCGGGTATCCGTCAAACCCCAGGGTATAGGCAAAACGCACAACGGTAGACTCGCTTACCCCTACCATGCGTCCCATGCGCGAAGCGGTAATGAACGCCGCGCGGTCATAGTTCTCCATGATATAGGCGGCGATTTGTTTTTGCCCCTTGCTCAGTGTGGGGAACTGGCTTTGCAGTCTTGCGAGCAGATCGCTCTGTTCCATACGCTACTTCTACCCCCGCTCAGTTTTCTTTCGGCCTGCTCGCGAGGTTGGAAAGATCGAAGCTGGAAACGTCCATCTTTTCCATATACGCATAGCAGGCGATATCGTAATGAATCGGCGTGAGGGTGACATACCCTTCCCTGACCCATCGCTCATCGGTATCCTCTCCCTCGGCGCACTCGGTCAGCTTGCCGGAAGGAGTCCAGAAATACTTTAGCCCGGAGGGGTCTGTAAACTGTGCGTGCTCGTAATCGTACTGCTGCAGGCAAAGGCCCGCAAGCTTCACGCCGCGTACGTCCGCCGCCGCGATATCCGGCGCGTTGAGGTTTAGCAGCATCCCCATGGGCATCGGGTTAGCAAACAGATAATCCACCGCCCACAGCGCCGCG
>JAFABA010000025.1 GCA_023426265.1 Bacillota bacterium
AAGTCAATGACGGCATGGGCAAATTCTTGGCCGATACCGTCATCAAAAAGCTGGTACTCGCCAACAAGCAGGTGCGGCAGGCGAAAGTCGGCGTGCTGGGCGTGGCGTTCAAGGAAAACTGCGCGGACGCGCGCAATTCCCGCGTGATGGACATGATCGCCCACCTGAGGGATTATGGCATAGAGCCCGTGGTGAGCGACCCTCGGGTGGACGCCGCGGAAATTGAGCGCGAATACAACGTGACGCTCGTTCTGGTAAGCGATATCCGCGATATGGATTGCGTGGTGTTCGCCGTGGCGCATGAGGAATTCAGGCGTCTGAGCGCGGAGCAGATCAACGCGATGTTCAACGGGCATCCGCGCAACGAGTGCGTGATCATCGACGTCAAAAGCATGCTGAATAAGCATGCGCTTGAAGAAAAGGGTTTCTGCTACTGGCGGCTCTGACCGTATCGCCAAAAGAGTGGAATACAGTGTAAGGCAGACGGGAGTGACCCGTATGGGATATCGTATGTTATTGAGATGGCTTTCGCTCACACTCGTATGCGTGCTGCTTACGGGCGTTGTCGCGTGCGCCAAAGTGGAAGCGCAGGACCCGGAAAAAGAAGATCAGCTTGCGGGCGTCATCGCCCAGGCAAGCGCCGCAACCGAAGGAGCAACCGTATTGGGCTCCGTGCCTACGCTCAGTAAATCCATATCGCTCGTGTTTTTCGGCGCGCCGGAAAAGGATGCGACAAAAGAACTGCTTGCGCTGCTTAAAAAGTATGGCGTGCGGGCGACATTCTTCCTGCCCGGCATTTCCGTGGCGGAACAGCCCGATATCGCAAAGGAGATTTTTGCGGCGGGGCATGAGCTTGGCAACTATGCATTAAGCGGCGGGGAGGATTTATCCAATCTGCCGGTTGCGGACGCGGCGCGCAAGCTCTACCATGCGCAAAACATCCTTATGGAGGCTTCCAATCAGGCCGCTCCCGTTCTGTTTGCGACGGGCGGCACGAACTATACGCCGGCCGTACTCGCGACCGCGAAGGCCTGCGGTTTAACTTATGCCCTGCGCCCCACGGCATATCTTAATTACATGAGCTTTTCCTCTCCGGACCAGGCGCGCATGTTCGCCTCGTTTACCGATTACGGCTCCATACTCGCATTCAAGGCGGGACAATTGACCGAGGAGGAACTCAACGCCTACCAGGACGAAGAAGTAGACAAGGCTCCAGATGACCCTGCGCCTTCCTCCCCCGCAACATCTTCAGGCATTGAACTGCCGGAGGACGAAAGCGCACGGATGCTTTTGATACTTGATTGGCTGCTGGGGGCGTACAAAGAGAACGGCTACGCGTTTTTGCAGCCGGAAGACCTGCAAAAAGAAGCCGAAGCGGATTTAGGCAGGACGTTTGTGCTTTCCGACGCGCCGACGGCCGCGCCCCCAAGCGTCATCAAAAACGCGGCCACCACACAAAAGGCGGTCTCGCTCACGTTCCAGTCCCTGTGTGGCGACAAAGAGATGGAAAGCCTTTTAAACACGCTTGCGGCACTTAATATAAGGGCTACGTTCTTTGTTACAGGGGAAGACGCTGCGACGAGAAAGGCGCTGATAAAGTCTATCGCTTTGGCGGGGCACGATGTGGAAAGCGGCGGCTTCTTTGAGAAGAGCCTCAACACAACCTCCTTTGAGGAGGCCTGCAAATCCTTGTTTACCAGCATTGTCGCCATCAAAAAGGCAACCGGCAAGGCGCCCGCGTTTTACCGCCCACCTTACGGGAATGTGGACGAATCCCTGCAAAAAGCATGCCAGGCGGTAGGGCTGACCCCGATCCTCTACAACAAATATCCACCCATGCAAAAGGAGCAGACAGCGGAAGAGGTTCTCTCCTATTTCTCCAAGGGTTTCCACCGCGGGGATATCATTACGCTGCATATGGACGAATACCGCGACCTTGACGAGATCGTAAAAGGAATCGCGGCTATCGTATCCGACACCGGCTATGGCTTTGCGCCGATTGCAGAACTCTACGCCAACCAGTATGAAGTGAAGCCGCTCACCGAAATCGAAGGCTGGGACGAAATCAAACTCAACAGGGACTACGACCCGAACGCCTCCATCAGGACCCGCAGCCTCAGCCGAATTCCTGTAAAAGAAAATGTGATGTTCCTAACATTTGACGATTGGGGCGGGGACAAGCATGTCACAAAGATATTGGATACGCTTGACAAATACGGCGTCAAGGCGAGCTTCTTTTTGATCGGCGAGGGGGTCATCAACAACCCCAACCTTGCGCGTGCGATCTCGGAGGCGGGCCACGACGTCGGCAACCATACGTACACGCATTCCATCATCAATACCCTCGCGGCGGACGAGCTGCAGGAGGATGTTGTAAAATGCCAGCAGGTAGTAGCGGAGGCGATCGGCCGCGCGCCGGAACCATATTTCCGGCCGCCGACGCTCACCTACGATACGCCCACCACCAACGCCGTGCTGGCCTGTGGGATGGAGTACTCGTTTTTAAGCAACATCAGCACGCAGGATTATGAGCGTTCCGCCGAGGAAGTTATTCAATATGCTATAGAAAACGCCGGACGCGGGGAATTGGTGGTGCTGCACTTAACAGACAACTCCAGCAGCGACAAAGCGTTGCCCACCATCATCGAAAAGCTTACCGCCAGGGGCTACAAGCTTGATAAGCTGAGCAATTACCTGCCGAAACCGGAATAGGGGGAAAGCCGCACTTTTCCGCCTCTATTCCGATATGTAGAAGGGACTCCATATTGAAGAAGGCCGCTCCAAAACAGGATATTTTTATCAAGCCCAAGGCGGACCGGCGCCTGTTTGTGCATGTTCCCGATCCAGAGGGCATCCGCGTGGTCGGCGACAGGCGGCTGAATACCATGGACCCCGGCAAAAAATCCAACAAGGCGACGGCGGGCTACGCGCCCGGCCTGCGCTTTGAGGGCCGTTTTGCCGTATACGCAACAATCCGTGACAACCGCAACCGCACCGCCCGCCTGAGAGGGACCTGTGTGGACATTTCCCAAAGCGGCATATTGATTGAATTTGCCTCCAACACGGACGCCGAACGGCTCTCGGCCGCCGCTTCCGTTACGCTGCGCTTCCAGATTCCGCCCGGCGTGCTGCCCGAAGGCATGGAATCCAAAGTCAAAATCAGGGCGGACTTTGTCCGCCGCATGGACAAGGACGGCATGTACGGCTGCGGGCTGAAGTTTAAGGAGCCGCTCGAATCGTATGTGGAACGGCACAAGGACCGCTCCGCGCTTACGATGTCCGCCTTCATGCTGTTCTTTGTGTCCCTCATCATATTGCTCATGCGCTCGGAAAGCCTGATTTACTTCCGGTTCAATAAAGTGCTGTACCTGTACAGCATCATGGCGGCGGTGTTCCTGCTTTCGAGGTACCTGTTCGGCTCGCTCTACCGCTCCACCCCGGTTGATCCCGATTATACGCCGGGGGTCAGCATCATCATCCCCTGTTTTAACGAGGAGGAATGGATCGAGCGCACCATACGCTGCTGCGTGGATCAGGATTATCCGGTGGACAAGCTGGAGGTGATCGTCGTCAACGACTGTTCGACGGACAACTCCCAGGCCGTGATATTAAAAATGCTCACCGCGCTCTACAACGAATCGGCACGCTACCTCACCCGCGAGCGCATCAAGTACATCGAACCGAAGACCAACCGCGGCAAGCGCGAGGCGCTGGCGCTGGGCGCGAAGTACGCGACGCATGAGCTGCTGGTATTTGTGGATTCGGACAGCTTTTTGGCGCACGATGCCATACGCAACCTTGTGCAACCCTTCCGGGACCCCAAGGTGGGCGGCGTCTCCGGCCGCACGGACGTGGCGAACACCTACACGAACGGCGTGACCAAGATGCAGGCGGTACGCTATTACATCGCATTCCGCATTATGAAGGCGGCGGAATCGTATTTTGACGCGGTCACCTGCCTTTCGGGCCCTTTGGCGTGCTACCGCAGATCCATCGTCATGGAGCACATGGGTGAATGGCTGGGCCAGCAGTTTTTGGGGCAGCGCGCCACGTTCGGGGACGACAGGAGCCTCACCAATTTCGTGCTGCGCAAGCACCGCACGGCCTACCAGGATACCGCCATCTGCGCCACCATCGTGCCCAACACGCATCAGGCGCTGTTAAAGCAGCAGATGCGCTGGAAGCGCTCCTGGCTTCGGGAATCCATTATCGCGGGCAGATTTATCTGGAAAAAGGAACCCTTCATGTCCCTGTTCTTCTACATCGGCCTGTTGACGCCGGTATTGGCACCCGTGGTAGTGATATACAACCTGATGTTTGTCCCCATCGCCTACGGCATATTCCCACTGACGTTTTTGACGGGTTTATTGCTGATGTCCCTGATGATGAGCTTCGCGCAGCTGTTTTTTAGACGAAGCTCCATCTGGTTCTACGGCTTTTTGTTTTGCATCTATTATGAATTCGTGCTGTTGTGGCAGATGCCCATTGCGTGGTTCACGTTCTGGAAATCCACCTGGGGCACCCGCATGACGCCCGCAGACGTCAAGGCGCAGCAGCGCCGGGAAAAGAAGGCCGAGCGCATGGCCGAGCGCAAAAACAAGCGCCAGAAGGAATTGAGCGCATGAAGCAGCCAGCGGATTATTTTAAAAGGCATAACCGGCGCAAGGCGGTTCGCACGGTATTCGAGTGCGTCATACTGCTGCTTGCCGCGTTTTGGCTTGTTCGCGCGTTTATAGAGACCAATACCTACGAGCCGCCCGCCTCCGTCCCCATGAGCGATACTGCGGAGCCCGGCTTTGTGGCGCTTTCCTACTTTGGCGTGGAGCGTTACGACAGTTCGAACTCGCTTATCAACCTGGACCGGCTCCGCGCGCACATTGCCGCGTTAAAAACCTCCGGCTACGTCACGATCACGGAGCAGGATATCATCGATTATTACGTTTCCGGAAAGCCGCTTCCCCAAAAGGCGCTGTTTCTGATGTTTGAGGACGGCCGCCGCGATACCGCCATATTCGCGCAGGAAGTGATGGAAGTCTACAACTACCGCGCCATGATGTTCTCCTACGCGGATAAGTTTGAAAAACGGGACAACAAGTTTTTGAGCGCCGACGATCTCTTGGCTTTAAAAAAGAGCACCTACTGGGAGCTTGGCACGAACGGCTACCGCCTGGAGTACATCAACGTGTTCGACCGGTACGACAATTATGTGGGCCATATCGACAGCGTGCAGTTTTCTCAGATTTCCCAATACCTCAGGCGAAATTACGACCATTACCTGATGGACTTCATCCGCGACGAGGACGGCGTGCCCCTGGAAAGCTACGAAGAGATGGTGGCCCGCATCGGGGCGGATTACGCGAATATGCAAAGCGTTTATACGAAGCAGCTAGGTTATCTGCCCCGGGTATACAGCCTGATGCATGCGAACTCCAAGGAGGGTTACGGCACCCACAAGCTCGCAAGTTCAGAGAACGAGAAGAATTTGAAAAAGCTGTTCACGCTCTGCTTCAACCGCGAGGGGGACAGCCTGAATACTTCGGATACGCCGGTCTATGACCTGACGCGCATGCAGCCGCAGGCGCACTGGCAGACAAACCACCTCCTGATGCGCCTGTGGGACGATACGAAAGAGCCCATGGCGTTTGTGCACGGCGACGCGGAACAGGCTAAGGAATGGCAGACAAAGGCGGGTGCGGCGGAGTTCCAGAAGAACCGCGTCATACTCACCAGCCTGCCTTCCGGGGTGGGCCGGATTGTTCACCAATCCATCGACGTAGCCGATGCCACGCTGGAAGCGACGTTAAACGGCAACCTCTACGGCTCCCAGGGAGTCTATTTAAGGGCGGCAGAGGACCTTTCCTCCTACGTCTATGTGGGCATACAGGACAGGACCCTGACGATCAGCGAAAAAAGCGGCGGCAATATAAAAGAGCTTGCCACCGTGGATCTGTTTACACTTTTCCGTGAGGCGAAGCGTACCGTGGCCGAAGATAAAGCCGAGAGCCTGCTTGCCGCACAAAATGCCATATTGCAAAGCGATGCTGCCGCCGCCGCAAAAAGAAAGGCGCAAGAACGCAGGGACGCGCTCAACATCAGCAGCCCGTCCTCCCTCCCCGGAGAGGCCGAACCGTACCGGCCCGAAACGGACCTCAACGACTCCGGCTCCTACAAGCTGCGCGTCACGCTATCGGGAGATATGCTCCATGTGACGGTAAACGATACGCCCGTCGTCAATCAAACGGTAAGCGTTATGGAGCGCGGCAAAGTACAGTTGGAGGCTGCCGTATCCCACGGGAACTTCAGCCAGCGCAACCTGTATGACGATGTATACGACGGCGTGTTTGAGGATGTTCTCATTACAGATGCCAGCGGGCAGACGCTCTACACCAGCCGCCTGAGCGGGCGGGAAGCGTTCTTGGCCGACATAGACCGCATAACGAAGGGCGTTATCAACTGGTTTATCAACGTATTTTAAAGGGAGAGCCTATGTCAAGCCGATACAGCAAAATCATATCCGTTTTGGTTTCCAGCATCCTCCTTATGATGCCGATTTTGGGCTGTACCACACCGGAAGCGGCAGCGGAAACCACGCCGACGCCTACTCCCTCCCCGGCGGCGGCAGCCACACCCGCAGCAACGGAGCCTGCGCGAAAAGAACTGCCGCTTTCCGCATGGGCTGTGTACTGGGATACGGAGCGTATCAGCGGAGAGCTTTCCGCGCTTGCACCGGGACTTATGAGTGTCAGCGCGTTTTCCACGCTGTTCCACGCAGACGACTCGCTGTACGTTCCCGATCAGACGGCCGAGCTAATTTCCACAATACGGAAACAATTTGGCAATACGAAGGATGTCTACCTGACGTTCGTCAACGACATCGCGTTGCCCGACGGCAGTTTTTCCTTAAAGGACGTCGCGCTTTTAGAGCGGCTGTTTGCGGATGAAGCGCGCATAGACGCGCACATTGCGGAAATGATCGCGCTTGCGAAGGAATATCGCTGCGACGGCATTGAGCTCGATTATGAAGCGATGCGGAAAAATACCGCGCTTTGGAAGCCGTTCGCCGCGTTTGTCGGGCGGCTGTATGCTGCGGCGCGAGACGAGGGGCTGTTGTGCCGCGTGGTGCTGGAGCCCTCCGCTCTGGGCAAGGCGAAGTACCCGGAAGGGCCGGACTATGTGCTGATGTGCTACAACCTGTTTGGTTCCCACAGCGGCCCCGGCCCCAAAGCGGATATCCGGTTCCTCAATGCGCTTGCGGACGAAAGCCGGGATTTATCGAACCTCTCCTTTGCGTTCTCCACCGGCGGGTTTGATTGGGACGTGAACGAGGAAGCGGCACAACTGACTGAGCAAGAGGCCGCGGCGCTTAAAATAGCGCGGGGCATTACGCCGGAGCGGGATGAAAAGAGCGGCGCGCTGCACTTTTCCTATACGGCGGAAGACGGAACGCAGCACACCGTCTGGTATGCGGACGGCGAAACGCTCGCCGTCTGGATGCGGGCGGCAGCAAAAAAAGGCATTTCCCGGTTTGCGATATGGCGCACCGGCGGCAATTCCGATGAGGCGCTACAGGCGGTTTTGGGCGCGGCGCAATAACGTTTTATTTTTTTCAGGGACTTTGCCCCCGCCCCCCCCAAGGGACACGTCCCTTGGGAATCACTTTCGTCGGAAACGCCTATTGGGCGTTTCCGTGGATGGCGCTTAGGGCCGTTAGGCCCTAAGCGGGTGTTGAGGGCAGAGCCCTCAACGCAACTCTTGGAAGACTTTCCCGTTTTTATCCTTGTTATTTTCCTGAAAAAACGTAAAATATAGAAGAGTCTAAACAAGGAGAATCGATCATGAGAGCATATGAACGGTTGATCAAATACGCCGGGTACGATACCACCTCGGATGAATCGGTGAGCGAAAGCACTTGCCCCAGCACGGAGAAACAAAAGATACTGGGCATGGCCCTGGTTGAAGAAATGAAAAGCTTAGGCATGCAGGATGTGCACATGGACGAATTCGGCTATGTGTACGGCGTAGTGCCCGCCACCACAGACAAGGACTTGCCCGTAATCGGCCTGATTGCGCATATGGACACCAGCCCTTCCATGAGCGGCACGAACGTGAAGCCGCGTATCGTTTATGAGTATGACGGCGGGGATATCGTGCTCAGCGCGGAACAGAATGTCGTGATGCGCCCGAAACAGTTTTTGCACCTCAAAAACTACATCGGCCAGGATCTTGTGGTGACGGACGGCACCACGCTCCTGGGTGCGGACGACAAAGCCGGAATTGCTGAAATCCTCACGGCGGTGGAGGAATTGAAAAAGCGCAACATCCTCCACGGGAAAATCCCCATAGCTTTCACGCCGGATGAGGAAATAGGCCGGGGCGCGGACCGCTTTAACGTAGAGAAATTCGGGGCGGAGTTTGCGTATACGGTGGACGGCGGCAGGATTGGCGAAATTGAATACGAAAACTTCAATGCCGCAGCGGGCAGGGTGCATATCAACGGCGTGAACATTCATCCCGGCGACTCGAAGAACCGCATGAAAAACGCGCTGCTGATCGCAATCGAGTTCAATTCCATGCTGCCCCCGCACGAGATCCCTGCCTGCACGGAAGGGTACGAGGGCTTTTTCCATCTGCACAACATGACAGGCGACGAGGAGCACACGCTGCTTCACTATCTGATCCGGGACCATGACCGGGAGAAGTTTGAAGAGAAGAAGGCAAGGCTTGAAAAAATTGCGGCGTATCTTAATGAAAAATACGGCCCCAACACCGTGGTGCCGGATGTCAAGGACAGCTACTACAACATGAAGGAAAAGATAGAGCCGCACATGTTCCTGATTGAAAAAGCCCAGCGCGCCATGGAAATTGCGGGAGTTACGCCCGAGGTTGTGGCCATACGCGGCGGTACGGACGGCGCGCGCCTTTCCTTTATGGGCCTCCCCTGCCCCAACCTTTCTACCGGCGGGCACAACTTCCACGGGCGGTTTGAGTATATCCCAGTGCAGTCCATGGACCGCATGGTGGATGTGCTTTTGAATATCGTGCAGGCGGAATAATTATTAAAAAAATGGCTACGCCACTTTTTGAGATTTTCGATCAGGGGTTGACGCAGCAACCTGATCGCGAGGTGTCCGATTTGACGCGCATATCGTCAAATCGGACGTTTTTTATCTCAAACTCTTGCGCGTTGTTACGGATTGGCCGCATTGGCGTCCAGCCGGACCATTTCAAAAGACATGTTGTAAAAACGCTCCCCCTCCTGCGTTTCATCCGCCAGCAGGTACCCTCGCCCGCCCTGATATCCCTTGCTTTCCACCGTATTGGTGACGCGGACGTTGGCGGTTTCAAACGAATAGCTGTTTAACTCATCTTCGAACTGCCGCCTGAGCGCCGGGTCGGTGGAGAGCCGGACGCCGCTCATGCCGGGCTGCGCGCCGAGAAAGGCAAGCATAACAAGCGTTTTGTCGTCCGAATATCCATCCAGCCACTCCCCATTAGAGGACGCGTGCAGCCGCACCCCCACCACCACGCCGTTTTCAATGATCAGTTCGTGTTCCGGCGGATCGGCAACCCGGAAATAGATCGTGGTGCCGGTATTCTCCTTTTCCGCCCATTCGCCCGTTCCCGTCAGATACAGTCCATCCCGGTATCCGATGCGCGCCCTCGCGTCGTTCACGTTCTGGGCGTATTGAGCGGGCGTGATATTCCCGCGGTGCGGCGGCAGCTGCGCTTCAAACACGATCAGCACAACAAGCACAACAAAAAGCAAATTCGCACCGATACACGCGGCGATGCGCCAGCCTCTGGTATCCCGTATCCGGTAGTCCAGCCCCTCGTCCCAGAGCATGGGCTCGCCGCGCTTGCATTGGGAATAACTCTTGCAGGCGCGCACAATGCTATAGATGGGGATATCGAAGCCCAGGCCTCCCCGCCAGACCTCCAGAGTCCGCAGGAACGCCAGACTGTAACCGGGCCTTTCCCCGTCCTGTGTACGGATGGAAAGCCCGAACACCCATTTGCCCGGCGTGGTTCCTAAGAAATGCAGGAACAACGGTTCAAACAGAAGCATCAGCGCGATGGATGCGACGATATCGATCAGGCTTTGTCCCAGCGTGTCGCTGATATGCCAGCGCAACAGGATACGCTGCACAAATGTCCAGAGGAGGCTGTACAGGCTTAAATCCAGCGATCTCGCAAAATACCGGATCCACGGGTGTCTTAAAACCGATTTTTCATATGCATCCTGTTCAAGCACCATTTGTTCCATCCCTGCCCCGCCTTTCCAAAGTCACCTGTCATATAGAGTGTTTTGGAAGGGATTGGGTTGCAGGATCCAGAAAGAAACAATCTGTTTTTTATTATCCGCAGCGTGCTATAATAGTCCCTGTTCAAAAAAAGAAAGAAATATTCTGAGATTGCGTATATGATAGAAGTCACGGCGGCAATAATCCGCAGCGAAAAGAATGAGATTTTCATCTGCCAAAGGGGGCCGGGCGGAAGCTGCGCCCATCTGTGGGAGTTCCCCGGCGGCAAGCGGGAACCGGGTGAAACGTTGGAGGCCTGCTTAAAACGCGAATGTCTGGAAGAGCTGAACATTGAAATAGGCGTTGAACGGTTCTTTGCAGAAACCGTCTACGCCTACCCCGATAAAGAAGTGCGCCTTTTCTTCTTCCTTGCGCATATCATAAAAGGCGAGCCGGAACTGACCGTCCACGCCGATATGATCTGGGCAAAGCCGGAGCGCTTATGCGAGTATCCGTTCTGTCCCGCCGATGCTCCCATACTGGAGCAGCTTCTTGGGTCCGGCTATAATTGAATGGAGAGCATGTCCTCGCACCGTTCCGTCATATAGCGGTACGCGTCCTGTACACCCTGGTTATAGAATTCCGGCGCCAATTCCTTCACCACAAAGTTCAAAATCAGCGTGGCGGCGAGGTTGCCAATCTCCTCTTCCCGTTCATTCGAAAAGTAGTTTTGTATCCTTTCCACCATTTCCTCTTTTTTCTCTTTTTCCAGCTTGATCCTGCTTTCGTTTGGCCGCATCAGAACCACCTCCGGCGTATCGTTTTTGCCATTGTACCATATCCGGTACCATGCGGCATCGGCATTTGAGGTAAGTCAAAAAGAAAAGGCCGGCTTCCCTTCATCAGAAAGAGGGCCTTTTCAAAACACATTGGCTAATTGCTCACAAAGTCCATCAGCTCCGCATTAAATCTCTCCTTCTCATCATAGAACAGGCCGTGGCCGCTGTTTTCAAACGGAACCAGGCGGGAGCCGCGTATGCCTTCGTTTTGCGCCACGGCCAGCGGGAACAGGCAAACCTGGTCGTGAACGCCATGCAAAATCAGCGTCGGGACATTGATCTTGCCAAGGTCCGAAAAGAGCGTTTCCGCAATCCACGCATAAGAGACCGCAATCGTGGCCCAGCTCGCCGCCTGCATCCCAAGGTCCGTGGCCCATTGGTTAAACGGCTCCGTCACCGGATGATAGAAGAACATCTTGTTGAAATCCGTGAGCATTTGCGGGCGGTCATTTTCCGTATTTCTTATAATATCCAGCACCGCCTGCTCGGTAATGCCGTACGGAAAATTGGGCCGCTGTATCAGGCTTGGGGCTGCCGCCGCGCACAGCACAAGCCGCCTTACCCCGTGCCCGTTGTGGCGCGCCATATACCGTATGGCGACGGCGCCCGCGGTGGAGTGGCCAAGCAGCGTCAGATCCCTGAGCCTGAGCGCGTCGATGACGCCACGGACATCGTCCGCAGACCGGTTGTAATCGTAGCCGGAAACCGGTCTGCTGGACTGGCCGAACCCCCTTGCATCCATGCCGATGCAGCGGATATCTTTGTTGATCAGCTCATTGTACTGGTACTCGAATATTTTATTGTTGATCGGCCATCCGTGCATGAATAGTATGGGGTTTCTTCCTTCCGGGTTGATATCGTTTACATATATTCCCACGCCCGGTTCCACGTTTACCAAATATTCCACCTGAACGCCCTCCCCAGATTTTTCTTTCAAACAATATATTCAGGGAAGCTCTTCCTATGTGGAAATTCTGGTTATTTCTCCCACAACGGGTTTGATTGATTCAAAAGCAAAACTGCCCGCTCAAGCTTGAGCGGGCAGTTTTATCTTGTTATGCAAGCAACTGCATAGCATGGATCGCAGCCCCCACCACGCCCGCGTGCTCGTCGCCGGAGGCGGGTACAATGGTAAGCGCTTCGCGCGGGTTGGGGATGCGCAGGTTTTCCGCGATGCTCTCTTTGAGATAATCAAGCGGGAATCCTTCCATTTCCACAACGCCGCCGCCGAGGATCACATACGCGGGGTCTAAGATCGTAATTTCGATTGCAATGGCAACGGCAAAGGCATACACCACCTGCCGCACGTCTTCCTCCCCGGCATGCCTGGAAAACAACTCCGTGATGTGGCAACCGTACCCGCTTGCAAGCTTCTGGAGTACCCTGCCGCACGCAAGCAGCTCGATACATCCCTTCTTGCCGCAGCCACAGGCCGCTTCCAGACCCAGGACAGGGATATGCCCAAGCTCGCACGCGACGCCGTTGCTGCCTTTATAGACGCGTCCGTCGATGCACATGGCGTTGCCCAAGCCCGTACCAAGGAATACGCCCGCAACAATCCCCTCCTTAGGAAGGCCCGTGCGGTTGATCTCATA
>JAFABA010000063.1 GCA_023426265.1 Bacillota bacterium
CACCCGTATTGGAATTACCGGATATACGAAACGTTTGATGAGGTGGCGGAAGATTCCCATTATACAGCAGTAGCACCTGTAAGGTTGGACTCCAACGCGTTTCGCGCGCAGCTCAAGCTTAGCTGGCTGGGCCAAATTGCGGGCGGCGCTTTCGGCACGGCGATTGAAGGATACTCCGGCGATCAGATTCGCGCGGCGCTTGACGGGATAGACGGTTATCTGAAGCCCATCAGCCTGTACAACGACGATATTACGTACGAGCTCGCCTTCCTGAAGGCGCTAAACGGAGATGCTCCCTTTTCCTCCCGGCGCATCGCGGAGGAATGGGCCGCGCGGATCCCGTACGGCTGGTCGGCGGAGGATATCGCGCTCAAAAACATTGCGCTGGGCATCCTGCCGCCTCTTTCGGGGAAACTGCATAATCCGTACCGGGAGTGGATCGGCGCGCAGATGCGCGGCGCCGTGTGCGGATACGTTGCGCCGGGCAATGCACGGCGCGCCGCGCAGCTTGCGTTTCTGGACGGCTGCGTATCGCATCACAACAACGGCATCATCGGCGAGATTTTCAACGCCGTGCTTACCTCGCTTGCGTTCGTCGAAAACGACGTAAGGGCGCTGCTCGCCGCAGCCGCCCGGGCAGTCCCGTCCAAGAGCGAATTCAAGGCCGTTGTTTCCTACGCGATGGAATGCTGTAGGCGCATGGACGCAGAGAATGCGCTCCAAGCGTGCGCCGAGCGGTTTGAGCAATACAACCTGACGCATGCCTATCCAAACGCAGCCATCGAGATTGTTGCATTATGGTTCGGTCGGGGCGATTTTGACGAGACGATGCGCGTTGCCGCATACGCAGGGCAGGATGTGGACTGCAACACCGCCATGCTCGGCGCGGTGCTCGGCGCGATGGAAGGCGGGCGCATTTCCTCCAAGTGGCTTGCGCCAATCGGAGACACGCTGATCACCTATGTACGGGGGATGCATGAAGTCAAAATAGATACGCTTGTAGAACTCTGTATAGAAGGGGCAAAGAAGCTTAAGGTAAGGGGAATTGAACCCCTGCGGTCCTGAGAGGGCTCCAAGGCACGCCATTGCTGCGTTGCCGACGCTCGCCGTGGCGCCACCACGCCTTCGCGCCGCCGCCTTGCACTGACATGCTTTTGAACCCTCAGGACTTGTAAACCCCAAAGCTGCTGATTTGAGAGCAGTTTGAGGAAGAGGAAGAAGCCATAGTGGCGCTATGGCGACTGACGATGACAAAAAAATGCACCAAATCAGCGGTTTTGGGGCGTAGTGGTTCGACTCCCCTTGCCTTACCCTTTGATCAATTGCACATGATACTGGCGGCAGAGTTCCTCTGCCGCTTTTTTGAGGCGTTCGGGCGCGCCGGCCGCGATCACGCACATGTCTATGCTCTCGAAAAGCCACCGGTATTCCTGCGCTTCAATCCGCTCAAGCATCACATTCGCACCAAGGCAGGCCACCTCGTTTTTTTCGCCTCCGGACGATACGGTAATGAAAGCGGAGCCCGTGGGCAATTGCCCGCCGAACACGATGCCGTTGGTTTTAATGCCCTTTTCCATGATTGACTCAACCAATTTATGTCCCTGCGCATCGTTTCCCAGGCAGCCAACCACGTATAGGAGCGCGTCAGGCTGCAGCAGCTCAACAGCTTTGTGCAGCGCCCAGCCGCCGGCGTAGGTTTGTACAGACTTTGCATGGCCGGGATCTGATGCGTCCATATAAATAAACGTATCCATGCGCAGCTCGCCGAACACGGCGATTTTCTTTTTTACGTGAAAATCCTTTCTGGGTGCGGCGACGCTGTTGCGCACGATCAACTGCGGCTGTACCTGTACGCTCTGCGTGACGGGCAGATTGATGATTTTGTGGTAAAGCAGTTCGGCGCTGCGCTGCCCGATTTCGTAGGCAGACTGACGTATACTGGTTAAGTTCGGCTCCAGCAGTTCACAGAAAATCGTATCGTCAAAACCGATCACCGAAAGATCACCGGGAATGCTCATGCGGTTTTCCTGCGCCGCCCGATAAACGCCCAGCGCCACGTGGTCGTCACAGCAGAAGATAGCGGAGACCTTTTGCGCAAACAGATGCTTCGCGCCCTCGTAACCGCATTGCTTGCGCGGCATGGCATCGGATTGGTAGATAAGCGACGGGTCAAACGCGAGCCCATGCTCGTTGAGCGCAAGGCTGAAGCCCTCAAAGCGTTCCTGCATATAGGGCTTTCTCGTTTTCGGGAAAATCGCGCCGATGCGCGAATGTCCCTGCTCAATGAGGTATGCAACCGCGATGCGGACGCCGCCGCGGTTATTAAAATATGTTTTGGTCACATTGGGCGTTTGAAGATAATCGTCCATAATGACGGTAAATATGTTTTCTTGCTCAAGCATTTTCAGGGATTCTTCGCTGGTATTCGGTTGCGGAAACTGAATGAGCCCCCGGATGTTCTGCTTTTTGAGCATATTGATGAGCCTTGTATTTTTGGGCGCGTCATTGTCGCAGCTTGCGATGATCACATTGAAATCGCGCGCAAAAAAGTAATCTTCCACGCCGCGCGCCAGCTCGCTCGAAAAGATATCGCTCAAATCGCTCACGATCAAAGCCACCATGCTGGCATTTCGGTTTGCGCGGTCGATTACTTTCTTATAGGGAACATAGTTCTCGCGCTCTATGATCGCGAAAATCTTTGCTTTCGTCTCGCTGCTGATGCTCTCCGCTTTGCCGTTGATTACCTTGGAAACGGTCGCTACGGATACATTGGCAAGGCGCGCGATATCTTTGATGGTCAATGCATTTCCCCCTAAGTCCGCCTTATATGTATGAATGTATCAAGCGGATGGCGGCTTGTCAATCCGTAAGCATCCTGAGGCAAATAGCTGATAAGGCGCCGCGCTTCGGGCAGCTAGCCTTGCTATGCCTGTATTACACTCATTCCACAACCGCGCAGGCGAAAAAACGACTTAACGGCGTCAACAGCGCCGCTTTATTGTATATCAAATTCGGCGGCTGCGGTCACATTGCCGCTGTCCGCGAAGAACGTTTTAACGATTCGATAATGGCCGGGGTTCAGCTTCTCATAATACGATTTCAGTGAGAACTCCTTTTCATCGCTCCCGTTCGGAGGCAGCATATAGGCAATTTCCACCCACGCGGCATCTTCCCTGACGGGCACAACGTACCAGCTGCCCTCGCTCTCAATTTCCAGATGCGGCTCTTCACCGAACACGACCTCGGTATCCGTGTTATTGACGTACTCGACCATCACCGAATCCGTCTCGGCGGTCACCGTCTCGTCCGTGATGCGCATGACAATGCCCGCATCTTTCAGTTCACCGTATTCAGAAGGAACAAGGCTATCGATATCCTGCGCACAGGCCGCCATCGTCAGCATGAGAACCACTATAACAACAATTCCTATACTCTTTTTCATTTTTGACCTCCTTTGTTCTCCCCTTTCCATATGACGTACGTGCGCACCGCAGGGTTCCAGGAAAAAAAAGCTTATGCCGCAACCATCATGCCCCTCTGCCCCTAGAAAGTTATCATCGTCGTATGCCCGTAATGCACTTATTTGACACTGATTTTTTACCCAAATGGCCATCGTTTGCTCATTTAAGCATCTGAGTATTCTCCCAAAAATTTTTCCAGGGTCATTGCCGCTGAGAACAAATGGAAGCATCTTTGAGATTAGTGTTTCCGATTGAATCCTAAGTATCCAGCGTTAATCCTGCATGTGACGAAACACATCCGCCTCCACATTATAGTGGAGAGAAAAGATTCCAGCATAATGCTCATACGGGTAATCCAAGTTACCCGTATACGGAAGTCCGTAGGCAGGAAGTGCAGGAAGCCGCCTCTGCGGTTCCTCACCGGAAAACGGCTCGGACACCAGGCCTGCGGGCTGTCGCGACGCAAGCACGGCCATGCCGAACCGTGCATAACCAGCCCCATATGATGTCGCCCAGGGCGAGTTTTGTCTTTAAATCGTCGATTGTTGTGTCTGCGCCGATATGCACGAACTCGATCCCCATGATCTCCGCAAAGTCCGCCATGTGTTCAACGGTCAGATCATACGAAATCACGCTGTGGTGCGTACCGCCTGCGCGTGTCCACGCTTCGTTGCCCGTCACCATATCCGGCATGGGCGTACAGATGCTGGCTGCCGACAATAAACCAGAATTGATATGCCATGAGTCTTCCCTCCACTCCGGATATTTCAGATTATTTGCTGTTACATGCTTCCGCCGCCGCCCGTTCAACCGGAAGGCACGCTTTATATTTCTCAAGAAACGCCGCAAACCCCGCCGCGTCTTTCGCTTCCGGCTCCACTGTCCGGCATCCGGCGCCGGCAAATATAGGGGAGAGATAATCTTCAAGCCCTTTTTCGGTTTTATTCTTCATGTACATTGCAAGGATTGCCATGCCCCACGGCCCGCCTTCGCTGGCTGTCAATATGACGCTGACCGGCGTCATCAGCGCCGCGGCCATGACCCGCTGGCCCACTTCGGGGACAATGAAAAAGCCGCCGTGACCCGTGACCGAATTGAGCCTGACGTTTTCCCCGAACAGGATATCCATGCCTATCCTCAGTACGGCGCATGCCGAAAAAAGATGTGCCCGCATAAAATTCGGCAGGCTGAGCTCTGCGCCAGGCAGGCGTATGAACAGCGGACAGCCGTGTTCAAATCCCGTAATATGTTCGCCGGAGATATAATTGAAGCTTACAAGCCCGCCGCAATCCGCATCGCCCAGAAGTGCGCTGTTATAAAGAGTGCCGTAAAGCTGATCCGTATCATATTCCGCTCCCAGCGCTTTTGCGGCGTCGCCTAAGAGCCTTACCCACGCGTCTATGTCGCCCAAAAAGTTGTTGCAGTGCACCATCGCCACAGGATCGCCGGCAGGCGTGGTGACCATATCTATTTCCGGATATACCTTTGACAACGGCTTTTCGAGCACGGCCATGGCGAACACGCTCGTGCCCGCGCTGACATTGCCCGTAAGTTTCCCCACGCTGTTCGTCGCCACCATTCCTGTGCCCGCATCCCCCTCGGGAGGGCACATGGGGATACCAGCGCCAATCGTGCCCGAGGGGTCGAGAAGCCTCGCTCCTTCTTCGGTAAGCGTCCCGGCACATTCGCCGGCAGGCAATATATCCGGCAGAATACCGGCAAGCTTCCAGGTAAACCCCTTGTCCGCAACCAAGGCATCAAAAGCAGCCAGCATCCGGCTGTCATACTGCCGGTCGGCGTCGTTGACCGGGAACATACCCGACGCGTCTCCAATGCCTATGACCTTTTTCCCTGTCAGCTGCCAGTGGATATAGCCCGCGAGCGTCGTCATATAGTTAATTTGGTTTACATGCTCCTCGCCGTTCAATATGGCCTGGTATAGGTGCGCAATGCTCCAGCGCTGAGGGATATTGAACCCGAACACCCCCGAGAGTTTTTCCGCCGCTTCGCCCGTGCAAGTATTGCGCCAGGTGCGGAAAGGGACCAATAAACGGCCTTGCTGATCGAAGGCCAGATAGCCGTGCATCATCGCGGATATCCCGACCGCCCCGATGTTTTTCAGCATCGTTCCGTATCTCCCGTAAACATCCACCGCGAGCCGGACATAACAGTTCCGGATACCTTTCCAGATATCGTCCAACGCGTACGTCCATACACCGTTCTCAAACCGGCTTTTCCATGTATGGCTGCCGTACGCAATCTGATTGTGGGCGCTGTCAATGAGCACCGCTTTTATGCGGGTGGAGCCAAGCTCAATGCCGAGCGCTATATTGCCCGCTTCGATGTCCGATTGCACAATTTGTCCCATTTGCAATTCCTTTCGCCAAAAATTCGGATCATAACGTGTATGACGGGCCGCTTTAAGCTATATTGATAAACCTTTTCTGTTGTCTTTGCTTTTGATCTTCAACCATTCCGGCAGCAACTGAAAGCCGCCCTTATCGCGAAGCGCGAGAATCACGCTTTGAAGCAAAATAAAGAAGCACAACATAAGCCCGGTGGTAATGCTCTGCCAATATGGCTCCCTAAGCCCCGAAGCAATCACAATATTGTTGATCGTCTTTAAAGAAAGCACTCCAAAAAGCGTACCGATTACATTGCCAACGCCGCCGGTTAATAATGTCCCGCCGATAATGGCGGATGCAATCGCCTGCATTTCTGCGGCGGTTGCGTTGGAAGCGTTTCCTGCCCCTGTATGCAGCAGGTAGACATAGCCGCCAATTCCGGACAACAGCCCGCACAGCAAATAGGAATAGAATTTTGTGCGCTTTACATTGATGCCCAGCATTAACGCGCTTTGGCCGTTGCCGCCCACCGCATAGAGGTTGCGCCCAAATCGCGTCCATTTGAGAATTACGAATACAGCCAATACGATAGCTATCGCCACCAGTACGCCGGGCTCGATTCTGGCGGGAATAAAATTGCCGGTTTTTCCATAAGAGCCGATACCCGGAATCACGATGCGAAACTGCTTAAGCGCTGCAAAGGCTTCATGCGTCGCCGTGCGTGGAACGGCGCTGACTATGGTTGTCATGCCTTTTGCAAAGAACATGCCCGCTAACGTGATAATAAAGGGCTGTATCTCCAAATAGGAGATCAACATTCCCTGAATCAGCCCGAACACTATGCCTATCCCTAAAGCAAAACCCATTGAGCCGATTACGCTGCCGCCGTGGTCGTCCAGATAAACAACGCAAGCCATGGTCACCAGCGCAGTTATGCCGCCCACCGAAATATCTATGCCGCCCGCTATCATGACGATCGTCAGCCCGCAGGAAATCACAATCAAAAACGCATTGTTATTGAAAATGTCAAGGAACTGCTGAGGATTCAGGAACCCGCCGCCCCAGACAAGCATGGCGAGCACATACATGCCGAGGAATATACAAACCGTTATGGTCAGGAGCAAATTGGTGTTGGAAATAGGCTCCCTGCGTTTTCCCGGGATCCCGGCAAATACACCTCTATTACTGGTCATACTACTAATTCTCCGTTTTCGTTGTCTTGCTTCACTTTCGCCGGTTTTTTAAACAGCCTATCGCGCAGCCAAAGGACATATCCTTTCACAATTGGCGAACCAATTACAACAATGGCGATAATAACCATCGCCTTATAGGCTTTTATCGCCGTCGAAGGGACCTTCATGGCATAGAGCGTGATCGTCAGCGCCTGAATGACGAATGCCCCTATCACGGAACCGGTCAAGCTAAATTTTCCGCCGGATAAAGCATTGCCTCCGATGGCGACTGCCAGAATAGCGTCCATTTCGATATCCAAAAGAATGGTTTCATGGTTGATAAGCCCTATTCTGCTGACGGCAATACAGCCCGAAATGGCGGCGCAAGCACCCAGTATCATAAATGATAATAGTTTTATAAAAACGGCGTTGATTCCGTTTAAACGGGCGGATCTTTCGTTGATGCCAACGGCTTGCGTGTATAACCCGAGATTGGTGAATCGTAAGACAAGCGAAACCAACACCCCGAATATCATTACGATGATAATGGGCGTGGGTATGGGGATGCCCGGAATAAAGCTTCCGATATACCCCAGCAGCGGGCTTTCAACAGTAGGGGTCGCTCCGCCGTTTATCCAATATGCGATAGAGCGTCCGGCAGAAAACAGTATCAATGACGCAATCATCGGCTGGATCCTGAATACGGCAACCAATGTGCCGTTGAACGCGCCGAAAATCATTGCGACGATACAGCTTGCCAAAAAGGCGGCGAGAATTATCGGCATTGTAATTTGATTCTCGCGAAGCACACGAACAAAAACGCTGCCCGCTATTGCCGCCGCCGCGCCAACGCTGATATCCTGCCCTTTCGACGACGCTGTGACGAGCGTCATGCCGATTGCCAAAATAGCAAGCTCGGATGCGCCGTTTAAGATACTGATGATATTCCCTGAAAGAACGGTGTTTCCATCGTTGTTGGTTGTAATGGCCAAAGAGAAAAATCCAACGTCCCTGATTACATTAAAAACAATCAACAAAAAGAGCGCGAACAGCGGGACAGCCAACTGTGACCTCGCAAATTTCTTGAAAGCATTAGCCATTTTGAGCTGCCTCCCCCGCTATCGTGTGCATGATTTTCGCCTGCGTCATGTCCTCGCCCCTCAGTTCGCCCACTATTTTACGGTCCCGCATCACGATGAGCCGCGAACAGGTGCGCAGCATCTCCTCTATTTCGGATGAAATAAACGTAACGCTGACGCCTTCCTCGGCAAGCTTGAGTACAAGTTTTTGTATTTCAACTTTTGTACCGACGTCAATGCCGCGCGTCGGTTCGTCCAATATCAGATACTTTGGATTTGTGAGCAGCCAGCGCGCAAGGATGACCTTCTGCTGATTACCGCCCGAAAGCGATTTTACGGGCGTATCCGTCGAAGCGGTTTTTATCCCCAATAATTTGATGTACGCATCTGCAAAGGCTTCCGCCTCCGTTTTGGAAAACGGCCGGAAAAAGCCCTTCATTACCTGCAATGCAAGTATCATATTTGCACGCACGGACAGATCCTCAACGACACCGTCCTGTTTTCTGTCCTCGGGCAAATACCCGATGCCATGCCTCATGGCGTCCTTGGGCCTGGATATTTTAACGGTTTTTCCGTTTACCTTCACCCTGCCGCCTGTAATTTTATCAGCGCCGAATATGGCGCGTACGCTTTCGCTGCGGCCGGAGCCAAGAAGCCCGGTAAACCCGTTTACTTCCCCCTTGTAAATTTTGAAATCAAACGCATTGGTACCCTCCGCGCTGGATAACCCGAACGCCTCAAAAACGGGTACGGCATCCCCCCGGGCTTCCTTTCGGTTTTGCAGCGCCGAAATATCATCAAGGTCTTTCCCCATCATCTTTGAAATGAGTTGTACGCGCGGCAAATCCTTTATTTCGTACTCTCCCACAAGCTCGCCGTTTCTTAAAACGGTGATCCTGTCGCATATCTCGTACACCTGTTCCAGGAAATGCGTGATGAAGATGATGCCTACGCCGCGGGATTTCAGTTCGCGCATAAGAGAGAAAAGCTTCTTGACCTCGTGTTCGTCCAGCGAAGAGGTCGGCTCGTCTAAGATCAATACTTTGCAGTCCATATCAACGGCGCGGGCAATGGCGACCATTTGCTGTACGGCCAGCGAGCAAGTGGCAAGCTGCTGCGTGGCTCTCGCCGGAATATTTAATTTCTCCAGTATCTCCGCCGTCTTCTTTTCTATAGAGCGCCAATTTACAAAACGGTAATTGCCCCGCCCGATGAACATGTTTTCGGCAACCGTAAGGTTCGGGCACAGGGTGATCTCCTGATAAACGGTGCTGATGCCTAAATTCTGAGCCTCCTGGGGCGATTTTACGGTAATTTCTTTATGAAAGCCCGCTATGTGGATCTGCCCTGAGTCTTTCGGGTATACGCCTGTCAAAACCTTGATTAAGGTTGACTTGCCTGCTCCGTTCTCACCCATCAGGGCGTGAATTTCGCCTTTGCAAAGCGTGAAATCCACATTTTGCAAAGCGCGTACGCCCGGGAATGCTTTACAGATTGCCCGCATGGATAAAACGACGTCTTGCATAGGTACCATCCTTTAAGCGTTCCAAAGTTTCTTAACAGGGCGGTGTGGAGTATGCGGAAAACATCCATATACTCCACACCGCACATGCCTGATACGGGGTCCCTGTTATAGGGAAAAGAAGATTGATTGGCTATTCGCCCAGGCCGTATGTATCAATGTCCGCCTGCGTAATGGTCGTTGCGTCAAAACCACGCTCTTGAGAAATCACCTTCTTTTCCGTAAGCGTGCCGCCGGCTTCAAGCTTCTTGATCATCTCATCGATAACGGAAGCTTGGAAGGGGCTGCACTGGCCGTCATAGTTCCAATTGCCCGCAAGCAGTTCCCGAAGCGCCCACTTGTTACAATCGAAGCCCATGATAATGACGTCCTTGCCAACGCCGTGGGTGATGCCGGCTTCATCCAGCGCCGCGACAGCACCCTTTGCCATGCCGTCGTTTTCGGCATAGATCACGTTGAATTCGTCGCCGGAATTGATGATTGCTTCTACGATTTTCTTTGCCTCGGCTTCATCCCAGGTAGCGGTCTGCTGTACAACCTTTGTCATGGCGCCGGATGCAAATTCAGCATCCAGCGCGGCTGTGCGGCCAATTTGCGCGTCGCTGCCCATTGCGCCCTGAATGTGGATGACATTATACGAGGGGAGTTTCTGCGCCTTCAGCCACGCCACAGCCGTAATGCCTTCCTGTGCCATATCGGAAACAACGGCGGCTTCATACAGGCTCTCGTCGGCGTTGAGCATACGGTCGAAGAGGAACACTTTGACGCCGGCTTCCTTAGCGCTCGTCAAAACAGCGTCCCAACCGTCTGTGGCGGCGGCTGAGATGAGAAGATAGTCTACGCCGTCGGTGATAAACTGCCCGGCTGCATTCAACTGCTCGTCATTCTTCAGGCTGTAGAAGGTCGATACCGTGTATCCGTTCCCTTCCGCGAAGACTTTTTCAAAGTCTGCCACATTCGCCGCGCGATATCCGGACTCGGCCGGCGGATTGTTGACGATACCAACCTTGATCAGCTTGGACGCATTATTGGCCGCCGAAGGCGTTTGCGCAGCGCATGCAACCATCCCGAATGCCAATACTACCACGATAAGAACAGCAATAAGTTTTTTCATGGTACTGTTTCCTTTCAAAAAATAATATAGTGAGGGGCTGCATCCGCTGATGCATCCGCTTCATTTTCCTTATAGCATATAAAAAAACGAATACCAATCACTCTTAAAGAACCGCATAAGAATGTGAACCATCCCGGTTAGATTACAAACCGCCGTAAGTTTTCATACCTTTTGAAGCCTGCGAC
>JAFABA010000080.1 GCA_023426265.1 Bacillota bacterium
TTATATTTTATATGGCGCCATAATGAAATCGGGTCAGATGTTCAAGAACGAGAACATCAAAAAGGGCATGGAAGAACAATACCGCAAGCTGATTCGGTTATTTTCTTTCATACTCGGGCCGCTGATGGTTGCTTTGGGCGTGGTGGATTATTTCAACATCCGCTCCGGCAATGGCGGTTGGAACATCCCGCTTTATATTCTGTGGGGATTGACTCTCGTTGCCATCGTGCTTCTGTTTGTGTTTACGCTACGCATGACGGACAGGAGCAAGAAGCAGCAATCCGCCGGCAGGCCCCGTGGCGAAAAACCGGCACCCCGCGCCGCCTTCGAGTTTGACGAGGAGGAGAAGAAGCCTTCCGCTCCGAATAAACGCGGCGGCGACGGGAATAAAAAGGATTGACGCTAAAACGGTACGTTTTCCCATATTTGTCAATACGCAGATTTTGAAAGGGGATTCCAATGTCATTCAACCGGACCGCGCGCTTTGGCGCGCTATTGCTCGCTCTTGTCGTGATGTTCAGCGTTCTTGTTCCCGCAGCGGCTGCTGCGACCGCTACCGCTACCGTATCTGCGGTCACCACCGGCAACGTCATGTTGCGCACAGGCCCCGGAACGGAATATTCTTCCCTCACCAAGGTTGCAAAAGGGACCACGGTAACGGTACTGGACAACACCACCGAAAAGGGCTGGTGGAAGGTGAGCGTTTCCGGGCAGGAAGGCTATATCACCGCACAGTATCTTAAAATTGCTTCCGTAGCCGCCCCCACTACTCCGAAGGTGACAAAAGAAGTGGTCACCACCCGCAACACCGTACTGCGCACAGGCCCCAGCCGCTCCTACGACCTGATAACCAAGATCGCGCCGGGCCAGCCTGTTACCATACTGGACGCCACGTTCAGCAAGACTTGGGTTCCCGCTACCTACAATGGGCTTTCTGGCTATATCGACATGGCGCATGTGAAGGAAGACAGCCTGTTAAGCGCGGAAACCGCGGCTGCTACGCCAAGCCCTACCACCGCCACCCCCACCGCCACGCCTAAGTCCACTGCGGTCAACGCCGAAAGCGCGACCGGAGATGTTGCGGAAGGAGGAACGAAGGCCAACACAGGCATTTCTTCCACCGATTCGCTTGCCTCGAAGATTGCCGGCGCGAAGCGGATCAATTCCGATACAGTGGGCTGGATCCAGGTACCGGGCACGAATGTGGACGAGCCTATACTATATGGCGCAAACTGGTACTATGCCAGCCATAACATCTACAAGAAGAAGTCTTATGAAGGCGTGTACCCCTTCTCCAGCCGCATCACCAAGAACGTGGTGATATTTGGCCACAACCTGCGCGGCTCCAACAGCGTGTTCCATCAGCTGCACCACCTGCAGGAAGCGGCGCTCGGATATACGAAGTGCCAGTCCAATGATTGCAGAAGGCCGATTTCCGCCACGTTGAAGGATTGGTACAAGACCAGCGCGGGCCGCACATGGAATATTTCCATATTCGGCAAGCAGAAGTGGGAAGTGTTCGCCATGTATGAGGTAAAGGCGAACGAACCCATCGCTACCCTGCGCAATAACTGGAACCTGAGCCCTTCGGCCAAGAGCTGGATCAATTACCAGCTCGGCCGCTCGGAAATTGACTTCGGCGTGTCTGTAACGGAGAAGGACCAGCTTATGACGCTGATCACCTGCGGCAACAACTACGACTACGCCACCGCGAATTCCCGCCTGTTTGTGTTCCTCAAGAACGTAGACTGACGCGGATTTGAAACTAGGAACTAAAAAACACCAACGACAAGGAGGGAACATCTCATGAAAACCACCCGCAAGGGGCTGCGCCTACTGGCGCTGACGCTGTGCATGGCCGTCATGCTCGGCTTGGCCGTGCCCGCGCTTGCAGCGAACATCTATACCTACGGCAAGGTCATTGCAGACGATACGAAGGTATACTCCACCGCAGACAAGACCACGGTGATCGGCACGTTCGCGAAGAACGATATCGTGGGCGTCGAATCCCAGGTCAGCGCAAAGGGCGTATACGTTATCCGCACCAGCGCTACCGGCACGGCGGTAGGCTACATTGAAAGAACCGCCGTCACGCTGACCAACGCAGGCACGCTTTCCAACATGAAGGCGCTCTCCGGCGGTACGGCCGCCACCGGCACGCCTGGCGTGATCTATAACGTCAACAGCAATGTAAACATGCGCGCTTCGGCGAGCACAAGCGGCGCGATACTAGCGACACCCGCCAAGGGCGCTGCGGTTACCGTACTGGGCCAGAGCGGCAACTTCTACCAGGTTTCCTATGACGGCAAGACCGGCTATATCGATAAGCGGTATGTGCAGGTCAGTTCCGGCTCCACCGGCTCTACCGGCAGCACCACCGGCACGCCTGGCGTGATCTATAACGTCAGCAGCAATGTAAACATGCGCGCCTCGGCCAGCACGTCTGCCTCCATAGTTGCAAAGCCCGCCAAGGGCGCCGCCGTTACCATACTGGGCGAGAGCGGCAACTTCTATCAGGTTTCCTATGACGGCAAGACCGGCTATATCGATAAGCGGTATGTGCAGGTCAGTTCCGGCTCCACCGGCTCTACCGGCAGCACGACTGTAGGCAATGGCGGTGTCAAGGTAGCGCCGTATGAATCCACCATCCCCTCCGCCATCAAGTCCAAACTGGACGCGGCACAGAAGGCCAACTCCGACGTCATCGGCTATATCAGCATCAATGGCACGAACATCTCCCACCCGATCCTCTTCAGGAAGGGCGACGTCCACTACTACGCAACCCACGACGCCAAGAAGAAGAGTTCCGACTCCGGCGCAATCTATGCCTTCTATGGCGATATGGTACGCAACAACACCATTACGGGCCACAACATGCGCCAGTCCGGCACGATGTTCCACCAGCTGCACTATCTCCAGGAAAAGACGCTTGGCTACACCGTACACCAGACCACCGATGCAGGCGCGAAGAAGGGCTCCCTTGCCAGCATCCCCAGCCTGACCGTTGCCGCCAACCGTCTCTGGAACATCAGCCTGTTCGGCTACAACCAGTGGCAGGTCTGGGCGATGTATGAGACCCCGGCAACCGAACCGACCAGCACGCTCAATTATAATACCAATCCTTTGAGCAGCTCCAGCCCCTCCCAGGTGCAGGCGTGGGTCCAGTACCAGAAGAACCGGTCCGAATACAACTTCAACACGGCGGTTTCCACGGACGACATCTTCCTCACCGTTTACACCTGCGGCAACAACTACGACTACGCCACCGCGCAGTCCCGCATCTACTTCTTCCTCAAGGCTGTGAAGTAATTTAGGTTACGGTAAGCGAATACCACAACTAAAGCCCCCGCTCCATTGGAGCGGGGGCTTTATCGTTTCAATAGGGGTTAAGGCATCGGCGCTTCCAGTGCCGCGTCCCCGGCGGGAGACGGCGAAGGCCTCTGGGACTGCGGGCCGTCGCGACAGATTTTTTGCTTTGGGGCTATCTCACGAAGTGCATATAAAAGCGCTTCGTGGGATAGCGGGTCGGTGCCCTGAAAGGGTAAAAATCGCGCCAGTGACGCGATTTTAGAACCCGGGATTTTCGCCATAAGGCGAAATATTTTTTCAGTATGCAGCGTTAGCGCATACTTTCCCCACACCCCTTCCTTTGGGACGTGGGTGCGGAGCGAAGCCTCTCAGGCCTAGCGTTCAAGACACCTCCCATTGAGGGCGCACCTCCGGCTTTCAGCCGAAAAGCCTCTTGAGGTTCAGGGCCACTTTACAGTTTGCAATGGTCGCACGAGCGGTGTCCCCTTGCGACAGCCGCAGGCCCAGTGCACGAGGTGTGCCCCACCGAGTGATCCATTGGGCTTTTGCGCTCGGGTCATTCGGCAAGCGGCGGATGCCTGTTTGTTTCGGCTTGCAAATGGTTCACTGGGGCGTCTGCTGTCTTTGGCGCCGGCTTCATCCCGCTTACTCTGCCGCAGGCAGCGATTGCTCCACCCACCGGGGGCTTAAAAACTGCCGCCAGCGACATGTGGGGTGGCGGCGGAAGGCCTTGTGGCGCAAGGCTTTCCTTGCAGGAACAACTGGCCGTGCCGCAGGCACAAGTTGTTCCTGTGATCCTCGAAAAAGTGCTGTAAGCACTTTTTCGACTAAAAGCCCCCGCTCCATTTGGAACGGGGGCTTTCACATTGCTGTCCGTGGCCGGGTTTAAACCGGCTTACCGCACGGACACATATTTTTGTACAAGGTAACCGGTCAGCGAACCGTACTGCGCATGGTAGTATTCGCCGGAGCTGCCCAGTATGGAGAGCGTCGAGCCCTTGGGGATGGTGGTTAGTACGGTTCCGGTGGAGCTTGCCTTGGCGCGCAGGTAGACGTTTGCGGTGGTAGTACCGGCAGCGGTGCTCGCGGCCTCCGTTTCGCCTATGATTTTCACGTAATCCTTGTGCATGTACCCGCTTACGCCGTTGACCACCACCTGGTAGAAGCCGTTGCTGGTCTGGGCGAGTATAGTCACCTGGGTGCCGACGTTGTAATCGCCAATGACGTTGCTCTGGGAGCTGAGATCGGGCGTGGAGCGCATACGCACCCATTCCTTGTAGACCTCGCCCACCCAGGTGGTGGAACTACCCTGCGTTTCGCCGGAGGAACCGGAATCAAGCTTCACGTAATCCTTGCTGACATAGCCCGTGGTGCCGTCTACAGCCGCTTTGTACCAGCCGTTTTCCAAAGCGTAGATGGTGAGCTTCGCGCCTTTTGCGAGCATCTTGATGGCGGCGTAATTCGTGCCCGGCCCATTGCGGAAATTGACGGAGCCCGTGGTCGTGCCGGTGCCGGTCGGCGTATCGGAGGAACCGCCCGCCGAAGAGGAACCGGAGGAGGTGGCGTCCAGCTTGATATACGCCTTGCTGATGTAGCCCGTGGTGCCGTTTACGTCCACCTTGTACCAGTCGTTCTCCAGCGCAAGCACGGTAAGCTTCGTGCCCTTACTTAGCGTCTTGATGGCGGCGTAATTTGTGCCCGGCCCTTTACGGAAGTTGGCGGAAGCGGTCATTGTACCGGGGCCGGATACAGCGGCCGTGCTGCTGCCGCCGATTCCGCCCGAATTGTTGGTGGAGTTGCCCGAGGAGAGTCTCAGGCTGTCCTTGGACACATACCCCTGCAAATCGTTCACCTGTACGGCATAGTAGTTGCCGGACTGGCCCAGCACAAGAAGCTGTGTATCCTTCCGGACTTTGGCGACTACGCTGCCGCTGGAGGTGGAGGGGTTGGACCGCAACACGATTTCGTTTTCGGTCACGGTGCCGATAGTGCCGCTGACGGGGGCGGCGTTTTCGGGCGTGATGACGGGCGTGCTGTTGCTATTCGGAGTACCGGGGCTGTCGCTGGTACCCGGTGTACCCGTCAGCGTGATGTACTGCGCGCTGACATAACCGTCCACACCGTTCGAATTGCAGTAGTACCACGTGCTGTTCTGCACATACCCGTAGATGTTTACGACATTACCCTTCACAAGCCTTGCGAGTATCTTGCCGCTGGTGGTGGGCTGATCGCGGAAGTTGAGTGTGCTGGCGTTGACCACGCCATACGCAACCACCGTATTGCCGCTCGGAGAGGATTCGGGGGGCTGCGGCGTATTCCCACCGGAAACCGGCGTAATTTTGAGGTAGGAGTTGGATACATAGCCGGCTGTGCCGTTAACCTCCGTGAGGGAGAAGCCGTTCTCCTGCGCGTATACATTCAACTCCAGGCCCTTGGGCAATGCGCCAAGCAGCGTGGAAGAAGCGGAAGCCTGGGCGCGGAAGTTGACGTTGGCCGTGGTGACGGCGGTAGCGATGGGCGCGCCAAGATTCGTACCTGTACCTGTTCCGGGCTGGGTGGTATCCGCAGGCTTATTTGGGTTGGTGGGGGCGGTAAGCCCCATGGATTTAATGGTAGCGCCGGGGTAGTAGAACTTTAAGATTTTCTCATAGTTCCAACCGGAGTCCGCCATCTGCTGCGCGCCGCGCTGGGAAAGGCCCACGCCATGCCCATAGCGTCCGCGGGTCACATAGTACCCGTCTCTGTCCTCCGTGATGGTAAAAAGGCGCAGGTTCGGCTTGGTCATGATGCCGTTCCAGACAAGCTCGTTAATGTCAAAGCTGTACTGGAAGTTCATAACTGTCTGGGAGCCGTCCGAAAGCTGGACGACCACGCTCATGGCGATTTCCGCCGTGGAGCCGCTTTTGAGTTTAAAACTATCAATGGAATTGATGGCGACGACCACGCTGTTGCCGTCTATATAGCCCGCACCCTGAAGCACCATGCCCGCGCGGATTCGCAGATAATTGGAAAGCGCGGCGGTCATGCCGCGTTCCCCGCTCTTCGGGAAGAGCACCGTTTCCTGCACGCTGTAGGGGTTCGCGACATCGTACGGGTCCTCCCTGCGGTCGTAGGCCTTGTCCCACTGGTAGCGGTTGGTGCCGCCCCACGCGTCGGACGGCAGTATGGTGGCGCCTCCGTTGGAAGCGGCAAAGTAACTGCACAATATCTTGTTGCTAAGATAAAGGCCGATGTTGTAGGTGGAGTCTACCGCATTCATCACGTATGTGTAGCTGGAATTGTAGCCCTTATATACCTGATCGGTTGCAGTATCGCCAATGTCGTAATCGCTGCTGCCCGTCATGTTGGCCAGCACATAGCATTTTGCGGCGATGGCCTGGGCCTTGAGCGCCTCAGAGGGGAACGTGTTGCTCATTTCATAGGCCACCACGCCGTAGAGGTAATGCGGCAGGGGCACGGTGTTGATGGCGCGGATCGCGCCGCCGGAATATTTTAGGGTAAGATGTCCAAGGAATGTGCGCGTAACGCCGGATGTGGCAAGGCGGAAATAACCCGCCGAAGGATCAATGTTTTCGCGCATGATCTGCACGCTGCTGCCTCGGTAGAGTTCGCCGGTGGAGGAGTGCGAAACAACAAGCTGGCTGCCCGACACCTGCACGGTCAGCGTTCCGTTTTTAAAGCTTGCGCCGTTTTCCTGCAAAAAGTAATTGCCGCTGATGGGAATGGTCAGCGCGTTGACGCTGCCTATGGAGAGCAGGACGCGTACATTGGAATAATCCGCCGCCTCAGCCGTACGGGTTCCTGCAAGCGGTATGACCGTGAGGAGGAAAACTGCCAGCAATACGCCGCTAATCGTTCTTCGCATTCTATCGCCCCTTTACCCTTTCGTGTACCAGAAAATTACAGAATATGCCTGTTTACATGTTTCGTATATTGTACCAAACAGAGGTCGCTTTGTGGGGAAAAACGCCGGATATTCTTAGTTTGTTTACATCTCATTCATATCGCGCGCACCCATATACGGGCGTACGCGCCTGTTGCGTAAGCAGAGAGTCTTTTCCATATTTGCTCTGTAATACTGACGCCCGGCGGCCCAATATGGGTTCGCCGCATTCTGGCAAAATACCGCACAGCAATCGGGCGGCAATGCTCCCAATCGATCTTTCTTATACGTTGATGCGGAACAGGACAATATCCCCGTCCTGCATCACGTATTCCTTTCCTTCCGAGCGGATGAGGCCTTTGTCCTTACAGGCCTGCATGGAGCCGTGTTGCATCAAAGTATCGTAGGCCACGACCTCCGCGCGGATAAAGCCGCGCTCAAAGTCGGAATGAATCTTCCCCGCCGCCTGCGGCGCCTTTGTGCCGTGCTCGATCGTCCAGGCGCGCACCTCCTTGGGGCCAGCCGTGAGGTAACTGATGAGCCCAAGCAGCCGGTAGCAGGCCTTCACCAATTGGTCCAGCCCGCTCTCTCCTATACCCAATTCTTCTAAAAACGCCGCCTTTTCCTCCGGGTCCAAAGAAGCAAGCTCCTCTTCCACCCTTGCGCAGATGGTGATGGCCTCCGCACCCTCCGCCTTTGCTTCGTCATAAAGCTTCTTCACAAGGGGCAGGTCTGTCTTCCCCACGTCCTCTTCGCGGATGTTGGCCACGTAGATGACGGGCTTTGCGGTCAGTAAAAAGTTCTCCCGGCACAGTTCTCTCGCTTCTTCAGGCAGCGTGCGCGCGGGCTTACCGCTCTCCAGATGCGCGTACGCCTGCTCAAAGAGCGTTGCTTCCGCCTGGGCCGCCTTGTCCCCGCCCTTAGCGTTTTTCTTTGCGCGGTCGATGCGCTTTTCCACGGTTTCCATATCCGCGAATATCAGCTCGAGGTTGATGGTCTCCATATCCCGCACGGGGTTCACGGAACCGTCTACATGCACAATGTTTTCATCCTCAAAGCAGCGCACCACATGCACCACGGCGTCCACCTCGCGGATATGCGCAAGGAAGCGGTTGCCCAACCCCTCCCCGCGGGACGCGCCCTTAACCAGGCCTGCGATATCCACAAACTCTATCGTGGTGGGTGTGATTTTTTCCGGGTTATGCATTTTGGCGAGCACGTTGAGCCGTTCATCCGGAACCGCCACCATGCCGACATTGGGTTCTATGGTACAGAACGGGTAGTTCGCCGCCTGCGCTCCCGCCTGCGTAATCGCGTTAAACAGCGTACTTTTGCCTACGTTGGGCAGGCCCACGACGCCTAGCTTCATAAAAACACCTCGTTATTTCTTATATCGTACTTTTCTGCACTTTGATCCAGTCTTGATTATATCGGCAACCGAAAAGGAGCGCAATGGCTTAAAGGAGACTCAGTTCACAAAGGTCACGCTGCGTTGCGGCAAGCCGCTGCCTTGTGTTCCCTTGCGACGGTCCGCAGGCCTAGTGCCCGAGGCGTGCCCCGCCGAGGGCTTCACTGGACTTACGCCGCGCTTACTTTTACCTCAATTCGCAATGGTCGTCCCGTTTCCTATCGGTCGCGGCACTTCCTTGCTTATTGGACTTGGTCCTCGCTTACTCTGCCACAGGCAGCGCTTTGGACCCGCCCCACAGGCAGCGCGCGGCTTCGTCCTAAGAACCACTCTTACCTGTACAGCCCCGAATCCGGTGATATACTGCTAGTATAAAAACGTTTGTTCGTATAATGGATCCGTTAACGCGGGTCTTTTTTGCGCCATCGGGTGGCGGACGAACGGGGAAAGGGGTTATGGATGCGAAAAAGCGAAGCGACAGAAGCACTCAGGAGCCGCGCGTACGCGCTGTTTGAAGAGTTCCGTTCCGCCTACTCTAACGAGTGGCAGCGGCTCGAGCACGCAGAGCGGATGTATTGCGGCGATCACTGGCACGATGTGCCGCAGTTGGACCCGAATGAGCCGCGCCCGGCCACGCCGGTGATACAGTCTACGGTGGAAAACATCGCGGCGGATCTGATGGACGCGCTGCCCGAGGCCGTCATTACGCCGGAAACGCCGGAGGATACCCGCGCCGCGCGCGTGGTGGAGGCGTTGATCCGCGAAAATCACGACGCCGCCTGCTACGAGCGCGAGTATCGGCGTATGGTGCACGATTTGCTGGTAGGCGGCTACGCCATACAGGAGGTGGGGTACGACCCGGGGCTCAACGGGAACTTGGGCGGCGCGTTCATCCGGCATACGGACAACCGGGGGATACTCTTCGACCCGCTGTGCACGGATATCCAGGACGGTCGGGCGGTGTTCAAGTTTGCGCTGCGCACGCGGGAATGGCTCGCTTCCCGCTTCCCAGGCTATGACGGAAGCGTGGACGGGTACTCCGGCCAGCCCTTGGCGGAGGATACGCATATTACGGGAGATAAGAGCAAGACCGCGCTGCTCATCGAGTACTGGTGGCGGGAGTACGACGCGAACACCGGCGCGTGCCGCGTGCACATGGCGCAGCTTGCGGGCGGCAAAGTGCTCACCGACAGCAGGGATTTAAAGCCGGAGGGTTATTACGCCCACGGCCAGTACCCGTTCTTTGTGACGCCGCTGTTCCAAAGGAAGGGCAGCCCACTGGGGCTGGGCCTTGTCGATCTGTTTGAAGGGCAGCAGCGCTACGCGGATAAGCTGGACCAGATCATATTGAAAAACGCGCTGATGGCCTCCCATAACAAACTTTTAATCACCGAGGCGAGCGGCTTTGATGCGGACGACCTGCGGGACTGGGCAAAGGATGTGCATAAGGGCGAAC
>JAFABA010000155.1 GCA_023426265.1 Bacillota bacterium
TCGGAAACCTTTTCGTACATCAGGGCGCCGGCCACGCCCGCGGCAAGGCCGGACAGCATGGTGAGTATGGGACGCTTGCGCACCTCGTCGATGCTCATGACGCCGCCGTCGCAGCGCATAATCATCAAACCGCTTTTGATTTTCGTATCCTTCACGGCCTGTTCGGTCATGTTGCTGGTCTTCATCATGGTGGGGATCAGGCTGCCGTTCACCACCGCGGTGCGGGTGCGCATTTTCAGCCCATAGAGCTGGCTGATTTCATGCCCTCCCGTCGCATAAACGCCTTTTTTTACGGCGCGGTCCATGACCTGAAGCTCCCTTGCGGGATCGTCCACGCTGAACGCTTCGCTGGCAACGATTACTTCCGCCTGTCTCCCCAATAATTCCTCAATGGCGGCGTCGATGCTGCTGTCATTTACATCTTTGCTGTCCAAAAAAATATGGCTGCTTTGCAGGAATTTGCCCGGCGCGAGTTCGATGCTTTCTACATTTGTTTCGCCCTTTGCCCCGCGGGCGTCAATGCCGGTCGCCATGCCCACAATGCCCACTTTTGCTACATCGCCCTCCAGGAGGGCGTTGGTGGCTTGAGTGGTGCCGTGGGCAATGAATACCACGTCATCCGGGGATATGTTATTTTCCTCCATCAATGTGGAAATGATGCGTACAACTCCAAGGGCAACCCCTTCACGGTGCGTGGTAGGGATTTTCCGTTTGGCGATCACCTCATAGGTGTCGTTGTCAATTACCACGGCATCGGTGAAGGTACCGCCCACATCAATGCCTATTCTAACCTTTGCTCCCATAGTTTCCTTTCAGGTTTCGAGCGTACTGTTATATTGTTGGGAGCGGGAAGGAACCAAGGTTCCTTCCCGCTAATTTGTCGGGAAAGTGCCTTGCGGCACTTTTAGAATACCACAAAACTGGCGACGATCAGCCCGACAAATGTGGAAACCATGATCCACAGAATGCTCTTTTTCAGGTATTCGTTCACATCGGTCTTACTGAAATCGGATACCCAGACGTTGTGGCTGTTGGTGGGGTCGCACACCGCCTGGACGTTGGAGTCGAGCCGCAGCGCCACCATGGCGGCGACCGGGTTCATACCGGCGCTCGCAAGCAGCGCCACAATGCCGCTGCCAAGGCCCCAGACATTGAGCGGTCCGCGGTAGATCGCGAGGAAGCTCAATAGGCCGAACACCAATACAAACATGACCGGGCTGTTGGGCAGTATGGCCTGTATGATGGGATTGAGGATTGCGGCCACTTCGGGCGCCATAACCGCCTTCAATGTCATGCCGATGCCGATCATCAGGGCAGCGGCGCCGGCGGTATCCTGCAACCCTTCCACAAATCCGCTGGATACAACCTGTATGACATTTTTAGGAGTGGACAGAAGAAGGGCGATCACGATGCCGATCAGTATGGAAGGAACAAGGGGCATTTTCAGGGCGAATACCAGCACGACGGGAACAATGGGGCTAATTAGGGCAATGGCGCGCACATTCTTTTCGCCGGGCTCTTCGGCGGCGGGCATGGCCCACGCTTTGCGGGTTTTGCCGCGGAACTTGATCATGAATACCAGCATCACTACGCCGACGATCATAAGCGGAATGCCGCACAGCCAGGAATACTGCGTCACCGTTGCAAGCGGCAGGCCCAGGGTATCGATGTATACGCCAAGCGTGCCAACGCTGAACGTAACGCCAACGCCGTTGCCCAGCAGCAGCACAAGACCGGCGACAAGGGGCTCTACGCCCGCGCTGATCATGATGGGAATAACAATGGTTCCAACCAGAATGACCATGCCAAGGCCGTTGGACGCGGCAAAGATGACGGAACAAACGGCGAAGAACGCGAGTGCGATGGGCAGCGGGCGGTCCCCCGCCAATTCAGCCGCTTTTCTTATGATGGTCTTCGTAATGCCGACTTTTGTGAGCACCTTGCCAAACCAGCCGCCAAAAAACAGGCCTGCAATGGCAGTGCTCATGCGCATGGCGCCGGCTTCGAGAACATCTTTTGCTATTGTAAATTTTTCCGCATCGGACGAAATGAAGGGAATGCCCGCCACCAGTGAAATGCCGATGGCCATGATGGGTAAAGCAAGAATGGTGGGCAGTTTGCGGGTCATCATCAAAGCCACGCAGGCCGCAAAGATGACAAGAATGCCGATTGCTTGCAGTGTTGCCATGATCTGTTCCTCCCTTGATGTTCTTATTATTGCGGGATTGTGGCGATTTGCAGCCGCCTATCCGGATTAGGCGGCGGCCAGGGTTCTCTAGCCTTCTATGTATGCGCCATTTCTCCTTAACAACCTTTGCAATTCGGTCACATCCACCTGGCCGACACAACGGTTTCCCTTTGCCGCAAGGGCCGCGGCGATGCCTGCCGCCTGCCCCATGGCGCCGGCCGAAGGGGTCAGGCGGATGGACGCCTGCGCCTCAAAGCTGGCGGAAACGCAGCGGCCGGTTACCAGCAAATTTTCGATGGTTTTAGGCACCATGATCTCATAGGGGATATCATAATAAGCTCGCCCGCCATCCTCACCGATGTAGTGGGTGCGGGTACCTTCCCCGTCGGGGCTGTGGATGTCTATGGGATAGCCCGAATGCGCAACCGCCGTATCAAACTTTTTGGCACGCAGCACATCTTCGGATGTGAGAACGTATTTGCCCACCAGTTGCCGGGAACCGCGTATACCGATGGATGGGCCGGTAAATTCAAGTATGGCTTTTTCAAACCCGGGCACATGGGCTTTAAAAAACTTCGCCAGTTCTTCGCACTGTTTTCGGCCTTGCATCTCCGCTTTTGAAAGGCTGACGGCGTCGGTGGCGTCACAATTCAAAATCCGCGTGGTGTTCACAACAAATTCGCCCGGCCTGCAGGTCTCGAACATCAGAATATCTTCACGGGGAATGGACAGTTCACCGTTTTCCTTTGCTTTGCGGAACACGCTGTCAAACCCCGCCAGGGAAAGCGGCTCATCCGTATCAACCAAATCGAAATTATGCTTTAAGCGGGGAAAATCCGCCAGATGCACCCTCACATATGCCTTCACCGCACCGGTATCGACATTGCAGTATTTCATCTTCATGGTAAGGGGCTGCGAGGCGCCGTCCTGCGGGCGGCCCTTACGATATTCGGCCCCGGCCCACGCCATGACGTCGCCATCGCCCGTGGCGTCGATAAACACCTTGGCGCTTGCATTATGAAGCCCGTCCTTGTTGCATATCTTCAAGCTGATAATTCTGTTGTTCTCCGCTATCACTCCACCAATAAAGGAATGGAACAGAACCGTGCAGCCGGATTGGGCCGCCATATCGTCAAGCACCCGCTTCAGCCCTTCGGATTCAAAAGGGGTAACGAAACTGACGTATCTTGTGGTATCCTTCACGTGGCCGCAGGAATAGCCTTGCTGGATCATTCTGTCCACGATTTCCTGCATCAGGCCTTTTATTACCTGCTTTTCACCGGCGAAAAATGTCATCATGGGCGCAACGCCGCAGGAGGTAAGCGTGCCACCCAAGTACCCGGCTTGCTCTACCAGCAGCGTATTCGCGCCGCCACGGGCTGAAGCTATGGCCGCAGCAGCGCCGGAAACGCCTCCGCCCGCAACAACTACGTCATATTGTTTTTTATATGTTTCGTTCATAGCGATACCCTCCATTCGGGCGTTAAATTGTCTCTTAGAAATGTCCACAGAAGTTTTGCTTTTCTGTCACCATCTTACCCGTTCTTTCGAAAACTGTCAATATTTTTGATAGATAAATTTAAAAATATGCAAACTTTTGAATATATCATTCAGGAACAATCATACTATTTACTTGTTTCGCCCTGTTCTATTGATAGGAATTGAATTATCGCTGCCTTTCCTGTATGATAAAAGGCAAGAAACACCAAGGAGATGACGCTGTGACACCCGCTGTTATTGCGAAAATGATTTCCATGCAGCCCAATTTCACGGTGAGCGAGAACGAAATCGCCCAATACGTGATGAATAATACCGATTCCATCATATCCAGCACAATCAGCATGGTGGCAAAAGAGACCGGAACCTCCGAAGCCAGCATCAACCGTTTTTGCAAAAAGCTGGGATTCAAGGGGTTCAACAGCCTCAAAGTTGCGCTTGCCCAGGAAAGCTTCTACAACAAAATGAGCAACCCTGCGCAAGTCGGCCAGGGCGGTAATGTGCTTTCCTCGGTCAGCCAGGACTATCAGCGGATACTCCTGAATACGACGGCCATGCTGGACGAAGGAACCGTTGCACAGATTGCGGAAGCCATCAAAAAGGCCGAAATGGTTTATGTATTCGCACTGTCCGAAACCGGGTTTGTCGCGCACGAATTTGCCAACAAACTGGGTCTTATCGGCATTCGCGCAAAGAGCGTTACAGATGTTACGAGCATTGGGATTGAGGCCAACCATATCAGAAAGAATGATTTCGCGGTATTCATTGTCTCCTCCCTCTTCGTGCGTAACCTGGTTCCTTCCCTTTCCATGTGCCGGGACCGCGGGGCCAAAACATTGGTCATCACCAGTTATGAGTCGACCCAGCTCAATGAACTGATGGACTACAAGCTGGTGACAAGCGATACGATCACCGCGCAAAACTCGGTTTCCATCTCCAATAATCTTATTTTCCTGTATGTCATAGATGTCGTCTATACGGTTTTGCTGGGCAGCGACAAAAACCTGCGCGATAAGAAATTGCACAGCGACGCCCTGCGCAACCAAAACCAGATTCTTGATAATTATCTGTACTGAATAAGAGGACTTGTATGGTATATTCCATTCAAAACGAACAATTCAGCGCCCTTTCCGATTCCAAGGGCGCTGAATTGTTTTCCTTAAAAAACAAAAACGGAACGGAATATCTTTGGCAGGGCAATCCCGCGTATTGGACGGGCCGTTCGCCGCACCTTTTCCCCATTGTCGGGGCATTGAAAGAAAACAGCTATTTCGCGGAGGGCAGGCAGTATGCAATGGGCAAACACGGATTTGCCCGCCATAAAGAATTTGCGGCGCGCAGGATTACCGCAAACAGCGTCACATTTGAGCTGACGCAGGATGAACAGACCCTACAGATGTACCCCTATCATTTTACGTTTCATGTGACGCACACTTTGACCCAAGACGGGCTCACAACCCGCTATTCGGTGCAAAATACCGGCGATGCGACATTGCCGTTCTGCGTCGGCGGCCATGTGGGCATAAATTGCCCGCTGTTTCCGGGAGAATCCTTTCACGAGTACGCGATTACATTCCCGCAAGCCGTAACCCTTAACTCATTGTATTGCCCGGATGATGAGCCGATCGACCTATCAAAAGCATATCCGTTGCCGATGATTGGGAACAGACTGCAGCTTTCACACGATCTTTTTGAAAACGGCGCCCTGATCATAAAGGATATTCCGGCAAGGGAAGTGATGCTGCTGCACCCCGCTTCCGGCAGAGGCGTACAGTTGATTTTTGAGGATTTTCCCATTTTGGCGCTGTGGACAATGCCAAAGCGCTTCGCCCCATATGTATGCCTGGAGCCCTGGCATGGCCTGCCGTCCATAGAAGGGGAAACGATGGAATTGATGGAAAAGGCCTATACAATAAAGATTGCGCCTGGTCATACAAAGGAGCTGGCTTACGAATTGAATGTAATCAATTCATCTTTATAGGCGACGTTAGCTGCCATATTCATATGACGCCAGAAGAACCTCCGATGCAAATCGGAGGTTCTTTCAGTCTATTATTTAGGAGGATTCCGCTCCATTGCGTTCCCGCTTCTACCCCGCATAAGGCAGTTCCACAAACCATTCCTCCGCCGGAGTCCCGCTTATGAGTATCATCCACTCCTCTGTAACGGTAATTGCCAGCCTGCCTGTGCGATTATCTCGTGTTTTGAAGTATACAACCGAGCTGCCATCCGTCGAAGCTACGCACAGCTCCGTCCCGGCGCTCAGCGTTTTGTTCCCGTATTGTCCATTCTCATAGATCTGGACCGGAAGATTTTTTGAGGTCACAATGAAACGGTCTTCATCTTCCGTGATAGTAAATAAGCCCGCTGGCTCAAGCGCAAAATAGGTGCCGAGGGTATAGTCACGGGTTGCACCATATGTTCCAAGTACGTCTACAGAAGAGGATATGCGTATGATCCCGCCATCCAGGCTTTCTACTCCCCCAGATTTCGCGTCCCCCTCAGCCAAAGTGCTTCCATCCAGCACGTAAGTCATCCTATTGCCATTTTCGCCCGTATCCACGGTGATCAGTATGCACGGCCCGTTTTGCGTTTCACAGTAATACGCGCTTGCAAAAGCCCCGTTATAGGTTACAGCGGATGCCCAGCCATTATCTTCTTCGGCAAGCAACCGGATGGTAGGCCAATCGTATTCATCCATTTCGGCGGTAAAGGTAAATGTTGTTTCATGGAACGTATAGGGGGTATTTAGCTGCATCGATACCGCCGAAAATGAGACGGGCGCCGGGGTGGGCGCTAAAACAGGAGTAAGCGTGGGCGCCGGGTCAGCTGCCGGAGCGGCTGTCTGGGCGGGTGTTGAAGCAGGCGAGGGCATTAACTCTTCTTTTGATGGATTGACAACCTTGACCCCTAACAGGCCGCATCCAGAAGACAACAGCGCGGCAGCCGCCGCAAAGCATAGTACACAAAACGCACGTCTAATCATGGAATATCTCCTTTCCTGTTGCGCGCCGAAACAGGCAGCATACGAAAAAGCGCGGAATAGGAATATAATGCCATAATCATATTCCCTCATTCGTAACTATTCAACAAGGTAAATGAAAATTTTCTCGCTCCGCCCTATAGATATGGCGGCCACACATTACTCCCAAAACCGCTCAATTTCCTTAGCGTCCTCATTTCCGACAAACGCTTCCCCGCCTTGCCAGGGATAATCGTCCCATACATTCAGGGAAACCCCATCAATATAATAGCTGCCTGTATCCGAATACGTTCCCGCGTAGAGCTCCCCAAGCTTGTCCCCCCGCACTTTTTCCGGATAAAAGGTAAGCCTGTACTTATTCCCTTCCCGGTCAAAGTATTCGCCCACAAAGAGTAGCCCCCTGCTCAGGCGGCCGGAGTCGATGACGATTGTCTCAAAAAGCGGATGTCCGTTTTTCTTTGTTACGGGGACAGAGATTGCGCAGCTATATGGATTGTAGTATTTCACAGCCGGTCCGGCGTCCCCATAAAGCGGATATGTGATGGCCGTATGGAACGCCCATTCATCCCCTTCCGCCCCAAGCAGGTAGACAAGCGTAATTCCCCGCTTTGCGCGTCCCTCCGTGTAGGTAATATGGAAGAATACAATCCTTTCCCTGCACGTTTCCATATCCAGTGTGCACTGTACGTTGCTTTTATCGTTTAGCTGCATTCCAAACAAAAGGTCGCGAAATTCGCCTTTGCTCATTCCCCAATACCCCAAAGCTTCGCCCAGGTTGGAAGCGTTGCGGTCGTTGATGGCCGCCACAATGGATTTCATCTGTTTTTCGGTAAGCTTTTCCGCCTTAACCCTGGTCTCCCGTATATGGGATACGGTTTCGCTCAGCAAAAAGCGTTTGTCTTCCTTGGGCATTTCTTCTTTTACGGGGTTGCGCAGCTCGCCAATCCGCTTAATGCCCGCGTCCGCCCAGCCGCGGATGGTTTCACATTCGCTGCCTTGCGCCTGGCGATAGAGCGGCAGCAGCGCGTCAAACGCGGTATAAAACGCATTCTTATCCGCGTCGTAACAGATGCGGTAATCGCACCGGTATGCTTTCACGGAGCCGTCCTCGAACGTAAACGAACGCGTGGCCTGCGCGCCCAGATAATAGCCGCCTTCCTCATTGAGCGGTATCGGCTCATAGGAAACCGAAGTCTCCCATATTGACGCTTCTATGCCATCTGTCATCCAATTGTAATCACTGCCTTCGGTATGAAAGGAATAAACCTCTAGCCCTGTCTCGACATCATACCAGCTCTGCGAATGCTCCTCTTCCCCCGGTCCGTGATCGGTAAGTTTGTCCCATACTACGTATACCTTAGTTCTTATTTTGCGAAATTGGGGGTCATTGGGGGAATAATCACGGTTCGCTGTGATAATGCTCAAGGGCACATATGTATCTTTTCCGGGCTGCTTTGAGAAAAGGAGCAAATATTCCGTCTTATATTCCCAATAGCCGGTGACCATTGAAATGTATGCAATACCCAGATCTTTTTCATAAAGGGGAAAACTAATGGCGTAACCACCGTTTAGCGCTTCCGTATACGTCAAGTCGCACATGCGCAAATCGCCTACACGCGTATCAATTATCTGCGTACCGAACATGGACAGCACCACGGCAAGGCTCTTCCATTCAAAAGTCTGCAAAACCTTCGCAAACAGCCCCAAATCCTTTTCCGAATATTCGCCGCCCGAAAGCCTGCGGTAATCGGAATAGGAGACGGGATAATAATTGCGCTCGGCTTCCGGAATTGCTTCACCAATATGCTGGGTTTGCGTCGGCAGCGCTGTTTTGGCAGGTTCCGGCACCACGGGCAAAGGAGTAATCTGTTGTGTCTGGGCCCCCTGCGCCGCGCAGCCGGAGCATAACAATACGAGCGCAAGCAATGCACAAATGATACGCCGCATAAATTCCTCCAAGGCTTTCTTGCTAGAAAATTATAACATGTAGGCCTGAAGGGTGTTGTAATTATGTTGTAAACATGCAAGCGTACATCAGGTAGATCGATTGGATCGTTATCGGAAAACAGCATGAAGCCCGCAGGTTCCTGCGTGCATACGTCAACTATCTTTGGGGATTCTTAAGGGCCGTTACTGCCCTTAAGCGGGGTTAGAGGCAGCGCCCCTATTCGAAAAAGCATAACTCCACCACCTGCGTCGCCACGGCATCGATAAACGCGCGGTCATGCTCCACAAACAGCATGGTAGGCTCGTATTCTTTCAACAGGTTTTCGATCTGCATGCGGGAAAGCACGTCGATATAATTGAGCGGTTCATCCCACAGGTACAGGTGCGCCTGCTCGCATAAGCTTTTTGCGAGCAGCACCTTCTTCCTTTGCCCGGCGGAGAAGGCGCGCATATCCTTTTCAAACTGCGCGCGGGGAAAATCCAGCTTGCGAAGAAGCGTCAAAAACAGGCTGACGTCCACGCCCGCGGCTTTCGCGTAGGAAATGACGTATCCCTCCAAGAATGACGTATCCTGCGGCACATAGGAAACGGTGAGCCCGCTTGCGACCCGAAGCGTGCCGGTATACGGAATGTCCGCCCCCGCAAGAAGCTTCAGTATGCTCGATTTTCCGCTGCCGTTTTTCCCGCTAAGCGCGATACGCTCGCCGCGCGGCACGTCAAAGCGCACGTCCTCAAACACAGTCTTTTCCCCGTAACGGATAGAAAATTCTCTCGCCTCCGCCAGCGTTTTCGCGTAGTGGGAAAGCGGGCGCAATATCAACGCGCTTGCGTACTCGATATCCTTTAACAGCTTCTCCTTTTCCTCTATGGCAACAGTCCGGCGCTTTTCTATGGCGGTGGCCCTCTTCATCATCTTGGCCGCCTTGTGGCCTACGGCGCCGCGGTCGGCGACATGCTCCCCAATTTTTGTGGCTTCCACCCGATCGGACCAGTTGGCCGTGCGCGCCGCTGCGTCCGAAAGCCGCCGGATCTCGCCTTTGAGCCTTTCGTTTTCCTCGCGTTCGAATGCGTCCTGCTGCTCTTTGTTGGCGAGCCAGGTGGAGAAATTGCCCTTTATCACCTGCATGCCGGTCCTGTTGATGGCTAAAATATGGTCCACGCAGCCGTCCAGGAACGCGCGGTCATGGGAAACCAGCAAAAACCCGCGTTTCGATTTGAGGTAGGCCGCCACAAGTGCGCGCGCCTCAATATCCAAGTGATTCGTTGGTTCGTCGATGAGCAGGAAGTTTTCCGGTTTCACGAACAGCGCCGCGAGCAGGGCCTTGGTCTGCTCCCCGCCGCTCAATGTGGAAAACGGCCGCCAAAGCGCATCCTCCCCGACGTTCAGAAGCGAAAGCTCCCGCAGAAATTCCCACTCCAGCGCCTCGGGCGCTATCGCGCGCAGCA
>JAFABA010000217.1 GCA_023426265.1 Bacillota bacterium
TCCTGCACATCAATTCCATTTCATCTTGATAGTTGTTTTGTTCTTTGCGCGTGGTTTTCTCCAGCGGTTTTCCACCCATTTTACCATCCCGCTTAAAAAGGCCACCGGCACTTTGCCAGCGGCCTGAATCCCGCGCATTGACGCGGAGCAGCAGAATTTCAAAATAAGTCGTTTACAGCGCGGCCTTCCACAGCCCGTGGAGGTTGCAGTATTCATACGCGGCAACCACTTCCTCGCCATCCGCGAGTTTAAACGCGGCGGCGGGCACCTCGCCGGGGGAAAGGTACTTATACTGCCCGCCCTTATTTGTTTCCAGATAGATCCACTGGATAAAGTGTTCCGGCACCATGGGATGCGCCACCGAGCCTACGGCCACTTTTACGGTATCGCCATCGACCGTGATGACGGGAACGTGTTTTTCCGTGGCGGCGTCAACGGTGTTCGGTTCGACTTCCTGCATCGTGTCCCCGCAGCAGGTCATGGGAGAGCCGGAAGAGTGCAGCATGAGCGCAAAATTGCCGCAATGTTTACAGCGGTAAAACCGGATTTCGCTTGCCATATAAAATTAGTCCTCCTGTTTTTAATGCGCCCGAACGGGCGAATAATGAAGTTTACGCATATTCTAAATATACAACATGTATCTGAAATAAAACATGTTACGGGCGTAAATTATTTTTGTTGCCAGAATAAAAGGGTTGGTGTACCATGTTGTGGAAATTGCTATATCGGAGGCATAGGCATATATGCGCATCATCGGGAATCTTCTTTGGTTCCTTCTCGGCGGCCTGATATTGGGGCTGCTTTGGTTTCTTGCGGGGCTATTTTGGTGCATCACCATCATAGGCATTCCCTGGGGCGTGCAGTGCTTTAAGTTTGCAAAGCTCGCATTCTTCCCTTTCGGCAAGGAAATCATATCCGGCACGGGCGCGGGTTCGATACTCCTCAACATCCTGTGGATCGTGCTGACCGGCGCGGAGCTTGCGATTATACATGCCGTTATCGGCCTGGTGTTCTGCATCACCATCGTGGGCATTCCGTTTGGTCTCCAGTGCTTCAAGCTTGCGCAGCTCGCGCTCCTTCCTTTTGGCGCTTCCGTGCGGCGTATATAACGGTTCGCGATGATATAAACCCGTTCCATTGTAAACAAAACCTGTTAAGTTGATAACATATTGCTTGTTGTATTCAATCATCTGGCGTATACTATTGGATAAGATGACCGGATGGAGGGATGCGCATGCTCAACGAACGCCGCGCGCAGATACGGGATTTTATCGATATCCATGGCGAAGCCACCGTTGCGGAGCTATTGGAGCTTTGCGGCGGCTGCTCGAGCATGACGCTTTGGCGGGATCTCAATTACCTGGAGCAGGAAGGCTCCATCCGCCGTACGCGCGGGGGCGCGATTTCCATGCGCTCCATACAGCCCGATATCGAGGGCCTGTACAGCCAGCGCGCGCAGGAGCATACGGTGGAAAAGCGGGCCATCTCCCGCGCGGCGGTGCAGTTTGTGGAAACGAGCCACGCCGTATACATGGACGCGGGCAGCACGCTGATGGGCGTTGCGAAGCTTTTGCCGGACCAGCACTACACCATCATCACCAGCGGCGCGAATATCGCGATTGAGCTTTCACAAAGAAGAAGCTGCAACGTCATATCGGTGGGCGGGCAGATCAGCGGCAACACGCTTTCGTTTTCCGGCCCGCAGGGGGAATCGTTTATCGACCAGGTAAACATCGACACGGCGCTCATGGCCACATCCGGCTATTCGTTGACCGGCGGGTTTACGTCCGGTTCCTTCAGCGAGCGGCAGTTAAAGCGCAAGGTGATTGAAAAGGCGTCCCGCGTCGTGATGCTGATGGACCATTCCAAAATTGGCCGTTCTCTTCCTTTTACATTTGCCACGCTTGCGGATATCCACGTGCTGGTGACGGACGCGCCGCCGCCCAACGAAATATTGCAGGAGGCGGAAAAGCGCGGCGTAAAAGTTGTGGTGGCGAGTGCGGAATAATTTGGTCAATATCAAAGCCCGGAGATACCCTCCGGGCTTTGGGTATCAACAAAGGATTACGTTGAGGGCTCTGCCTGGCGGACCCACAGTTTACAATGGTCGCGCAATCCCTAGCGGGCTTGTACTCCCTTGCGCACTGAGCCACCGCTTCGCTTGCTCCGCCACAGGCGGCGCTCAGCTTCGGCTCCCAAACACCCGCTTAGGGCCGTAAATAATGGTACCCCGGGTTCTAAAATCGATTCACTGGATCGGCTTTTACCCTTCGGGTACGAACCCGCTTCCTGCGGGAAGCCCCTAAGAACCCATCCATGAAACGGCCATAAATAGGGGGCGTTTCAGACGAAGGGATTCCCAAGGGACGTGTCCCTTGGGTGGGGTTCAGGGGCGAAGCCCCCGAAAAAGGTTGTCCATGTAAAGACAGAAAGCTCGTTACAATTTCCCTAAAAGGAGGATGCGCATTGAGAAAAAAACAGATCGTCGCCATGCTGCTTGCCGGGGGGCAGGGGAGCCGGCTTGGGATTCTCACCTCCAACATGGCAAAGCCCGCGGTGCCCTTTGGCGGCAAGTACCGCATCATCGATTTCCCGCTCTCCAACTGTGTCAATTCGGATATCGACACCGTCGGCGTATTGACGCAATACCAGCCGCTTGAATTAAACGCCTACATCGGCAACGGCCAGCACTGGGACCTGGACCGCATCAGCGGCGGCGTGTTCGTGCTTCCGCCCTATGTCAAGGGCAAGAGCGGGCAGTGGTATTCCGGTACCGCCAACGCCATCTACCAGAACCAGATGTTTGTGGACCAGTACGATCCCAAGTATGTGTTGATCCTCTCCGGCGACCATATCTACAAAATGGATTACAACGCCATGCTGGATTATCACAAAAAGCAGAAGGCGGGCTGCACCATCGCGGTGTTCCAGGTGCCGCTCGCGGAAGCGCACCGCTTCGGCATCATGAACGCGGACGAAGACGGCCGCGTCGTTTCCTTTGACGAAAAGCCCAAGGAACCCAAGAGCGATCTTGCGAGCATGGGCGTGTATATATTCGACTGGCCGCTTTTGAAGAAATACATGCAGGCGGACGCGGAGGATCCCGCTTCTGAAAGCGACTTCGGGCAGAACATCATCCCCGCCATGCTCAAGCAGGGCGAGCGCATGTACGCCTACGCCTTCCACGGCTATTGGAAGGATGTGGGGACCATCGGCTCGCTCTGGGCCGCGAATATGGATCTTCTGGAGGAGCCGCCGCTTCTGGATCTTTACGACCCCGCCTGGCGCATCTACAGCCGCAACCCCATCCAGCCGCCGCACTATGTTTCCCCCAATGCGAAAGTGGAGCGGAGTCTTGTTACCGAAGGCTGCGAGGTCTACGGGCGCGTGCAGCACAGCATACTGTTTGCGGGCGCGCACGTCGCCGAAGGCGCGGAGGTGTACGACAGCGTGATCATGCCCGGCGCGCGCATCCATGCGGGCGCGAAGGTGTATAAGGCGATCATCGACGAGCGCGCCGTCATAGGCCGCAACTGCGTCGTGGGGGATACGCTGCGCGAAGGCGTTACGGTGGACAATTCCCTCACCGGGGATATCACGCTTGTCGGCTACGATATGTCCATTCCCGATTACGCGTCCCTGCCGCGCGGCATGGTGGCCACCCGCGAAACGCTCGGGTACCTGTACAAGAAGGGAGGGGACGCGTTATGATTTCCAACGCATTCGGCATCATCTATACCGGGGATAACGACAGCATGCGGCTAAAGGATCTCACTTACTCGCGCTCCGTCGCCGCCGTCCCTTTCGGCGGGCGCTACCGTTGCATCGATTTCATCATGAGCAGCATGGTCAATTCCGGGCTCACCAACATCGGCCTCATTACGCAGAAGAACTACCATTCGCTTATGGACCACCTTGGTTCCGGCAAAGAGTGGGACCTGGACAGGAAACGCGACGGCCTGTTCCTGCTGCCGCCCTTCGTCACGAGAGACAACGTGGGGCTATACCGAGGCACGGTGGAGGCGCTCAAAAGCGTATCCGGCTATATCCGCAGGAGCACGCAACGCTATGTCATCCTCTCGGGCAGTTATACCATATTCAATACCACGTTCCACGAAATGCTGGAGCAGCATGTGGAGACGGGCGCGGATATCACGATCATGTACAACGATGTGGAAGGGTTTGACCAAGAATCGCAGTACGAGGACCTTCGCCTGTCGCTTGACGACCGCTCCCGCATCACGGATATGGAATACAACCCCTACCGCCCCTCCTGGCCGCACAAAAGCTGCGACGTGGTGCTCATGGAAAAGACGCTTTTAGAGTACCTGGTGGAGGAAGCCTGTGCCCACGGCCTGTATGATTTTTCGCAGGACATCCTGATGCGCAACATCCAAAAGCTGCGCATATACGGCTACCGTTATGGCGGCTACGTGGCCCGGCTCAATTCCCCCAACTCCTTCTTTGCCGCCAACATGGCGCTGCTGCAAAAGGATGTGCGGCAGGATCTCTTTAACGCCGAGCACCCCATATATACAAAAGTCAAGGATGAGGTGCCAGCGAAGTACGGTCCCCGCGCCAATGCAAAAAACTCCATCGTGGCCGACGGCTGCGTGGTGGACGGCGAAATTGAAAACTGCGTGCTCTTCCGCGGCGTGTACGTGGCCGAGGGCGCGAAGCTTAAAAACTGCATCGTCATGCAGTCCGCCCAGGTGCAGGAAAACAGCGAGCTTTCCTACGCCGTGCTCGATAAATCCGTGATCGTCAAGCGCGGCCGCCGTATCAGCGGGTATGAAAGCTTCCCGGTGATATTGCGCAAGGGCAGCGTGGTGTAGGAGGGCACGATGGAGGCTCTGCCTCCAAACCTCCGCCAAAGGGGCAAATAAGGTACTCGGGGTTCTGAAACCGATTCGCTGGATCGGTTTCTGTCCTGCGGCGGGCTTCAGGACTAATGCCGAGGCGTATCCCACCGAACCCGCTTTCCTTCGGAAAGCCCCTTTGGAATCCCGAACGCTTATTCATTCGCTTTCTTTTGCTTCTTTTCTTTCTTGTGAAAGAAAAGAAGTGGGGGTTCAGGGGCGAAGCCCCTGAACGGATTGTGAATAAGCCAAAGGCTGCCTGTTGCAGGCGGCCTTTCTTGCGTTCACTTGACTTTTTTCAAAGTACAGTATTAAATGAAGCGTGTACGACCAAAACAAAAAAGAGGAAGCGCATATATGGCGAAAGGCATCCAAAACAACTGCCCGTACTGCGGCAAGACGATACGCGTAAAGCGCACCAAAGCGGAACACGCCTACGGCTCGCCGGTGCGCACGTGTGAGTTCTGCAAAAAGACGTATATCGACCGCTATTACCGTGAGCTTGCGCTGGAGGACCCAGGCAGGATCGACCGCAAGAAGTTTGCGCCCAGAAACATCGGCATGCTGCTGTTTGGCAGCTTGCTGATCGTGCTGAGCGATTTTTTCTTTCCCGGGGCAAAAGACGTCGTCATCCGGGTGCTGGTGAGCGTGCTGGGCGGGCTTTTGGCGTTGAGCGCCGTCTGGGTCATCATAACAGAATACAGGACGTACGACGCGCGTATGAAGTTTTTTGACGAGGAGCGGGCCGAATCTGAAAAGAGACTGTCCGACCCCGAATATGCGCAGAAATTGAAAAACGCGGGCTACCGCGTGCCGGAAAGGTATCTTTAACCGCTTTTGCCGCCAATATGGCGTATTCCATCAATCATGAAACGGGCGTTTTCCCCACACCATAGTAGGGAAGCCGTGCTGGAGCGGCTTCTAGGACGTAGACTTTACCCGACTTTTATGCCATAGTAGTAAAAAAGGGTTGTCATAACTGAATTTGCCTGTGGGAGGAACCTATGAAACTTCTTTTTGCGGCATCGGAAGCCGTACCCTTTGTCAAGACGGGCGGCCTTGCGGATGTTGCGGGCACGTTGCCTGCGGCGCTTGCAAAGGCGGGGGTGGATGCGCGCGTCATATTGCCCAAGTATCGGGATATCGACCCGAAATGGAAAGCCCAGATGACGCATATCGCCGATTTTTATGTCACGATGGGTTGGCGCAGGCAATACTGCGGGCTGGAGAGCATCGTACTAGAGGACGTCATCTATTATTTCGTGGACAACGAGTTCTATTTTGCCAGGGACAGCGTATACGGCAGCGGCCAGGAGGAAGGGGAGCGGTTCGGGTTCTACTGCCGCGCGGTGCTGGAGGCCCTGCCGCATATCGGCTTTTTTCCGGACGTGCTGCACTGTAACGACTGGCAGACGGGTATGATCCCCACGCTTTTAAAGCTCCAGTACATGCACCTGCCGCAGTACAGCCGCATCCGCACGCTGTTTACCATACACAACCTCAAGTTCCAGGGTGTGTTCGAATGGGGCCAGATCGACGAGCTGTTCGGCCTGGGCGCCAAATACTATACGCCGGATTATCTGGAGTTTTACGGCGGCATCAGCTTTATGAAGGGCGGCGTCGTATTTTCGGACCGCATCAGCACCGTCAGCCCCAGCTACGCAAGCGAGATCCAGTCCCCCTATTACGGGGAGCGGCTGGACGGGCTTCTGCGCATGCGCGTGCACCAGATGAGCGGCATCCTAAACGGCATTGATTATGAGATATGGAACCCCGCCACGGACAAGGCGATCATCGAAAACTACGATATCGATCGCCTTGCGGGAAAGGCGGCATGCAAGGCGGCGCTGCAAAGGGAATTCGGCCTGCCGGAAGAGGACGTGGCGGTTCTCGCCATCGTATCCCGCCTGACGGAACAGAAGGGCCTGGATCTCCTGGAGCGTGTGCTCGACGACGTGATGAAGCAGCCCATACAGCTCATCGTCATGGGCCAGGGGGAAACGCATTACCATGAAATGTTCCTCTGGGCGCAGTGGCGGTATAAGGGCAAGGTCGCGGCCCGGTTTGAATACAGCGAGCCTCTGGCGCACCGCGTGTACGCGGGGGCGGACATGTTTTTAATGCCCTCCCGGTTCGAACCCTGCGGGCTTTCGCAACTGATTTCCCTGCGCTACGGCACGGTGCCTGTCGTGCGGGAGACGGGCGGCTTGCGGGATACGGTGGAGCCGTACAACAAGTATACGGATGAAGGCACCGGATTCTCCTTCTCCAACTACAACGCGCATGAAATGCTCTTTACGCTTGAGCGCGCGGTGCAGTATTACCTTGATCACAAGCTGTGGGCGCGGCTCATGAAGCGCGGCATGTCGGCGGATTACGGCTGGGACCGCTCGGCGGCAAAATACCTTGCGCTGTACAATGAAATGCAGGGCATTCCCCAAAGCAGGCCCAGCCGCGCGTATATCGCGGAGGATGGGCCGAAAAACGCCTGAGACGGAATCAAGCCGAAAGCTCATAGGATCACGCTCTCTGGAGGTATGGGGGATTCGCAGAAGAGGTACCAGGGTTCCAAAACCGATTCACAGGATCGATTTTCGGCTCATGAGCCGACGAACCCGCTTCCCTACGGAAAGCCCACAGTCAATCCGATTTGGACGATTGGTTGTGCAGCGTTAAGCTGCACATCATTCCTTGTAGAATACCCGAATGTGTCATTCGGGTGCATGCGCGTCAAATCGGCGGAAAAAATGCCGCTGTGAGCGGTAGTTTAGCCTGCAGAAAACCCATCGATAAAGTCCGCAGGGCTGATGGCTTGAAGGCGAAGGTTGTCGAATAAGCGTTGCAGGTTGGCCTCCAATTTGCTATCATTCACTCATACACGGTGCATGGTACAAATGGAGGCCATTTTGCGCCGTGGGTTGCGGCGCGTTTTTATATACGCAATGCAGCCGGCCGAAAGGAAAGACGAATGCAAGAAAAAGAGGGGCGTACGCGCCAAACGCGCCCAAAAAAAGAAAAGAAAGCCGTCCAGCAAACCCGCGGACAGGCGGATGCGCTGGACTCTTCCGCAGACCTAAAAAAAGAAAAGAAAAAGCGCGGCGTATTGTTTAAAGTACTGCTGGGCGCAGCGCTGTTGCTGGGCGGCGCCGTCATCGCAGTACTGCTGCTGGGCGGTACGCTGTTTTTGCGCATGTCCCGCCCCGGCGATACCGTATTTGCGGAAGAAGATAATGGTACGCCCGCGCCTACGATTATGGCAACCCCCACGCCGGTCCCCACGCCCGTCGTGACGCCGGAGCCGGGGGCGACGCCTTCGCCCACGCCCGTGCCCACGCCGCAGCCGTTACACGATCTCTACCCGCAGACATTTTTGACGGATGCGCAGAAGGCCGCGATACAGGCGCAGAACGCGAATACGTCGGAGTACACGAACATACTTCTCGTCGGGGTGGACCGGCGCGGCACACGCGGCAATTCCAATGCGGACGTGATCATGGTCGCCTCCATAGACCGCCACAACGGCAGGCTCAAGCTGACGTCGCTTTTACGCGATCTCTACGTTCCCATAGAAGGCTATGAGCCTTCGCGCATCAATTCCGCCGCGGCAAAGGGCGGCATCCCGCTGCTGATGAAGACGGTTAACGCCGCGCTGCAGATGGATATCAAAAACTATGTTCTCGTGGATTTCTCCATGTTTGAGGACATCGTGGATAAGCTTGGCGGCGTCACCGTGCGCATGAGCGCCGAGGAAATCTCCGCAGCCAACGACAATATTGCGGGGCTAAACAAACAAAGAAACGTGAGCTACCTGTGGGACGGGTTTATATTCGCGGAACCGGGCAACGTCAGGCTTACGGGCAAGCAGGCCCTCGGCTATGCGCGCATCCGGCACCTGGACAGTGACTTCGTGCGCACCAACCGCCAGTTCAAGGTGCTTACCGCTATATTCGCGAAGTTCCGCTCCAAGAACCTGACCAAGCAGTATGAGCTTTTGTATGACCTCATGCCGATGGTGGAAACCGACCTTACCCCCGCGCAGATCATCGATATCGCCATTTCCGCGCTTTCCATGGATACGCAGGGGCTTTTGCATATGGCGGTTCCGCAGGAAGAGCATTATAAGTCCGGGCGCATCGGCGGAAGCTCCGTGCTGATCATGGATATGCCCATGCACGCGTGGCTTGTGCACCGCTTTATCTATACCAGTGTGGAAGAACCGGAGGAAGCCAAGGTGCTTTCCGGCGGAAAATCCCTGCCGCCGCGCACGCCCGGCCCTACGCTGCCGCCCACGCTAAGCTCCACATTGCTGCCGGGGGAAACGCTGCCGCCTTCGGACATGCTCGTGCCGGAAGATATGGAGACGTCCCTCCCCGAAATACCGGAAGCGGTGGGGTAGTGCGGTGCTGTTAATTTAAAGCGAACTTTGGCAACTTTCAAATACCCTTTCTAGGGGGTATGGGGGTCGCAATCCCCCATACTTTAAATCAAATCTGACGACATGTGCGTCAGATTTGCGGAAAAAAGTGCGTACGGCGCTTTTAACCGACAGAAAATCCACTGACAAAGTCCTATGGACTTTGTCAGTGATATAAAAAAACGGCAAGCCCGTGCGCTTGCCGCCGTTTCGGTGTTAACCGGATTATTCCTTGGGTTCCTCGTCTTCTTCCTCTTCGTCTTCCACGTCGAGTTCGCCCAGGCGCTCTTCGACGATAGCGGAAAGCACGTCCATCAGGTTTTCATCCGCGGGGAGGAATTCTTCCGTATCGCCGTTGACGACGACCTTCATAATATAAACGTCTTGTTCTTCGGCGCAGGAGCAGTCCTCATCCTCGCACTCGCAGTTGGGGACATCCGAAAGATCCATCAATACCGCGTATTCCTGGCCTTCGTAGTCGAAATAATCGATTACGTCCAGCTCGAACTCGTTGCCTTCATCATCGGAGAATACCACGACGTCACGTTCTTCTTCCATGGTTTTACACCACCTCTCGCAATTTGGTTTCATTGTATCGCATGGCGACAAGCTTTTCAATGGCTGAATTACGGCGGCGGCGCCATAAGGGTGTAAAGATTGCTTCAAGCCGCGTCCCATTCGCCTCTTATTTAGTATAGCCTGCGGCACGGCGGAAAAACGCGGGAATAGTCAAAATTTTATTTAGAAAACCTAAAAATTTTTGTTGGTTTCTTCCTGCAAGTATGGTATATTTGATTTCAGAAAGCGAGGGTAATGATCGTGATGATGGAATTCCTCAAACGGCTCGCCGTGGCGCTCGGGAAACAGTTCGGCGACAACTGTGAGGTGGTGGTACACGACCTGACCAAGGCGGAGAACACCATTGTGGCCATCGAAAACGGGCATGTGAGCCACCGCAAGGTGGGGGACGGGCCTTCCCACATTGTGCTGGAGGCCATGAAAAAGGACTCAAGCGAGCTTCATGACCACCTTGGGTACCTTGCCCGCACGCATGACGGGCGCATCGTCAAATCCAGCACCATTTTTATCCGGGACGAATCCGGCAAGGTCGAAGGCATTCTTTCCATTAATTACGACATTACAGGGCTTCTGATGGCCGAAGGCGCCGTCAAATCCATCATCAACCACGACAACGGCGAGAAGCCGGAGCGCATCCCGCAGAACGTCAACGATCTCTTGGACGATTTGATCGACCAGAGCGTCGCGAACGTCGGAAAGCCCGTCGCGCTCATGTCCAAGGAAGATAAAATCCGCGCCATACAGTACCTCAACAACGCCGGCGCGTTCCTCATCACCAAAAGCGGAGACAAGGTCTCCAAGCATTTCGGCATTTCAAAGTACACGCTGTATTCCTATATCGACGCAAAGGGCTGAAAAACTTTCGCCCGGTAAATACTGATAAAACCAAAGGCACCAGAAAGGATGGAACAACACAATGGACTTTTCCGCGATCCGCAAAGCGTCCGAAGCGTACTTGCCCCAAATGACCAAGTTCCTGCGCGATCTTATCGCAATCCCCAGCGAAAGTTGCCAGGAGGAGGGCGTCATCAAGCGCACTGTCGAGGAAATGAAAATGCTGGGCTTCGATAGGGCCGAGATCGACGGCCAGGGCAATGCCCTCGGCTTCATGGGTAACGGGAAAAGAATCATCGCATTCGACGGGCATATCGATACCGTAGGTATCGGCAACATCGACAACTGGAAGTTTGACCCCTACAAGGGCTTTGAAAGCGAAACCGAAATCGGCGGCCGCGGCGGCTCGGATCAGGAGGGCGGCGTGGTTTCCGCCGTGTACGGCGCTAAGATCATGAAGGACTTGGGCCTCATCCCCGAAGACGTTACCATACTCGTCACCGCCACCGTGCAGGAAGAGGATTGCGACGGTGTCTGCTGGCAATACATCCATAACGAAGGAAAAATCACACCCGAGTTTGTGGTTTCCACCGAACCGACCGACGGCGGCATTTATCGCGGCCACCGCGGGCGCATGGAAATCCGCGTGGACGTGCAGGGTGTTTCCTGCCATGGCTCCGCGCCCGAGCGCGGCGACAACGCCATTTATAAAATGGCCGAAATCCTTCTTGACGTGAAGGCGCTAAACGCCAACGGCTGCACTGAGTCCGATGAAATCAAGGGCCTTGTGAAAATGCTCGACCCGAAGTTCAACCCGGAGCACTATGAGGATGCGCGGTTCCTTGGCCGCGGAACCGTTACCACCTCGGAGATATTCTTCACCTCTCCGAGCCGCTGCGCGGTTGCGGACTCCTGCTCCGTTTCTCTCGACCGCCGCATGACTGCGGGCGAAACCTGGGAATCCTGCTTGAAGGAAATCGAAAACCTGCCCGCCTGCAAGAAGCACGGTGCGAAGGTTTCCATGTACATGTACGACCGTCCCGCATGGACGGGCCTCGTGTATGAGACCGAATGCTATTTCCCCACCTGGATCAACAAGGAGACCGCTCCCCATGTGCAGGCCGTTGTTGATGCGCACAAGGCGCTCTACGGCGACGAACGCATCGGCGATCCTGCTGCCATGCATTTGCGTAAGCGTCCCCTCACCGATAAATGGACGTTCTCGACCAACGGCGTTTCGATCCAGGGCCGCTATGGCATTCCCTGCGTGGGCTTCGGGCCTGGCGCAGAGTCGCAGGCGCATGCGCCCAACGAGATCATCTGGAAACAGGACCTTGTGACCTGTGCCGCCGTTTATGCCGCCATCCCCGGCCTTTACAAGGGCAAGAGCGGCGAGGACGTCGTGCAGTTCCGTGCGGGCAAAACCAACAACGATATTAAATAAGTAAGGCTACGCTGCTTAAACTATAAACTTAGAGGAGATCAGCCATGAGCAACGTCAAAAAGTATACGGACCAGTTAAACAAGCTCAAGTTTTCGGACATGTATGACGGCGACTTCTTTCTTACCTGGGAAAAATCCAGGGATGAGCTGGAAGCCGTATTCGCGGTAGCCGACGCGCTGCGGCACCTGCGGGAGAATAACATCTCCACCAAGATATTCGACAGTGGCCTGGGCATTTCCCTGTTCCGGGACAATTCCACCCGTACCCGCTTCTCCTTCGCTTCCGCCTGCAACCTGTTGGGCCTGGAAGTGCAGGATCTCGATGAAGGCAAGAGCCAGGTCGCCCATGGCGAGACCGTGCGCGAAACCGCGAACATGGTTTCCTTCATGGCGGACGTCATCGGCATCCGGGACGATATGTATATCGGCAAGGGCAACGCTTACATGCGCGAAGTGGTCAACGCCGTAACGGAAGGCAACAAGGCGGGCGTTCTGGAGCAGAAACCCACGCTTGTCAACCTCCAGTGCGATATCGACCATCCCACCCAGTCCATGGCGGACATGCTGCACCTCATCCATGAGTTCGGCGGCGTAGAAAACCTCAAGGGCAAGAAGATCGCAATGTCCTGGGCGTATTCCCCCTCCTATGGCAAGCCGCTTTCCGTGCCGCAGGGCATCATCGGCCTGATGACGCGCATGGGCATGGACGTCACGCTGGCGCACCCCGAGGGGTATGAAGTCATGAGCGAGGTCGTGGACGTCGCCCGCGCAAATGCCGCGCAGTTTGGCGGCAAATTTGAAATCACCAACTCCATGGCGGACGCGTTCAAGGACGCAGACGTCGTGTATCCCAAGAGCTGGGCGCCGTTCAAGGCCATGGAACAGCGCACCGAGCTCTACGGCAACGGCGATTTTGACGGCATCAAGGCGCTGGAAAAAGAGCTGCTGGCCCAGAATGCGCAGCACAAGGACTGGGAATGCACCGAAGAGCTCATGTCGCTCACCAAGGGCGGCAAGGCGCTCTACATGCACTGCCTGCCCGCCGATATCACGGATGTGAGCTGCAAGCAGGGCGAGGTCGCGGCGTCCGTGTTCGACCGCTACCGCGATCCGCTTTACAAGGAAGCTTCCTACAAGCCCTACGTCATCGCGGCCATGATCTTCTTAGCGAAGGTCAAGAATCCGCAGAAGCTGCTGCTTCAGCTTGAGGAAAAGGGAAAGAAGCGCTGGAAGGGCATGGCGGACTAAAATATTCCGCAGATAACGCCCGAAGGGCGTTATCTGCGGGCTTTTGTAGGTTAAAAGTGCGCGAAAGCGCACTTTTACTTGCCGAAAAGTGCCGCGCGGTGCAAGGCTTTCCGCCGCTACCGTACATGTTGCTGTCGGCGGTTGGAAGCCTGCTGCTCCCACGCTCCCGCTAGGGACGTTCTTAAGGAAGGGGCGTGGGGCACACAATTTCCCCACAATAAAAGAATATTCGTCGGCGCTTTAAGCGCCGATCCCTTAAGACTCGATTGCAATTTGTACCAAAAACCAGTAGAATAAGTACGAACCGGGGGGCTGCCATCAGGTCAGCCCCCTGCTTTTTCAGGCTTTGCTCGGGGTTTTCGGCAAAACTTTTTTACTAAATACGGCTCTGCATTTTTTTGGACGAGCAACGATGCTGTTCCGGAAGGGTCAGAGTGACGATATAATTTAGTGGATTGAACAGGAGCAAAATAAAACATGAGTCAGGAACGGCGCGCCATGCTGCAGATGCTGCTGTGTGGCATCTTATGGAGCTTTGGCGGTATCCTCATCAAGCTTGTGCCCTGGAACGCGCTGGTTATCGCCGGGGTCAGGAGCGCGCTGACGGCCGTGGTGATGTTTGTGTATATGCGAAAGAGCAATATGCGCATCCTAGTAAACAAGCGGACGCTTGCGATAGGGGCTGTGACGTTTCTGGTATTTGCGCTGTTCCTCTCGGCAAACAAGCTGACAACGGCGGCCAACGCCATTGTGCTCCAGTATACCGCGCCGATTTATGTGCTGGTGTTTTCCGCGCTCTTCCTGCACGCCAAGGTTCGGCGGGGGGATGTGATTGCGCTGACACTGACCATGGTTGGCATCGGGCTGTTCTTCCTGGACCAGTTCGGCGCGGGTTCTGTTTTGGGAAATTCGCTGGCGCTGATTTCCGGCGTGTTTTTTGGGCTGATGTTCTTTTTGAGCGGCGGCGTTGCGGAAGAAACGCGCATGAGCGGACTGTTTCTGGCCCAGATTATGACGGCCATAGCCGGCGTCCCGCTCGCGTTTGCGTATGAAACGCCCATCACTACAACGGCGGTCGTCTGCATCATAATCTTAGGCGTGGTGCAACTGGGGATTCCGTATATCCTGTACAGCAGGGCGGTGAGGCACTGCTCGCCGCTGATGTGCTCCATCATATCGGTGGTGGAGCCGCTCTTAAACCCCGTATGGGTGTTCCTCTTTATGGGAGAGCAGCCGAGTTACTGGGCGCTTGTCGGCGGCGTGATCGTGCTTGTGACCGTCACCCTCTGGTGCGTGTGGGGGGAAAAGGAAAAACAGAAGGCGGCATTGGCGGGACAAGCCCCCTTGGAACAGCAATCATAGTATTTAAGCAGGTTCATTGAAGCCTGAGTATTCGTTGCATAGGAGAAACTATGGACTATAACGTATCCAGCATACAGGTCATGGAAGGGTTGGACGCCGTGCGCATGCGCCCTGGCATGTACATCGGCTCCACCGGCGCGCGGGGGTTGCATCATATGCTCTGGGAGATCGTGGACAACGCGATCGACGAGGCGGCAAACGGATATGCCACCACCGTGGACGTCACCCTGCACGCGGACAATTCCGTGACGGTGGCGGACGACGGGCGCGGCATTCCCGTGGGCATACACGAAAAATACGGCGTCTCCGGCGTGGAGCTGGTGTTCACGCAGCTGCACGCGGGCGGCAAATTTGGCAACGACTCCTACGGGTATTCCGGAGGCTTGCACGGCGTGGGCGCAAGCGTGGTCAACGCGCTTTCCGAATGGCTGCGCGCCGAGGTATATACGCAGGGCCGGGCTTATGTGCAGGAATTCAAATCCATACAGCAGAACGGCAAAATACTCTCCGGCCACCCTATGGCGCCGCTTACGGAAACGGGAAGGACGCGCAAGCAGGGCTCGGTCATTACATTCATGCCGGACGCGCGCGTGTTTGAAACCGTAGAAATGAACTTCGACGTCATCTCCCGCAGGTTAAGGGAGCTTGCCTACCTCAACCGCGGTATCGCCATGCACTTGAAGGATGAGCGAAAAGGAAAGCGCGAGGTCGAATATAAGTTTGAGGGCGGCCTTTCGGATTTTGTGCTGTATCTCAACGCGGACAAGACCCCCGTTTATTCCGTACCCCTGTATTTCAAAGGCGAAAAGGATGGCATCATCGTAGAAGTCGCCATGCAGCACAACGACGGTTACGCCGAAAGCATATTCAGCTACGTCAATAACATCCCCACCACCGAGGGCGGCACGCACGAAACCGGCTTTAAGGCCGCGCTCACCAAGGTGATGAACGACCATTGCCGCAGGTCCGGCGTACTAAAGGACAAGGACGCGTCCCTTTCCGGCGAGGATTTCCGGGAGGGTTTAACGGCCGTCCTCTCCCTTAAGATGAAGACCATTCAGTTCGAGGGCCAGACCAAGACGCGCTTAGGGAACACGGAAGCCCGCCCGGCGGTGGAATATGTGGTATCCGAGCAGCTCATTCCTTACCTCGAAGATTTGAAAAACGCCGAGGTCGCGGCGCTGATTGCCGATAAAGCCATGAAGGCCGCGCGCGTGCGAGAGACCGCCCGCAAGGCAAAGTCCATGGCGCGCGAAAAAAACAAGCTGGAGAACGCGCCTCTCGTTGGGAAGCTCTCTAGCTGCACCGGGCGCAACCCGCAGAAGAACGAGCTTTTCATTGTGGAAGGGGACAGCGCGGGCGGCTCCGCCAAGCAGGGGCGGGACAGGAGCTTCCAGGCCATACTGCCGCTTCGCGGCAAGCCGCTCAATGTGGAGAAGAAGCGGTTTGACCAGGTGCTGGAGAACGTCGAGTTCCGTTCCATCATCACGGCGATAGGCACCGGCATCGGTGAGGATTTTGATATTTCCCAGCGGAAGTACGATAAGGTCATCATCCTTTCGGATGCGGACCAGGATGGCGCGCACATCCGCGCGATACTACTGACATTCTTCTACCGTTACATGAAGCCGCTCATCATGGAAGGGCATGTGTATATCGGCATGCCGCCGCTCTACAAGGTACAAAGGGGCGATAAGGTCATTTATGCCTACAACGAAAAAGAGCTTGCGGAGGCCGCCA
>JAFABA010000235.1 GCA_023426265.1 Bacillota bacterium
GTAGGCACCGACGGCGCGTTTGCGGACTATGTGGTGGTGGATGCGGACCGTCTCTTCCGCGTGCCCGATTCCGTTACGCTGCGGCAGGGCGCGCTTGCAGAACCTTTGGCCTGCGGAATCCATGCGACGCGCCTCTTAGGAGATATTACGGGCAGCTCAGTCGTCGTTGTAGGACCTGGGATCATAGGCCTTGCTTGTATGCTTGCCGCCAAATTTGCGGGCGCGGGCAAAATCCTGGTGGCCGGCGTCGGCAAGGACCGCAAGGAACTGGTGGAAAGCTACGGGTGCGTCTATCATGACGTATTGGACGGCGATCTCGTACCCGTCGTGCAGGAATGGAACGGCGGCCTTGCGGACGTCGTATACGAATGCGTTGGAAGCCAGCGCACGCTGGACAGCGCCATATCGGCACTGCGCCCCGGCGCGAAACTGATGGTGATGGGCGTGTTCGAAAAGAAGCCCGTGTTCGATATGAATACCTTCCAGGAAGGGGAGCGGACCCTCTATACCTCCCAGGCGCATGTGGATGAGATTGGCACGGCGCTTTCCTACCTCGAGCAGGGGTTGATCGACGCTGAGGAGCTCATCACCCGTGAAGTGACGTTGGATACCCTGGTTCAGGACGGCTTTGAGGAGCTGATCGTGAACGGGCCCAAACATATTAAGGTCATGATCCGCATTGGCGGTGGAAAGGAGTAACATCATGGATACCAAGCATGCAAAGTTTGCAACGAAGGCCGTACACGCCGGGCAGCTTCCCGATCCTGAGACTGGCGCGCTCGTAGCGCCCATGTTCATGACCAGCACCTATGTGTGGACGCCTGAAAAAATGGACCGTTACCTCGCCGGCGACAAGGAAGGCATTTACACATACGCCCGTTCCCGCAACCCGACGCAAAACGATCTGCAGGACAAGATAGCGGAGCTTGAAGGCGCCGAGGCGGCGCTCTCTACAGCTTCCGGTATGGCCGCAATTTCCCTTGCGGTCATGCATTGTGCGCCTCCGGGCGACCATGTCATCGCCTATAAGACGATATACGGCGGCACCTACGGCCTGTTTACAAAGATATTTGAGGAGTTCCATATCGAAGTAACATTCGTTGAGGATCTTTTGCCCGCTACGCTCAACGCGGCAAAGCGCCCCAACACCAAGGTCGTCTATGCTGAAACCATTGCAAACCCCACCATGGTTGTGCTCGACCTCAAGGCGCTTGCAAATTGGGCAAAGGCGAATGGTGTTACCTCCATCGTAGACAGCACATTCACCTCCCCCTACATGGTTCAGCCGATTTCTTATGGAATCGATGCGGTGGTGCACAGCTCCACCAAGTACATCAACGGCCACGGCGATATCATCGGCGGCATCATTTGCGGCAAGTTCGCGTTTGTGGACGGTATCCGCAGCTCCATGTACCAGGAGCTTGGGCCGGTGCCCAGCCCCTTCTCCTGCTGGCTCCAGCTTCGCGGCCTGAAGACACTGCACCTGCGCATGCGCGCCCACTGTGAAAATGCACTGAAATTTGCGCAGTGGTTGGAGACGCAGAAGGAAGTGAAGAAGGTCATCTACCCGGGCCTTGCAAGCCATCCGCAGCACGAACTCGCCAAGGCGCAATTCGGCGGCATATACGGCGGCATGCTGTCCTTTGAGGTGGACGGCGGTATTCCGGGCGCCCAGGCGTTTATCAAGAAACTGCATATGGCCAAGTACTGCGTCAGCCTGGGGGATCTTGATACGCTGGTCCAGCATCCGGCTACGATGACGCACGGCAAGATCCCGCGCGAGGAAAGGGAACGCATGGGCGTCATGGACGGCATGATCCGCGTCTCGATAGGCATTGAAGATATCGACGACATTATCGGAGATTTCGCGCAGGCTTTCGCGCAGAAATAAAGAAGATTGCGGAGGGCTCGGTAAACGCCGGGCCCTGTTCGCATACCCTTTTTGAGTGGGTGAAGAAGAAAAGGAGGAAATATGCTGGAGATTCGCTGGCATGGCAGGGGCGGGCAGGGCGCCAAAACCGCGGCGCTGCTGCTTGCCGACGTCGCTTTTCACACAGGGAAATATGTGCAGGGTTTTCCGGAATACGGGCCCGAGCGCATGGGCGCGCCGATTACGGCATACAACCGCATCAGCGGCACGCCGATCCGTATTCACAGCAACATCTATGCGCCGGATTACGTGGCGGTAGTAGACGAAACGCTCTTAGAAGCAGTGGATGTTACGCTCGGTCTCAAGCCCGAGGGCGCGATCGTCATCAATTCCGCAAAGTCCGCGGAGGAATTGCGCCCCTTGCTCAAAGGGTATGCGGGCAAGGTGTACACGGTGGACGCGCGCACGATCTCCGTCGCAGCGCTTGGCAAGTATTTTCCCAACACGCCGATGCTTGCCGCCATCGTCAAGGTATCGGGCCTGATGGTAGAAGAAGAGTTCCTTCATGATATGGAGGCGTCCTTTACCCACAAGTTTGCAAGCAAGCCGGAAGTTATTCAGGGCAACATGCAGGCGCTGCGGCTTACGCTCAGGGAGGTACGGGAATGAGCAAAAGAATAAGCGATACCATCAACGAGGCCATCTCCTGGCAGGCCGTGACATTGGGCGGCGGCATTACGGGAGGCGGCACCTCTGCCGAGTTCAATACCGGTGAATGGCGTGTAGACATGCCGGTGTATCTTGAGGAAAAGTGCAGGCAATGCCTGATGTGCGTGCCCGTATGTCCGGACAGTTCCATTCCCGTTGTAAATGGCAGGCGGGGCGAATTTGATCTCCTGCATTGCAAGGGCTGCGGCATCTGCGCAAAGGTTTGCCCGTTTCATGCGATCGATATGAAGAGGGGGGAGTAATATGCCCAGAGACAGACTTTCCGGCAACGAGGCGGCGGCCCAGGCGCTGCGCCAGGTCAACCCGGACGTAATGGCTGCGTTCCCCATTACGCCCTCCACCGAAATTCCGCAGTATTTTTCCTCGTTCGTAGCCGACGGCAAGGTGGATACCGTGTTCGTGCCCGTAGAGAGCGAGCATTCCGCCATGAGCGCATGTATCGGCTCGGAGGCCGCGGGTGCGCGTACGGTCACGGCAACCTCTTCTGCGGGCCTTGCGCTGATGTGGGAAGAATTGTACGTTGCCGCGTCCGACCGGCTGCCCATCGTATTGGCGCTTGTGAACCGCGCGCTGACAGGACCCATCAATATCAACTGCGATCATTCGGACAGCATGGGTGCGCGGGACGCGGGCTGGATCCAGATTTACAGCGAAAGCAACCAGGAAGCGTACGACAACCTCATCCAGGCGTTCCGCATCGGGGAACATGACGACGTACGGCTCCCCGTGATGGTGTGCCAGGACGGTTTTATTACCTCCCATGCGGTGGAGAATATTGAGCTCATGGAGGATGCGGCGGTAAAGAAGTTTGTGGGTGCCTATGCGCCTCAGGATTTTCTGTTAAACCCCGGGAAGCCGCTATCCCTCGGGCCCTACGCAACTTCGGCGTATTACCTTGAGCACAAACGAAGCCAGGCGGAAGCCATGCGCCGTGCAAAGGATGTCATTTTAGACGTGGCGGACGAGTTCGGCGGGATTTCCGGCAGGAAGTACGGCCTGTTTGAAGCCTACCGGCTGGAGGATGCCGAATATGCGATGGTTCTGATCGGATCGGCCGCGGGTACCGGCAAAGAAGCTGTTGATGAACTCCGGAACAAGGGCGTCAAGGCAGGTCTATTGAAGATACGCGTGTTCCGCCCCTTCCCGGCCGAAGAGATTGCGGCTGCGCTGAAGGGCTGTAAGGCCGTGGCTGTGATGGACCGTGCGGAAAGCTTCAGCGGCAACGGAGGCCCTCTGGCCGCAGAGGTCCGTGGGGCGTTCTATCACGCGGGCATAAAGGCCTCTGTATTCCCATACGTATATGGCTTGGGCGGGCGCGATGTGCGCGTGGAGGATCTGAAATCAGTATTCGAAGCGCTGCCGCAGCAGGACGCCAAACCCTACCGGTATCTTTCGGTACGCTCGGAAGGAGGAGCAGATAATGGCCTATAATTTTAAGGAGATCATGTCCAGGGAGGAGCGTTTGGCGCCTGGCCACCGTATGTGCGCCGGCTGCGGCGGTACAATCGCCGTAAGAAATGTGCTGCGCGCGCTCCGTGAAGGGGATCAGGCCGTTGTCTGCAGCGCCACAAGCTGCCTGGAAGTATCCACATTCCTGTATCCTTATACCGCATGGAAGGATTCGTTTATCCACAACGCGTTCGAGAACGCAGCGGCCACGCTCAGCGGCGTTGAAGCCGCATACGTTGCGGCGAAAAAGCGCGGCAAGCTGGACCAGACTTACAAATTCATTGCGTTCGGCGGCGATGGCGGCACCTATGACATCGGCCTGCAGTCCCTGTCCGGCGCAATGGAGCGCGGGCACGACATGGTATATGTCTGCTATGACAACGGCGCGTATATGAATACCGGCATCCAGCGCTCTTCCGCGACGCCCATGTTTGCGGATACCACCACCACCCCCGTGGGCGAGCAATCGCTTGGCAAGCCGCAGTACCGCAAGGACCTGACGGGCATCATGGCCATGCATAACATTCCCTACGTCGCGCAGACAACGTTTATTAAGAACATTGGGGATCTGCATAAGAAAGCGGAGCGCGCCATTTACACCGAGGGCCCCGCGTTTCTCAACATCATGGCGCCCTGCCCGCGCGGGTGGCGGTATCCGACTGAGGATCTCATGGAGATCTGCCGCCTGGGCGTGGAAACCTGCTACTGGCCGATGTTTGAAGTGATCGATGGGGAATGGACACTCAGTTACGAGCCCAAGGTAAAACTGCCCATCGTGGATTTCCTGCGTGCGCAGGGGCGGTTCCGCCATTTGTTCCAAAAAGGGAACGAGTGGGCGCTTGAAGCATTTCAAAAAGAAGTGGACAAACGTTGGGAACAGCTGCTCAATCGGTGCAAATAAGCTGAACGATTTCCTGTCATTCTGAGCGAAGCGAAGAATCCTTCGCAAAGCCGTCAAAAGATCCTTCGCTGGCGCTCGGGATGACAAATATATCCCGAATTTCCTGTCATTCTGAGCGAAGCGAAGAATCTTATCGCAAAGCTGCCGGAAGATCCTTCTCTGACGCTCAGGATGACATATTCCAATGATTTTATTCAATGTAATTCAGCGTTTGTGAATTTTTATATTGACTGTGGCCGGAAATCCCGCTACTGTATTGGATAAACATTCAAACTCATGTATAAATGGGTGATACTATTCTGGAACGATCGGGGGACAAGGAAATGCCTGTCTGCCCGGGGAAGGACGGTTATGGCAATGAAGGGGTCTGAATTGCTCATTAAGGCATTACAGGCAGAAGGGGTGGATACCGTATTCGCATACCCCGGCGTGCCGGTGATTTCTATTTTCGACGAGCTGTACAAGCAGCAGGGCATTCGGTTTATTTTGCCAAGGCACGAGCAGGCATTGGTACATGCTGCGGATGGGTATGCCCGCGCCACCGGAAAGCCGGGCGTATGCCTTGTCACCAGCGGGCCGGGCGCCACCAATACCGTTACGGCCATCGCCGCGGCGAATTATGACAGCGTACCCATCGTCTGCTTTACAGGCCAGGTCCGAAGAGACTTGATTGGCAACGATGCGTTCCAGGAAGTGGACATCATCGGAATTACCCGCAACATCACAAAGTACAACATGATGGTGATGGAACGGGAGGATTTGGGGCGCGCCATCAAGGAAGCGTTTTATATTGCCACTACCGGCAAGCCCGGCCCCGTCATTGTAGATTTGCCTGCTGACGTCATCAACGCCATGGGGAGTTCGGAGTACCCGAGCGACGTGCAGATACGAAGCTACCGGCCTTACGAGAGCGTACATATCGGCCAGATCAAGCGCGCGTCGGCATTGCTCCGCAAAGCGCAAAAGCCGCTGTTCCTGGCTGGTGGCGGCATCCATATTTCCCGTTCGGAAGGTGCGTTCACGCTCCTTGCCGAACGGGCGGGTATCCCCGTTATCTCCACTATCATGGGCCGCGGCGCAATCCCGACCGACCATCCGCTGTTTATCGGCAACGTGGGCATGCACGGCTGCTATGCTGCCAACCAGGCCGTCATGGAGTGCGACGTGCTCTGCTCCATTGGTTCCCGGTTCAATGACCGCGTGACCGGCAAGGTGGACGAATTTGCACCGCATGCGAAGATCATCCATATCGATATCGATACCGCCTCGATTTCCCGCAACGTCCAGGTGGATATCCCCATTGTGGCCGAGGCCGGGAAGGCGATTGAAAGCCTGCTGCATTATACGAGGCCCTGTGATACCGATGGATGGCTCGCGCAGATCGACGAGTGGAAGAAAGGCTACCCCCTGCCCAGGCAGGAGAAGCCGGGGCTGACGCCGCGCAAAATCATAGAGTCGCTCAATAGCGTCTTTCCCGAGTGCATCGTTGTTACGGATGTTGGCCAGCACCAGATGTGGACGACCCAGTACCTTGCGCTGGACAGGCGCAAACAGCTTCTGACTTCGGGCGGATTGGGCGCAATGGGCTACGGGCTTCCCGCCGCCATCGGCGCGCAGCTGGGCGACAGGAGCAAAAAAGTCATATGCGTTACGGGCGACGGAGGATTCCAGATGAATCTCCAGGAGATGGCGACTGCGGTGCTGGAGGGATTGCCGGTTATCGTCGTCATTTTCAACAACGGCTATCTCGGCATGGTACGGCAGTGGCAGCAACTCCTGTGCGACCGCCGCTATTCGGGGACGGATCTTGCTGCGGGCAGCGGTGAAAACAACCCTGTCCGGTATGTTCCGGATTTTGTAAAGCTCGCTGAAAGCTACGGGGCACAGGGCGTCCGGGTATTTGACGAAAGTTCGCTTCATTCCGCCCTGGAAGCTGCCGGTAAACAAACACGGATCCCCACGATCATCGAATGCATGATTGAGCGCGAGGAGATGGTGTATCCCATGGTAAAAGCGGGCGCTGCGCTCAACGACATGGTATTGGAGGGATAAAAAGATGGGTTCGGAGCTGAGTTACCGGTTTTTGTCCCTCTTCGTGGAAAACAGGCTGGGCGTTCTCGCCAAGATTTCCGGCCTATTGGCAGGAAAGGCATATAACATCGAAACGCTGACGGTGGGTACCACCGAGGATATTACGATCTCCCGCATGACGATCGGGCTTTTGTGCAGCGACGAAACGTTCGAGCAGATCAAGAAGCAGCTCAACCGGAGCGTCGATATCATCCGTGTGCTGGACTTTACGGAAGCCGACGTCGTCAAACAGGAGCTTTTATTGCTTAAGGTAATGGAGTGCGACAAGACGATGATGGGTGATATTGTAAAGGCCGCCCAGAAGTTCAAGGCGCGCGTGGCGGGCAAGGGGCCGGACAGCATACTGCTCGAGGTGGTCGCGCAGGAGGAAGAGAACAACGAGTTGATATCCGCCATGCGCAAGTACCCGAAAATCGAGGTCGTGCGCGGCGGCGTGGTCGCGATCGAGAAGTGCGCCCGTCAAACGGCCATAGAATAACGGCATATCAAGATATACTGCGTTTGGCAACCAAGTCCGATAAAGTTACAAGTAT
>JAFABA010000075.1 GCA_023426265.1 Bacillota bacterium
GCTTCCGGAATATCCCCCACGCCCTCCAGCACATACTTGGGGCGGTACGGGAACTTTACCAGCATATCACGCGAGGTCACACCGGAGAGCACAAGCACGGTATCGATCTCCGCTTCCACGCCCGCCATGATGTCCGTATCCATTCTGTCCCCCACGATGGCGGTATCGCCGGGCAGCGTCTGCAGATTTCTTAACGCGTGGCGCATCATAAGCGGGTTGGGTTTGCCCACAAAGTAGGCGTTAACCCCGGTGGCAAGCTCGATCGGCGCGATAAGAGCCCGGCAGGCGGGGGCCATGCCCTGCTCTGTGGGGCCGGTGAGATCGGAATTGCACCCGATCAGGCGCGCGCCCTTGTTGACAAGGTATGTGGCACGTTCGAGCATTTCATAATTGAGGCTGTAGCTTTCGCCCACCACCACATAATCCGGGTTGACGCTGTTCATGGTGATGCCCACGTTGTAAAGGGCGTTGATGAGCCCCGGCTGGCCCAGCACGTAGGCGCTGCAATCGGGGTACTGGCTGGCTAAAAAGCTCGCGGTCGCAAGGGCGCTCGTGTAAAAGCAATCCGCATCCACGTCTATGCCCAGCCGCGCCAGTTTCTGCTGCAGCTCCCGCGGGGTATAGCCGCTGTTGTTGGTTAAAAATAAGAATTTCTTGTTTTTTTCCTTCAGCCACTCCACAAATTTGGGCACGCCGGGGAGCAGCCTGTCCCCATGGTAAAGAACGCCGTCCATGTCGCAGATAAAAGCCTTCTTGTTGCGCAAGATCTCCATTTAATACCCCTTGTATTCTTTTTATTCTGTACGCATCCAGTATACCGCAACGCGCCGTGGCGGGCAAACAGTTTCCATCCGTTCGGAGGGTAATCTGCCTTATGCGAAAAAGCCCTGTTTCAAACCGGAAATGCGGAATTATACTATAAGTAGCGAACCAATGTTGAAGGGAGTTTTGATTATGGCATTGTACCAAACCACCGCGCATTCTGTGAACGGGCGCAACGGCGTTGTCACCGTGGAAAACAGCAAGCTGACGTTTGAACTTGCCTCCCCCATCGCCATGGGCGGAAAGACCGACGACGCGGTCAACCCGGAACAGCTTTTCGCGGCCGGATACGCCGCATGCTTTGGGGGTGCTTTGCACCATGTGATCCGTGTGCGCAAACTCCGCATTCCCCTGCCGGAAGTTAAACTGACGGTTGGGCTTGATATCGTGGACGGCGGGCATGTTCTTTCCGCTGACATCACCGGCCTCTTTAAGGAGTTGGATCAGGCCACCGCGGACGATATCATGCGGGAAGCCCATACCGTCTGTCCCTATTCCAAGGCGACAATGGGCAACATCCCCGTAACGCTCAGGGCGGAGATTTTATAAGCGGCATCCGGGTTCGTGCCCCAAACGGGGCAAAATCGATTCGGTGGATTGATTTTAGAACCCTGTTTCCTTTCGCGTTATGCATTGAAATTGCTTAATGCGACACCCATTTTTTCTTTGCCCCTCACATTTGACACATAACGCCCTTGAATGCTATTATGAAAGCAAGTTTTATAGGGTTCCGCGGGGCAACCCGGTCTGGTCCGAGATAAAACGCACAGGAAACTGTGTTCACGGAAGGATAAAAGCCTGGGAGAGTTCTCCCGGGCTTTTTATTTTGCCAAACGAAAGGTTGGAATGAAAGAATGAAATGGTTGTACTTGATCATTGCAGGGATATTCGAAACATGCTGGGCTGTCAGCCTCAAGCATACGGAGGGATTCAGCAGGCTTTGGCCCAGCATCATTACGGTTGCCGGCATGGCCGCAAGCTTCTATTTCCTTTCGCTCGCGCTCAAAGACCTTCCCTTGGGGACCGCATACGCGATCTGGACGGGAATTGGCACAGTCGGTACGCTCATTCTTGGCGCGGTTCTTTTTCGCGAGGCCGTTACGCTGGCGCAAATCATTTGCGTGGCGCTCATTGCAGCCGGTATTATCGGGCTGAAATTATCCGCGCATTGAATTGCCTTCATCCGCAAGCCGCATGGTCAGCTTGACATGGGTCTGCTGCATACCCTGTTTCCGATAAAACGCATGCGCGCGCTCCCGCACCTTGTTGCTGGCCACCTCGAGGCGTATACAGCCGTTTTCCTTTGCTGACTGCGTCGCCGCTTCCAGTAGGCGTGCACCGACGCCGCGGGAGCGGACATCGGAACGGACGATGAACTCCATCACTTCCGCTACCCTTGCGCAACGGCAGAGCTGTTCCTCCATGCGGAGGTGCAAAAAGCCTATGACCGCGCCCTCTTCCTCAGCCACAAGGCAAGGTGACATAGGGTTGTGAAGCAGGTCCGCGTAGATGCGCCGGAACGCCTCTTCATTAAGCCTTGCGGCTTCCATGTCGCACATCAGCGCATAGGCGGCGTCAGCGTCCTCCATGCGGGCAAGCCGGATTTCCATAGGGCCTCCTTGGCTTCCGCTTTAGCGGGCAAGCTCCTGTAAGAATTCCCCCGTGGATACTACCCTTGCAAACGATCCGTCCAACGCCGCCATATATGCGGCGTGGACGTCTTGCGCCGGTATGGTATTGCCCTGCCAGACAAGGTCCTTTGTGGCGCACGCATCATGCAGCAGGGTTACTGGAAGCCCGTAATCCCTGGCCGCGCGCACGGAAGTATCGACGCACATATGGCTCATCATGCCGCAAATGACAAGTTCCCGTATCCCCCGCCCCTGTAAAGCCTGCAAAAGCCCGGTTTCAAAGAACGCGTTGGGCGCGTGCTTGACAAATACCGTCTCCCCGCTTTGCGGGGCAACCGCGCCATAAATCTCCACGCCCGGCGTGCCGGGCAGGAGGAACGTAGACGTACTGCTTGTGCTCACATGCTGGATGTGGCAGACGGACCACCCGTTTTGGCGGAAGCGTTGGAGCACTCGCGCCGCGCAAAGCGCCGCCTGCTCCGGGGCAAACAGTTCGTTTCTGCCGCCAGGGAAATAATCGTTCTGGATATCGATCAACACCAATGCGCGTTCCATACAGCCCTCCAGCACAAAATGGGAAAAATAGGGCGTTTACTCCACCCGGTACCCGCAAGGGTCTATGTTTAATACCCTTACCTTCCAACCGCCGCCGAGCGCCTTCAACTCGGGTTTTACAGCCTCCAGGAATCCTTCCCCGCCCTTCAGAAAAGAGATCATCGTCGGCCCCGCGCCGGAAAGGCAGGTCGCTATAGCGCCCGCACCTTGCGCGATGCGCACGATCTCCCGATACCCCGGCACAAGCGGCATGCGGTAGGGCTGGTGCAGCGCGTCCCGCATGGCGTATTGCAAAAGGTCGATTTCTCCGCTTGCGATGGCCGCGGTCAAAAGCGACGCATGGGAAAGGTTGAATACCGCGTCTTTTAGTGTGACCATGGCGGGCAGCGCCGCCCGCGCCTTGCGGGTGGAAAGCGAAAACGGCGGGATGAACACGGCGCAGGCCAAATGTTCCGGCGGCGTGAACCGTGCGTAACGCACCCGCTTCTCATCCATGCAGCCCACGGTAAACCCGCCTAAAAGCGCGGGGAGGATATTGTCCGGGTGCCCTTCCTGCTCGGCGCACAGATCGATCATCTGCTGCATGGTGAGCGTATTGCCGAGGTATTCGTTCGCCATGGCAACGCCAGCCACCACGCAGGCGGCGGAACTGCCCATGCCGCGCATGGCGGGGATGCCGTTTTTCTGCGCGAAATGGACGCCCGGAATCTCCCGATGATGCCGCCGCAGCGTGTCCGCAAACACGCGGTAGACGAGGTTCCGTTCGTCCGAGGGGATCCTTCCGAGATCGGTATTCTGCAAATCGATCGTAAGACCGCTCTTTGTAAATTCAAAGGAAACGGAATTGTAGCAGCCCAGCGCGACGCCAAGGCAATCAAACCCCGGGCCAAGGTTGGCGCTTGTGGCTGGAATGGTGATGGTACGCATAGTACTCCTTATTAGCCTGCACGGAACTTATAAAAACGGGGCCGTACGCGAACGCGCGTACATGCGCATTCGCATACAGCCCCATTGCTGATACGGATTATTCTTCTTCTTCCTCTTCCTTCTTGGCTTGCTCGATGATCTTCTGCGCGATGTTGCCGGGAACGTCCTCATACCGCACGAATTCCATCTTGAAGGAACCGCGCGCCTGCGTCATGGCGCGAAGGTCGGTCGCATACTTGAACACTTCCGAGAGGGGAACTTCCGCAACGACTTCCTGTCCGCCGCCTTCCGCGGGATTCATGCCGATGACGCGGCCACGGCGGCGGTTCATATCGCCGATCACGTCGCCCATGTATTCATCCGGCACAAGCACTTCCACGCGGTAGATCGGTTCGATCAGCGCGGGGCTTGCTTTTACGCACGCGGCCTTGTAGGCAAGGCGCGCGGCGGATTTGAACGCGACTTCCTTGGAGTCTACGGGGTGGTATTTGCCGTCAAAGAGCGTGGCCTTGACACCCACCATGGGATAGCCCGCCAGCACGCCGCGCTGGAGCGCTTCGCGCGTGCCCTTTTCTACGGCCGGAACATACTCTCTGGGCACTACGCCGCCGACGATGGCATTGACGAATTCAAAGTCGCCGCCGGGCAGGGGCTCAAAGCGCATCTGCACCACGCCGAACTGGCCGGAACCACCGGTCTGCTTCTTGTGCTTTCCTTCGGCTTCCGCTGTACCGCGGATGGTTTCGCGGTAGGGCACCTTCGGGTCCACAAGCTGCGCTTCCACGTTGAACTTGTTCTTGAGCTTGCCGCAGACCACGTCCAGATGCATTTCGCCCAAGCCGGAAATGAGCACGTCGCCGGTTTCAGCGTTTTTCTCAAGCGACATCGTCGGGTCTTCTTCCTTTAAGCGGTTGAGGCCGGCGATGATCTTGTCTTCCTCGCCCTGCTTCTTGGCGGTAACAGCCAGGCTGATGCAGGGCTGCGGGAATTCGATCTGCTCAAATATCACGGGAGCAGCTAAGTCGCACAGCGTATCCCCGGTGTTGGTGAACTGGAGCTTCGCCATTGCGCCGATATCGCCCGCCAAAAGCTTATCCACATTGATGAGCTTCTTGCCACGCATGATATAGACGGTGCCGGGCTTTTCCGCTTTTTCCGCATTGGAGTTGTAGGCGGAAAGCTCCGCGGAGAGGGTGCCCGAATACACCTTGAATATGGAGATCTTTCCCACGAACGGGTCGGCCACGGTCTTGATGACCTGGGCCGCGAACTTGCCGTCCTGCTTGATTTCCACATCCGCATTGGTCTTTGCGTTCTTGGCCTTGCGCGCCTTCAACTGATCGGCGGTGGGCATGTAGTGTAAAAGGTTATCCACCAGCGTTTTTACGCCGATGTTGGGCTGAGCGGCGCAGCAGCACACGGGCGTGACAACGCCTTCTCTTACGCCCGCGCAGAGACCTGAAACGACTTCTTCCTGCGTGAGTTCTTCGCCCTCAAAGTATTTCTCCATCAGCGTCTCGTCGCCTTCCGCCGCGGCTTCGATCAGCGCTTCGCGGATGGATTCCGCCTCAGACTGCAGCGCCGCGGGGATGGCAACTTCTTTATCTCCCTTGGGATCGAAGAGCTTGGCCTTCATGGTCACGATATCGACATAGCCCTTGAACGCGCCGCCTTCCACGATGGGAAGCTGTATGGCGACGACGCTTGTGCCGAACTTTTCGCGTATGGCGGCGTATACCTTGCCGAAGTTGGCGTTTTCACGATCCATCTGGTTGATGACGATCATGCGCGCCTTGTTGGACTTTTTGCACATATCAAACGCTTTTTCAGCGCCGACAACAGGGCCGGAGACAGCGCCCACTACGATCAGAGCGGAATCCGCCAACGTCATGCCCTCGACAACTTCCCCGTAGAAATCAAAAAATCCCGGCGCGTCGATCACATTGACCTTGGTGCCATTCCATTCAAAGGGAGCAAGCGCTGCGCCGATGGAAATG
>JAFABA010000114.1 GCA_023426265.1 Bacillota bacterium
CTGGTGCGGTAGATGGGACTTGAACCCATACGCTCGCGCACACGCCCCTCAAACGTGCCTGTCTGCCAATTCCAGCACTACCGCGACAGTGACTATTATACTGAATTGGAACAGGGGTTGTCAACTCATTTTTAAGCTTTAAAAAACGCCCGCAAACCGGGCGGTTTTGGGCATCTTGGCCGCAAAACCGCCATCTGCGGGGCGTTCTTTTTATTCCGGATGTTATGCCACACAGCCCATCTGCCAGGGGTAGCATGCGCTAAAGCATGCGCGTGGCGCTGTCGTAGGCCAGGGGGCTTCTCTCGCACTCGTCGTCGCTCATGGTCAGCTGGCAGCAGTAGGGGCTGCCCTTCATGCGCTCCGACGCGTAGCACAGGCCGTTGGTGCGGCTGTCGAGATACGGGTGGTCGATCTGCGCCGGGTCGCCCAATAAAATGAGCTTGGTTCCCTTCCCCGCCCGGGTCACGATTCCCTTGACCTGCTTGGGGCTTAAATTCTGCGCCTCGTCTATGATGACCCAGTTGCGCTGGATGGAGCGGCCCCGGATATAGGCGATGGCCTCTGTGGTGATGATGTTTCGCGCAAACAGCTCATCCACCTTGCCGTTCAATTCGTTCTGGTCGCGGTAGCGTTCCTTTTCGTCGCTGTCCACCAATATTTCCAGGTTGTCTATGACGGAGCGCATAAAGGGCGCCAGCTTCTCTTTTTCGCTGCCGGGCAAAAAGCCGATGTCCTCATCGAACTTCACGTTGGGACGGCAGACGAGTATTTTGGTATACTCTCTATGCTTAAGCTCCAGTATTTTATGCAGCCCTACCGCCAGGGAAAAGAACGTCTTCGCCGTGCCGGCGGCGCCCTTTACGATGACAAGCGGCGCTTCCTCGCTGCTCATCATCAGCGCCTCCTGCATAAAGCGCTGACCCACGTTGCGGGCGGTCACGCCGAACGGCCGCTCGTCAAGATACTTTAGCGCCACCAGCCGTTCGCCGTCAAAGCGTGCAAGCGCGGTCTGCTTGTTGCTCTCTGCGCTTCTCAGCACCACGAACTCATGCATCAAAAACGTGCAGGGCTGCTTTTCGTAGGTTTCCTCATCGATGCGGAATGTATGGTTGGCGCTCAGCGCCCCTTTTTCAAAGAATTCCTGCAGCCGCTTTGTGGTGGTAAACGCCTCCGCCCGGCCGCTGTACTGGTTATCCGGCAGGGCCACCTGCTCGTTCTGGAAATCCTGCGCGGTAACGCCTATGATATCCCCTTTGATGCGCTCGAAGATATCCTTCGTAACCAATATCGTCTGCTTGCCCTGCTCATCCAGGCCTTTGCAGACTTTGAGGATGCGGTTATCCGCCTTATGCGGCTCCCAGCCTTCCGGGAGCCCGACGTCGTGAAAATTCAGCTCTATACGCAAAACGCCGCCATTCGGCAGCGCAACGCCCTCCACTAAATTCCCGTTCGCGCGCATCTGATCCAGCAGGCGGGCGACGTGGCGCGCGTTCGCGCCGTTTTCGGTAGGCTCCTTCTTAAACCGGTCCAGCTCCTCCAGTACCACCTCCGGGATGATCACTTCGTTGTCTCCAAACGCATAGATGGCATAGGGTGATTGCAACAGCACGTTGGTGTCCAGCACGTAATACTTTTTCACACGTTCCTCCTGCACCCGTTCCGCACGCGGGTTGTTGATGGGTACCTGTTGTATAGAAGACTCTATGCGCCAAGGCCCCTGTTATTACAATACCTCCACCATGTTTCCGGACAGTCAAGCCTGTGTAAAGAGCATATCCGGCCATAAAACAGCATTCACATCGACCTTTACCCTTTATATCGTAATAAAAAAAGTTTTCATAAGGTCTTTTTGTCCCATGCTTGACACCGCTTTCGCATTCCCGGTATACTATCTGTAATTCAGGTTGTAACAGATCGGAGACGCTGCCTATGCGCGTAAAAATTCGTTTCTTTTCCTTTTTGATACTCTCCCTCGCACTTGCATCCGCCGGCTGCGCCGCGGCGCCGCAAAGCAATATCGCCTTCACGCCGGCTCCCTCTCTCGCCTCCCCTGCCGCTATTGCCTCTCCCATACCGGAAGAAGCCTGCGTCGCCTGCGAGCTTCCGGAAATCGAGCCGCTGCCCGAAGGCTACAGCCTGACCAATCCGGACGGTACAGCGGAAATCCCGGAAGAGACCGACCGTGACGACCTTTGCCCGCCCCTGGGGGAAGGAGAAGCGGAGACAGCTTCTCCCGACGAGCCGGGCATATATCGCCAGCTCAGCTACGAGGAAGCCAAAGCCTGGATGGATGAAGACGAAGCCGTCGTGGTGGACGTGCGAACCAAAGAAGAATATGAAGCCGGTCATATCCCGGGCGCGATCCTCATACCCAATGAAACTATAGAGGGAGAGCTGCCGGAACAGCTCCCGGATACATCCGCGAAAATCTTGATCTATTGCCGCAGCGGCAACCGCAGTTACCAGGCCTCAATCAAGCTGCTGGAATTGGGGTATGATTTTGTATACGACTTTGGCGGCATCAACGGCTGGCCGTATGAAATTGTCATCGACTAAGATATATCCGCGCCAGTCCCGATTACCATTTAGGAGGTACGTCATGAAACCCGTCCGTTCCCTGTTTGCTCTGCTGCTGTTTGTCGCGCTGCTTCTTTCGGCCTGCGCCGCCCCCGCTCCCGAAGCCAAATCTGCAACCTCACCCGATAGCCGCCCTTCCTTCGGCGAATTCAGCGCGCCGGGTTTGGACGGTGAGGAGTATACAGAGGAGCTGTTCGCAAATGCGGATCTCACCATGGTCAACATCTGGGGTACGTTCTGCAATCCCTGCATTGAGGAGATGCCGTTCCTTGGCGAGATTTCGGCGGAATACGCGGATCAGGGCTTCCAGATCGTCGGCATCGTGGTGGATGCGGCGAGCCGGTTAGGCGGGTATGACAAAGGCATCGTTTCCATGGCGGAGGAGATCGTCGAACAGACGGGGGCTTCCTATACGCACCTCTTGCCCTCCGCGGATCTGATTAACATCAAGCTCAATCAGGTGCAGTACATCCCCGAAACGGTGTTTGTGGACAAAAACGGCGGGATTGTAGGCAAACCCATCACCGGCGGCAAAAGCAAGGAAGATTGGAAACAACTCATAGACGCCTACCTTGCGCTGGTACAGTAACATGCGGAAACGTGTCATCATCCCCGTATTGCTCCTGTTGACCGCTGCGGCGTTCTTGCTGCTGGGCGTTTACCGTGGAGAGGCCGAAACCGTGATCCGAAAAGCGACCACAGTCTGTTTGGAGTGTATCGGCATTGGATAACGCAGCGAAAAAGAAAAAAAGGCAAACTATAAAACGGCACTGGTTCCAGCTTGCGTATGCCGCGGTGACGAACGGCTACGTAGCAGGATACCTGAACGGCACCATTTACAGGGGGAATTTGAAGTACGTCTGCGTGCCGGGCCTGAACTGTTACTCCTGCCCGGGGGCATTCGGTTCCTGCCCCATCGGCTCCCTGCAGGCGGTGCTATCTAGCCGCGATTACAGCTTCTCTTATTACGTGGTGGGGTTCCTGCTCGCGTTCGGAGCCGTATTGGGCCGGGTGGTGTGCGGGTTTTTGTGCCCCTTCGGCTTTGTGCAGGATCTTCTCTATAAAATACCATTCTATAAAAAGCTGCGGGCACTGCCGGGGGATAAGGCGCTGCGGTATTTGAAATACGTCATACTCGCGGCGTTTGTCGTGCTGCTGCCCATGCTCGCGCTTAACGTCATCGGCCAGGGGCAGCCGTGGTTCTGCAAGTACATCTGCCCGTCCGGCACACTGTTTGCCGGGCTTCCGCTGGTGCTGACAAACCAGAGCCTGCAAGATGCCGTAAGCGGGCTGTTCGCCTGGAAGGTCGGGCTGATGCTGCTGATTCTCCTGCTTTGCATCCCGGTCTATCGGCCGTTTTGCAGATATCTCTGCCCGCTTGGGGCAATCTACGGGCTGTTTAACCCCGTGGCGCTTTATCGCTACCGTGTGGACGCTTCCGCCTGCACCCGCTGCAGGGCGTGTGAAAAATCCTGTCCCATGGCAATCGCCACATATCAAACGCCCAACAGCCCGGAGTGCATCCGCTGCGGCATATGCCGACGCGTCTGCCCCACGGGAGCCATCCATTCCACACTGGAACGAACCGCAAAAAAACCTTATGGAGAAAGGAGCGCGTCATGACGGGCGAATTCGGCATTGCCATCCATGCGCTGGTGTTTTTGAACCGCAAACAAACTATCATTTGCAGCGATCTCTTAGCGAAGAGCGTCTGCACCAATCCCGCGCGCGTGCGCAAGGTGCTTGCGAAGCTGAAGGCGGCAAAGCTGGTTGGCGCGAAGGAAGGGCCCGAGGGCGGCTATTTTATGGTGCTGCCCGCGGAGGATATCACGCTGGACCAAGTGTTGTCCGCCCTTAATCTGGAGCTCATTTCATGCAGCTACGGCAGCGCGGACCCGGATGTGAAATGTGCGGTCGCTTCCGGAATGGCGGACGCCATGGAGCATTTGCGCGCTTCACTCAATGCCTGCTGCACAAAACACTTAAAAACTGTGACCGTCGCCGATATCGACGCAGAGATCCCCAGGAGTTTAAAAAGCCTGAAAATAGGCGTAAAAGAATGATACTGTCCTTCCTATCCGTTTGCGGCGCGCGGTTCCGGGGTATGTTAAAACAGAACCACCTCGAAACGTGTGATACAAATAAATAGGAAGGAATAATACAATGAACGAAAAAGTCAAACAGCTTTTGATGGAGCAGATCGTTAAGGAATTCTATTCGGCATATTTGTATCTGGATATGTCCAACTATTATTTTGACCATAACCTGGATGGGTTTGGCAACTGGTTCAAGGTGCAGGCCCAGGAAGAACGCGACCACGCGCTGCTGTTCATGCAATATCTGCTCAACAACAACATCCCGGTAAAGCTTGGCACGATCGCGGCGCCGGATAAGATCTACGGCAATTTCCGCGAGCCGCTTGCCACCGCGCTCGAACATGAGCAGTATGTCACCGCCTCCATCAACACAATTTACGAGGCGGCTTACGAGGTACGGGATTTCCGCGCCATGCAGTTCTTAGACTGGTTCATCAAAGAGCAGGGCGAAGAGGAGCAGAACGCCAACGATCTTATCGGCCATTACGACCTGTTTGGTTCGGATGCAAAAGGCCTGTACATGTACGACGCCGAGCTCGCCCAGCGCGTTTATACCGCACCCTCGCTCGTGCTCTAAACTACTTTTCCCGTATCATAAAAACGTCGGCGGATTGCTCCGCCGACGTCTCAACATATAAGGCGACTGTGTCGGTTATGCTTCCGGCTGGAACCGTTTGAGCGCGAGGTAGGAAGAAAACGTCATTCCTTCCGGCGCGCCGTCAACCCGCGCATCCAGCGCCGCGCCAAGCGCAGCCATTTCGCCCTTTGCAGACATCGCGTGGTCCCCGGCTATTAGCCGCCCGAGCGGCGTGTGGAACAATATCCATAGCAGGCGGATCAGCTTTTGATCTGATGTATCCAATGCGCGCTCCGTTGCCTCATGGCGTATGCCTAAGAGTTTGAGCGCCTTCATTGCCTCCCGCGCCGCAAGGATCAGCGTTTTCAGCAGTGCCTTATCCCCCGCAAGGGCATGGAGATTGCCATCTTTGGCGTAGATGCCCCTTGCAACCGGCACCACGATTGTAAGGTGGTAAAAGAGCCAGGCCGCCATATCCGCCTCCCAATATAGGCGGATATGGCTTCCCGACAATATGTTTTGAAGACTTTCTTTCAGCCCGCCCCCGCCGGATAATGCGCCTGCCGTCAGCGAGACACGCTTTGTGTGCACGCTTATCGCCTTCCCCTTTTCCCGCCTGCCGCCCGCGCCAAAGAACGCGAACAGCAGCCGCCCCGTATCCCCGCCGCAAGCGGCAAAGTGTTTTGAAGTTTCCTCCGGGTCCGGGTTGTTGCCCACCAGGACGTAAATCCCCGCATTCGCTTTTGCGAACGTTTCTGTGGCGACGGCAAGCTGGGTATATTGGAGCACGCAGAACGCGGCGTCGTACACAGCGCCCTCGGGCACCTGATTCACCACCACCGGCCTTGTGCAGGAGTTGTAAAACTGCAAATAGTGGCGGACAACAAGCCCCTGTTCCTTTAACTCCCAATAGCGCCCGCCGCGGGCGAGAAGCGTCACCCCGTGCCCGGCACGCAGCAATTCGTCCGCCATCAGGCTCCCAAGCGCACCCGCGCCCAGTATGAGTATTTTCATGACGGTACCCCTATATTTTTCCTTCAGGTACATCATACTCCAGGTATTGGGGGTTATCCACCATCCGGTTGTTAGCCTTGGCTTTGTGAATTAACCGTGTCTTTTGTTACGCGCTTGTATGATTTTGGCTATTGGGTTTGATATACGCAACAATGCGTGTTATGATAATTATCAATAGATAACCTTATGGATTGGGGGCCTTTTCTTTGAAAATTCAGGAATCCGCAGAGAATTACCTGGAATCCATATTAAAGCTTTCCCTGCAAAAAGGGCAGGTGCGCTCGATCGACATCGTGAACGAGCTGCATTTTACAAAGCCCAGCATCAGCTACGCCATGAAGCGCCTGCGTGAAAACGGGTATATCCTGATGGACAGCGCGGGACATATTACGTTGACCGATGAGGGGTGCGCCATTGCCGAACGCGTCTACAACCGGCATAAGGTGCTCTCCACTTACCTGATGGCCCTTGGCGTGGAGGAAAGCATCGCCCGTGCGGACGCGTGCCGGATTGAACATGTCATCAGCCAGGAAAGTTTTAATTGTATAAAGAAGCACGCCGAGCAGTTTATAAAATAGCCGGCAAAAAGAAAAACAAGCCTGCTTGGATGCGGGCTTGTTCTTTACTGTATCAAAGCGGGGCGATCAGTTGGCGGCGGCGCGCTTGAGGGCGAGCTGTGCCTTCTTGCGATTGGCGGCATTTTTATGGATGACGCCTTTGCCTGCCGCTTTATCCACGGTGCTCACAGCCTTCAAAAACGCTGCTTCTGCGGCTGCCGCATCCCCTGCTGCCAACGCCTGATCATACCTCTTGATGGAGGTCTTGACCGCGGAATTCACCATACGGTTGCGCAGATTCTGCTTCGCAGTAATGCCGACCCGTTTCTTGGCGGATTTGATGTTTGCCAAATGATTCACCCCCTGTCGTGCCGTTACTAATTGGTTGTCCTGCAAAAATAGAGCTTTGCCCGAACAAACGAAATTATACCACGCTCTTCCTGTGGATGCAAGTGCTTTTTAGGCCGCTGACAAAGTCCTTTGGCCTTTGTCAGCGGTTTTTTTCGCAGGTTAAAAGTACGTCTACGCACCTTTTCCCCAAACCTGACGCACATGCACCCGAATGGCACATTCGGGTATTCTACAAGGAATGCAGCTTTACGCTGCACAACAATCGTCAGATTTGGTGCGGGTTTTTCGCAGGGAAGCGGGTTCGGCGAGCCTCCGGCGGGGTACGCCTCGGCACTAGGCTTGCGGGCCACCGTCAAAGAGCCAAAAATCGATCCTGTGAATCGATTTTAGAACCCTGGGCACCTTATTTGCGATCCCTCACCTCCGAGGGTTGGATTTTTAAGATCCCGTCCATTCGTTTTACTTTGAACGTCCTCCTATATCTTTTTATATACACTTGCAGGAATGCGAAAATGGATTTATGATAACTCAAATGGATTTTTATGCTGGAGTTTCCGCCTTCTGGGCAGGACGCGCATGAGAAAGGCAGTGCCCGTGAAAACGATATTGCTTTCCCAAACGATTCATCCCAAGGCTATGGAGCTGCTTACCGGGCGCTACCGCACACTCCTGCCCGAAGTCCCCGGCCAGGAGGCCTTCGAGCGCCTGCTGCCGCAGGCGGACGCGCTGATACTGCGCACCAACGTCCGTGTGACGGAAGATGCTTTAAAAAGTGCGACAAATCTTAAAATGATTGCGCGCCTGGGAGTGGGCCTGGACAATGTGCCGCTGCAGGCTATAAAAGAACGCGGCATCGTTTTGACCTATACGCCCAACGCCAACAGCGTGTCCGTCGCGGAGCATACGGTAGCGATGCTTCTTGCGCTCGCGAAATACATTCCCCAATATGACAGGGCCGTGCGCACCGGCGGGTGGGATATGCGGCTTCTTGACCTCCCCGTGGAGGTTTACGGCAAGACGGCGGGTATCGTCGGCATGGGGCGTATCGGCAAGTTGGCGGCGGATATTTTGCACAACGGCTTCAAGATGCCCATTATCGCCTACAGCCCGCATATCCGGCAGCAGGATTACCCCGCCTACGAGGTCACGCAGGACGTGGCGGAGGTATTTCAAAAATCCGACTTTGTATGCCTGCATTGTCCCAGCAACGATGCAACCCGCGGCATGGTAAACGCGTCTTTATTGCGTACAGCCAAAAAAGGCATGATTCTCATCAACTGCGCGCGCGGGGATATCGTGGTGGAAGCCGACCTCGCAAGCGCTCTCGAGGACGGCACGCTTGCCGCGGCAGGCCTTGACGTATTCGTTACGGAACCCCCCGCGGCGGAAAGCCCGCTTAGACGCCTCCCCAATGTGCTCTTGTCCCCGCATGCCGCCGCGCTGACCAAGGAAGCGTCCATCCGCATGGCTACGACCGCGGCCGAACAGGTAAACGCGTTTTTTGTAAACGGCAGGCCGGATTCTGTTGTGAAATTGTAAATATACGCGCATATGGCCTACTTTAGGCATTTTCTCTTTGCACAAGGAATGCGCATCCGCTATAATGGAGTTTGTCAAAGCATAGCCATGCGCACTGTTGCCGCGTACCTAGCGGCGGGATAGGAGGAGTAACCCATGGTTTGCAATCACTGCGGTGCATACAACGACCCGCAAGCAACAGCCTGCACGGTATGCGGCACGCCACTCCAGCCGGAAGTCGCGGCGCATGCCCCCGAAGAACCCGAAACCGCGGAAACCGAACGCCCCAATTGGGGTTTTGTGCGTTCGCCGCGTTGGCCCAAGCCTTCCTTTGATATCAATTCGGTGGACGAGCTTCCGGAAGAAGAGGAATACGTCCGCCCCCATAACCCCAACGCGCCGGTTGAACAGCCCGGGCAGGCGCAGCCCCCCGAAGCTCACTATGAACCTCCGGTGCGCGGTTTTCGCAATGTGGAAACAACCCGCAGGTTTGACCCGCAACCGGCACAGAATCAACCGCAAACCTATGGCTCCGTTACGCCCATAGGCAGCGTAGGCGGGTACGACGATACGCCGCAGCCCTACCAGCGCGGCTTTGGGCGCGCGCCGCAGCGCGTGCCGGGGCATCAAGCGCAGGGAGAAGCGCAGGGAGAAGAAGAAAAGACTCCTGCTCCTCGCAGGCCGCAGGCGGCGCACTATCCGCCCGCCAAGGGAACAAAATCCGCCATGCGTTCACGCACGGCCTACCGCAGCAAAAAGAACAAAAATACGATGTTCTACGCGATCGGCGGCGTGCTTATTGTGGCGCTCCTTGTATTGGGCGGCATACTCATCACCAGAAACTATGGCGGTGTGGGTGGCTTTTTCCGCAGCGTGTTCGGCGGATCGCCCATACTCAAGGATGCTGTGGTTACCGAGGGTACAAACGATAAGGGCGTAGAGTGCTATATCATAACCGTGTATGCCCGCGCGGGCAATACCGCTACCATCCGCCTCAACGGCGAGGATGTTTCCGGAGTCATCAACCCCAGCAACAAAATAGAGATCCGTATCCCCAAGGACAAATTCTTGCCGTCTGAACCCGTGGACGGAACGACCACGGAACTGGTGCCGGATATCACCGTCACCACAAAGGACGGCGAGGCTTTCCCCGTTGAAATCGCCCCCATCCCGGTACAGGTGCCAGCGCTTTCCTTAACCGTAACGCAGCCCTCCGCCGCGTCCACGGCAGTAGGTAAGGCCGCGGTCGCGTTTGCGGGAACCGTAAGCGACGGCTCGGTCGGCGTGTTTGTGGAAGGCCAACCGCTTACAGTCAATGCGGATGGCACATTCTCCGGCGAATATACGCTCCCCGATCTTGGCGTGTATACGCTTACGCTCGAAGCGCGTAAGAACGGCTACCAGATCGCGCGGCAGGCATTCAACGTGGACTATACGCAGGCGGAAGCGAACATCGACGTGGATGCTTCCACGCTGCGCGCCCCCGCGGGAAAGGATACCGCGACCGTCCAGGGCACTACCGCCGCGGGCGCGACGCTCGCCGTCACCGGTCCTTCCGGCGTCACGGTGGGAACGCCCAATGTAAACGAGGCGACGGGCGTGTTCTCCTTCACCGTGCAGATGGCGGAGATCGGCCATTACAGCCTGGAGGTCACCGTCACCAAGGACGGACGCGCCACCACCGGCACAATCAATGTGGAGCGCGCGCCGGACTATGCGGCATATACCGCCGCAGTCCACAAGATGGCCTATGACCGCATGAAGAATGAAACGCTGCATAAGGCCTCCTACAAGTGTGTGGGGAAGGTTGCGGAAGTAGTGCAGACGGAGCCGTATGTTATAGCCCGGCTGACTACGGACAGCGGCGATCTTCTGTTTGAATACCACAACACCGCGGCGACCGTGGATACAACAGACGGCAAGACCTACAACATATTCGGCGATTACGCTGGCGTGGACGAAGCTACAGGCCTGCCGAAAATCTACTGTTGGTTTATTACGAAGAATGGTTGATGGAGGCCCTGACCCCACGGTTCGGCAATGGTCTTACATTCTGCACTCCCTTGCCCACCGGGACTGCACTGCGCTTCTCCGCCACAGGCGGCGCTTAGACACCCCCCAAACCCCCGCTTAGGGTCGTACGGCCCTAAGAACCCGTATTTTGAAATGTTCTAAGTAGGACTTTTAGAAAAAGGGATTCCCAAGGGATGTATCCCTTGGGTGGGGCGAAGCCGCTTGCTGCCTGTGGCAGATACAGAGCGGCGTAAGCCCAGTGAGCAAGGAAGTGCAAGGCAGTGGCTTTGCCGCAACGTAGCACGACCATTGTGAACTGTGGAAGTTCAGGGGCAAAGCCCTGAGAAAGAACTCGTCGAGAATGTATGGCGCGGCCGTGCCGCGCCATACTTATTTATCTGGTCTATTCTAGCTACGGGAGAGCACAATATGAAACTATGGGCGCTGTTGCGCGAAAAACAGAAAATTGTCCGTGACGTGGTGATGGAATTCCCCGTGGAACGCCCGGAGGACGTGGACGGCTGGCAGGATATCATCGGCGAGCTCTGCCGGGCGCTTCACGAAAGCCGCCCCGTCATACTCAACAAGCACGCAGAGCAGCTGGGCCGGTTTTCCCGTACGGCGTTTTTGCCGCAGGATTTTATGGAGAGCGTGGCGTTTGACAGGATGGAGATTGAAATCTTCCCGGAAAAACAGAAAGAACACCTCTCGTAGAAATTTGTCCTTATCCCCTGATTTGTATTTTTTTGTATTTTTGCCCGCTTGCAGTGTTCGCGCATGCATGCGGGCGTTTTGTTTTGTGCATACTATTCCACATCCCCACAAAGCTAGGGATGAATAAGCCTTAAGGCAAAATCAAAGGAGAGTTAGCATGGATACCCTTTCGTTGATCTTGATCATCATCGGCGCGCTGAACTGGGGATTGATCGGCCTGTTCCAGTTCGACCTCGTGGCCGCGCTGTTCGGCGGCATGAGTGGTATCGTTTCCCGCATCATCTACACGCTGGTCGGCCTTGCGGGCCTATGGGGCATCACGATGCTCTTCCGCCGCGGCGACCGAGAGGTGCACGAAGGGGAGCACAAGCATTAAGCGCTCCGCGGGCGCTATGCGCGCGCGCCTGCCCGGATTGGGCGGGCGCATACGAAAAGGATGCAATGGCGCATCCTTTTTCATTGCCGCGGAAAAAGCCCATAGGGCTTTTCCCGCGGGTTTTCTGAAGGATGAAATGCCGCTCATGGCGGCATTTTTCCCACAAATCTGACGCGCATGTCGTCAGATTTGATTAAACTGTGGTGGATTGCGAATCCCCCACACCCCCTGAAGACAAATCGGAAAGAGGATGCGCTAGCGCATCCTCTTTTTGTTGTTCAGGTATTCTATTTTGAGCCATTCTCTTTATTGCTCCGTGCGGTATGCGGCAAGGATACGGCCAAAGTAGATGGTATGCGGATTCCCATCGTCGCCTTCCTGCTGGGCGGGGTTATAGTACTGCGTGCGCTGGGTTTCATGCAGCGCGTCCATGTTGCCCTTCATCTCGGTGGAATAGACCACCTCGCACTCAAAATGGAGGACGCAGCCGGAAAGCGGCGCAATACCGCCCGCCTTGGGTTCCAATGTAGTAAGCCCCAACGCCTGCTTTTTGTCCACATCCCGCCCGGAGCGCGAGCCGCAGAAGCCAAGCTCCTTTTTCATGGCGCCCGCCGCGGGAACGGAAACGGTAAATATACGGTCCCGCTCCAAAAACGCATGCGAATGCCGGGTATGCCGGACCAGTACCGTGCAGATGGGAATGCCCCAAACCACACCCCACTGGGCCCAGCCGATCGTCATGGGGTTTTGTTCCTCTTTCCCCGCCATCAAAAAAGCTCCGCCGTGCTGCAACTGCCCGCATGCTTCTTCCAACAATGCCTTGTACGTTTCGTCTTGCATATTTGTCTCCTTTTTGTCCCTTATCTAGGACGCCGCAAGGGCGTCCGCCTGCTCCCGGACCTCGTCGAGCGCGGCCCAAAGCTGCGCGTCGTCATCCTCATCGATTCGCACGACCGGCAGCCCTTTGACGTTATCCGCCAGGTCGATATCGATATCGGGCTGCACGCCCGTACCGTCCACATACTCGCCGCTGGGCGTGTAGTAAGCGGCGGTGGTCAGCTTCACCCAGCCCTTGTTGCTCTGAAGCTGCAGGGTGGTCTGCACCACGCCCTTGCCGTATGTCTTGGTGCCCACAATCGTGCCGGTGCCGCTGTCCTGTACGGCGGCTGCAAGTATTTCGCTTGCGGAGGCGGAATTTTCGTTGACCAGCACCGCCAGCGGCACGTTGATGCCTTTGGCATCCGAGCGGAAGACTTCGTCCTGCCCGTCCGTCCCCCGCACGGAGACGATGACGCCCTCCTTCATCAGCGCGTCCGCCACGGACACCACCTGGCCGAGTTCTCCGCCCGGATTATCCCGGATATCGATCACCAGGCTGCGCATGCCCCTGTCGGTTAAGTCCCGCAGCGCCTCCAAAAACTCATTCGCGGCGGTACCGGTGAACTTATCGAGCCGTATATAGCCGGTGCGCTGGTTCAATAGCTTATGTGTCACGCGCTGGGTCACGCCTTGCCCGCGCACAATGGAAAGCGTCTTAGCTTCCCCGCCGCGAAGGTATGCGACTTCCACCGGCGTTCCGTCCTCGCCGCTGAAAAGCGCCTCCACTTCTTCGAGCGTAAGGCCGGCCAGGGTATTTCCATCCACCGCGGTGATGACATCCCCCGCCAGCAGCCCTGCCTCTTCCGCGGGGCTGTTCCCGTACACCTTTAAGACGGGCACGCCTCCCCCTTCGGGCTGCCCCACCAGTGCGCCGATGCCGTGGTAAGAACCGCCAAGCTGCTGCAGGTAGGCGATATATTCTTCCTCGGTATAGTAGCGGGCATACGGGTCTTTTAGTTCCGCAATCATGCCGTTGATGGCGCCTTTTACCAGGTCCTCTTCCTTGACCTGGCTGCCGTAATGCTCGGCCTCTATGGTATCCTTCAGTTCAAGCAGCGGCGCTATACTTTGATAGGCCTGATACTCCACGCTGTTGAGTACCACGCGCTCGCCCTTCTGCCTATTCATGATGGTGATGGTGACGGCAACGCTTACGATCGCGGTGACCAGCACCGCGGCCGCATAGTACAAAGCCTGTCGGACCCCATGCTTCATGCTTTTTCCCCCATACATATGCTGCGGACCGCCTGATACAACAAAAGCGTCCACCATCAACATACGCAGATTTTAGCAGTTTTAGGCCCCAACGTCAAACAAAGCGCCGGATTACGGCGTGAAACGCGCGTTATTTTGTTTCTTCGCCCAGCTGGCCGCGCGCGTGCAGATCCGCGACAATCTTATCATAGAAGGCTTTATCGATCTTGAACTTGAACCGGTATACGAGATACCCCGCAATGATAAACAGCATCGGCAGCAGGAACATGGCGAATTTGAATATGGCGAGCCCGTCCGCCGTAAGATCCGCCGGGCTTTTCGCCTCGTTGATGCCGGAAAGGATCAGTGTCGCGCCCACAAAGCCCGAGGCTACCGCATTGCCCAGCTTGTTGATAAAGGGCTGTATGGAGAACGTCACGCTTTCATTGCGTTTCTTGAGCTTCCACTGGCCGTATTCGATGGTATCCGTCAGGAATACGAGTATCAAAAGCTGTATAAACGCCTCGCCCACGAATATCATCACGCCCGATATGCCGATATACAGCATGTTCGCGGGGGAAAGAAAGAATATAACGTATCCCAGCAGCAGCAACGCCGTCGCGAACGTATAGAGCGTGCGGCGGGAGTACTTCTTGCGGAACAGCGGGAACACAGCTAACGCGCTGATCTGCGATACGCCCAATACTGCGGCGAATATCCAGTACATGTCCTCGTTCCCATACACGTACTTGAAATAATACAGGCCAAAACTCGTGGTTGTCATATAGCCGATCAAAAACAGGGACATGGCAATGGCGGTAACAAGCAGCTGATCGTTCTGGAAAATCGCCTTCGCCATATCCTTTAAGCTCGTCTGCTCTTCCTGTATGAACAGCCCGCGCGGCTCCTTTACGCCGAACAGCGTAATGCACTGCCCCGCCAACATCAAAAACACCACGGCGGCTGCAAACACCGTATACGCCGTTGTCATGCTGCCTAAAGCATTCCCAAGGGCTTTTGTGATCGGCACGATGCCCACCACCACCGCGAACATGCCGATGTTCGCGCAGATGCGCGCAAACGAGCCGATCTTCTCGCGCTCCTTCTGGTCCACGGAAAGTGCCGGCAGCATGGACCAGTATGCGATGTCGTTGGCGGTAAAGCCTACCTCCCACAGCAAGTAGGTCAGGGCGAATACCACGATGAACGCCGTGCCACTAAGCCCGATGTCCCAGAACATGAATACCGTGAATATGCCCGTAACGAGGGCGCCCAGCGCGATCCACGGCTTAAATTTGCCGAACTTTGAGCGCGTGTTGTCCACCACCGCGCCCATGATGGGGTCGTTCACGGCGTCGAATATGCGGAATATCAGCAATACGCCGGTGATCCACCACATCACCTCATTGGAAAGCTCGAGAACTTCGGTCAGATACACCATCAGGTACAGGCTGAACATGGAATATACCATGTCACGTCCGATGGTGCCAAGGCCGAATGTATAGCGGTTGCGCGCGGAAGTTTTCATACCGTTTCCCCCTTTTGTTTGGTGAACACATAGAGATTGGAGCCAAAATCGCCCAACAGGCGAATGTGCTTGTTGTAATGGCTGCCGATGAACTGGTTGTTGAGCAATATCCCGGCTGTGAGCGCGTCCCCGTAGCCTTCGTAGCGCTCCACGCAGTCGGGCAGCATATAGTTTGCATCCGCCGTTCTCACAAGGATGCCTTCGGGATGTACGCGGAATGGCAGAATGTGGTGGATGAGCGCGCCGAAGCTTTTTATTCGCAGGCCCTGCGGCCGTATCTGCACCGTATAGCGTACGTTTTGGTCCAGGCCCGCCACGGGCAGGCGGTCGTACCCTTCGGCTGCGTGCGCCTTTGTCTGGAAGAAGCCTATAAGCGCTTCTTCGCCGTCCTCTCGAAGGCTTTCCCATACGGTCCTGCTCCGTTTGCCCGTTTCCAGCCGGTAAAAGCGCCCATATTGAAACGTGTGCCTGTGCCGCTTGTAGAAAGCGATCTGCGCCTTTACCTCCCGCTTTTCCGCCGGGGTCAGGTATTTTAAGTCAAGTTCATACCCCAAACAGCCAAAGCAGGCGGCGTGAAAGCGCGTGGGCAGCGGCGTATACCGCAATGTTTGCTGGTGCGGGGCGCTAGAAACATGCGCGCCCATGGTGGAAGGCGGGTATAGGTAGGAAAGCCCGCCCTGGATTTTTAAACGCTCCACAGGGTCGGTATCGTCCGAGGCCCAGATCTGCGGCGCGAAGCAAAGCATGCCAAGGTCGAACCGGTTGCCTCCGGAGGAGCACATTTCCAATAAAATCTCCGGCCTATCATCGAATATTCGATGCAGCACCTCGTAAAGCCCCAGCATGTACCGGTGAAAGAACTCCCCCTGATGCAAAACAAACGGGGAATAGCAATCCGTCATGTGACGGTTCATATCCCACTTTACATAGGAAATCTGGCCTTCCTCCAATATGCTGCGGACATTTGAGACAATATAGTCCCGTACCTCGGGGTTGCAGAGATCAAGATGCAGTTGATTGCGCCCCCGCGCGGGTTCCCGCCCCGGTATGCGCACCGCCCAGTCCGGATGCGCTCTGAAACAATCGCTGTCCTCGTTGACGCATTCCGGCTCAAACCAGAGTCCAAATTGCAGCCCCATGCGGCGGATGCGCTTTGCAAACGCACTGACGCCCTGCGGCAGTTTTTTGCGGTTGACCGAATAATCCCCAAGGCCCGCCGTATCGCTGTCGCGCTTGCCGAACCAGCCGTCGTCGAGCACAAACAGCTCCACGCCCAGCTTTTTCGCGCGCCGCGCAAGGCCAAGGAGCTTTCTCTGGTTGAATTTAAAAAAATGCGCTTCCCAGTTGTTGAGGAGCACCGGGCGCTCTCTGTCCTTCCACGGCCCGCGCACGATATGGCTCCCGATAAACGCGTGAAACCTCTGGCTCATACCGTTGAAGCCGTTGTTTGAAAACGTCAGCACGGCCTCGGGCGTATGGAAGCATTCGCCCTGTTTGAGCGTCCACAAAAAGCAGTGAGGGCTTACGCCCGTCATCACGCGCACGGTATCCCCGGCGCTCAGCTCTACCGCGGAATAATGGTTGCCGCTGTACACGAGGTTACAACCGTACACGCGCCCCCAATTTTCATTCGCGCCCTCCTCATAGAGCAAAAAGCCGGGGTTGTGGCGGTTGCTCGAAGCCCCCGTGGTGCTTTCGTTGACATACATGCCGTACTGAAGCGGCCTGTCGTGCCGGTGGGCTTCCCTGATCCATCCGCCGTCAAACGTCGTGAAACTATAATTCCGGTTGGGCAGGTCCATCATCATGCTCATCAGGCGGCGTATAATGAGCGGGTTTTCATTGTTGTTTTGCAGCACGCAGCGGCGAGCAATGACGTCGGTTTCCGGGAACACGGTATAATAAAGGTCCAACACCACATTTGCATGCGCATCCTCCAATGTGACGCGCAGCGTTTCACAGCCTTCTTCCCCGCCGTACGCGCCGGGCAGGCCTTCCGGGGCCAAAGCACCCGCGAATATCGCGTAGCCTTTGTAGGTAAAATCCGCCGTAAACGTGCCGTCCGGCATCAGAAGCTCCGCAGGGGAATGCCGGAAATCCCCTTTCCCAATGCCGCTCCATTCAAGCAGCAGCGTGTCAAGCGAATACGTCGGGTCGGATTGGTCATAGAGCACGCTGCCGCCGGTGTAGGCCGTACGCTTTAAAAGCAATGGTTCGATTTCGCCAACTTTGAGCCGTTCCCCGTAATGGATATGCTCGACATGCCCGAAGCCTGTGACGCGAAACCAATAGCTTGTGTTTTTCGTGTTCAGGCGGAATACGCCGTTTTCTTCCGATATACAGCGGCTCATAGATTTACCTCGTTGTAAAGAAGCGCAGCCTCATACGGTTTAAGGCTACCGGAATACACGTCCCCGCCGTAGTTGGAAAGCGCGAGTTTGCCGCGGTAGTCTGCGGGTATCGTCTTTTTGGAGAAATTGAGCAGCACCGTATACGCCCTGCCGCCCTGCTTGCGGCGGTAGGCAAACAGCTCGTTTGTGATAGCCAGTACGGAAAACTCGCCGTACAGCAACGCCTCGTCGCCTGCGCGCAGCGCGATGAGCCGTTTGCAGAAGCTACGGATGGAAGTATCCTCCGCCATCTGCCGCGCCATGTTGATTTGGGGATAATTGCCGTTGACTTTGATCCATGGCGTACCCGTTGTGAATCCGGCGCTTTCGGCAGCATCCCATTGGACCGGGGTACGGGCGTTATCCCGGCTGGTTCGTTGCATCATGCGCCAGCGGTAGCCGCGCGGCAGATGGAGTTTTGTCGCCAGCCGGTAAACGTTGTGGCTTTCCACATCCCTGATGTCGTCCATGGAAGTAAAATCAAAATTCGTCATGCCGATCTCCTGCCCCTGGTACAAGAACGGCGTGCCGCGCAATGTGAAAAGCATGGTCAGGAGAAGCTTTGCGCTCTCCTTCCAGTACGCCTGATCGTCCCCGAAGCGGGAAACGCTGCGGGGCTGGTCATGGTTTTCCAGATAATTCGCGTTCCAGTCAAGCGCCTTCTGCCAGGTCGCGATTGTATTTGCGAATTTCTTTAGCTGAAAGCGGGTCTTGAACCATTTCACAAGGAACTGATCCGTCTCCATATGCTCGAACGTGAATATCATATCGAGCTCTTTTCGTTCCGGGTCGCAGAGGTCTTTGCCCATTTGGGGAGTTACGAACACCGTTTCCCCCACGGTAAAGCAATCGTATCCGTCAAGCACTTCGCGCCGGAACCCCTGGAGCAGCTTGTGGCAGCCGGGCTGGGAAATGTAATGCTCGCTGCCCGTCAAAATAAAGTTCTTTTTCCCATCCGCAAGCGTGGTCTTGTAGATCACGTTAATGACGTCGCACCGGAAGCCGGAAACGCCCTTATCGAGCCAGAAGCGCAGGATATCCTTGACCTCCTCCACCACGCGCGGATTATGGTAGTTGAGGTCCGGCATGCCGCGCGCAAACAGGTGCAGGTAATATTCGCCGCTTTTCTCGTCGTATTCCCAGCAGTCCTCGGCAAAAAAGCTGGTCCAGTTGTTAGGGGGCTTCCCCTCTCCTTTGCCCGGCTGCCAGATGTAATAGTCCCGGTAGGGGCTATCTTTGTCCCGGCTCTTTTGGAACCATCCGTGCTCTTTTGAGGTGTGGTTGATTACAAGGTCCATGACGATGCGGATATCCCGCCTGTTTGCCTCCGCGATCAGGCGCTCCATATCCGCCATTGTGCCGAATTCCGGGTTGATGTTGCGGTAATCGCTGATGTCGTAGCCGTTGTCCTCGTTGGGGGAGCAGTATACCGGCGAAAGCCAGAGAATGCCCACGCCAAGGTCCTTTAAGACGTCGAGCTTTTCTATGATGCCCGGAATGTCGCCTATTCCGTCGCCATTGCTATCATAAAAGCTGCGCGGGTAGATCTGGTACACCACGCGCTTCTTCCACCATTTGGGCTCCATGCTTACCCCTCCCCATTGATGCGATAGCTTACGTTGCAGTACCTCTCATAAAGTTCTTCGCTCACCCCGCGCTCCGCGATGACGGCGGCGAAGAACCGCCCGCTTGCTTTAATGGTTCGGTGAAGCGTCTGATAATCCGTATGCACGATGCCGAAGCGGGAGCTTTCGCCTTCCAGCCACTCGAAGTTATCCGTAAAGCACCAGTGGTAGTACCGCTCCACCGGAAGGCCGCTGTTTATAAGTGCATTGAGATGCTCCGCGATATAACGGCTGCGGAACGCGTCCGTATTGTCGCAGGTGCCGTTTTCTGTGATGTAAACGGGCAGCTTATGGAGGTTATAAAGATGTGCCGCACACTCCACGATGCCCTGCGGGTAGATTTCCCAGCCGAGATCGTTGACAGGCGCGTTTTTTCGCACCCCGTCGCCGATGCCCGCCACCGTGGAGCGGGTGTAGTAATTGAGGCCGTGGAAATCGCAATATAGCCCCGGCTTGACGCCTTGCGGCGTGCCGATTGGAAACGCGCCGCGCCCTTCGTAAAACAGGCGTTCAAGCGCCGTCTGGAAAAACAGCTCCGAAAGGGAAGCTCCCATGCGGTGGATGAGGTTGTTTTCCTGCTGCGGCGCAAATACGCGCATATGGTGCGCAAAGCCCACGCGGGTATTGCCTTTCCCCATGCCTTTGCGGATGCGGTGAATCAATTCGTACGCGCCGATGTGGCATTCCGCCAGTGTGCGCATCACCCGCATGGCCTCCGAAAACGAACGCCGCCCCGGCGGCCACTCCCCGTAAAAGTAGCCGAGTGTGGCGTATACGTTGGGCTCGTTGATGGTGACGTAATCGCCGATGAGGTCCCCCAGGTATGTGACAACGCGCTCTACAAAGCGCAGGAACACCGCCTTGGCGTCCGCTGCCAAGAACGCGCCCTTTTCTTCAAACCAAAGGGGATTGGTAAAGTGGTGCAGCGTAAGCAATACGTCTATGCCATAGGATCGGAGCAGCTCGATTTCCGCGCGGTAACGCGCGAGAGCGGCCTCGTCGAATTGCCCCTCCCGGGGTTCGATCCGGCTCCACTCGACGCCCATGCGGTAGATTTGAATGCCCAGCTCTTTCATCAGCCCCGCATCCTCTTCCCACCGGTCATAGTGACCCGCCGCGCGGGAAGGATCGGACCCATCCTTGATATGCCCCGCCTTGAACCACGCGTACCAGCTATTGTTTATGTCCCCGCCCTCGATCTGTGTGGCGGCGGCGGCAACGCCAAGCCGCATATTCTCCGGCAAACGGAAGCTGCCCATATTCCCGGCCCCCTCTGATATATTGTAGGTGAATGAAAGAACATATGACGCGTGTGACAAGGAAAGTATATCATACCCAATCCATATTCCGCCAGTATAGCGCCGGAAAACGGTCGATTTTGCACGGATGCATTGACTCGGCAAATCCCCGTGCATAAAATCTAGTCATACTAAGATATATTGCGTAAAGCGGACGTGATCAGCCTCCCCTTTACGCATGTTCCTTTTTCCGCCGCATAGAATAGTGCATCAGTCTCATACGAAAAGGATGGTGCGGGAAATGGCTCAGGGAACGCTTGTTGTAGAGGTCAGGACCACACGGCGGCGGCCGGTCGCAGACGCAAACGTGATGGTCACTTCGGAAGAAACCGGCTCCGTCTACGAGCTTACGACGGACGCAACCGGGCGGACAGGGCGCTTTGTACTGCCCGCGCCCGACTTGGCGGCGAGCTTTGATCCGGCGACCGCGGCCCAGGCATTTTCCCGCTATACGGTGGAAGTAACGGCGCCGGGCTTTACACCGGCCTACATTATGGGCGTACAGGTGTTCCCCGGCATCGATTCGGTGCTGCCGGTACAGCTTGCCGAGGCCTCCGGAGAAGCTGCCCCCGTATTTGCCGCGCAGGCGGTGTTCGCGCAGCCCCAGACGCAGCCGGGAACGGTGATAGAGATTCCGGCGCCCGCGGTGCTCCAGCCGGGCCCCAGGAACCCTATCGGCCCGCCCGACCTTTCGCCGCAGCAGCCCGTTTCCTCCCCGCTCCAGCCTTATCTTTCGCCGGATATCCCCGTGTTCGCCCCGCTTGAGGATAGCGTAGCCGTTATGCAGCAGCAAACCCGGGTGCTTCCTACCGTATATATCCCGGAAGCCATCACCGTGCACCTGGGCGCACCCGGCTCCAACGCGCGCAATGCGACCGTATCCTTTGCGGACTATATCAAGAACGTCGCGAGCAGCGAAATATTCCCCACCTGGCCCGAAGACTCCCTGCGCGCAAACATCCACGCGCAGGTCGGCTTTGCATTGAACCGCGTGTTTACGGAATGGTACAGAGCCCGCGGCTATAACTTCCAGATCACCAACACCACCGCATACGACCAGGCGTTTGTAGAAGGCCGCAACATCTATTCCAACATCAGCCGTCTGGTAGACGATATATTCAACGTATACCCCCGCCGCGAAGGGCATTTGGAGCCGTTGTTTGCCTCCTATTGCAACGGCAGCACCACCACCTGCGCGGGCCTTTCCCAGTGGGGCACCGTAACGCTTGCGGAGCGCGGTTATACGCCGCTCGAGATGCTGCAGTATTATTATGGGGACGATGTGGAGCTGGTGGCCACAAACGATATCCGCGGCATAGAAGCCTCCTACCCCGGCTATCTTTTAAGGCGCGGCATGCGCAACGATTATGTGCGCACGCTGCAGCGGCAGCTGATCCGCATCCGGCAGGATTACCCCGCCATCCCCGCCATATCCGGTGCGACAGGCTTCTTTGGCCCCGAAACCGAGGCCGCTGTTCTCGCGTTCCAGCGCATATTCAACCTGACGCCGGACGGCCTTGTGGGCCCCGCGACATGGTATGCGATTGCCCGCATCTATGTAAGCGTGACGGGCCTTGCCGAAATGGAGGGCGAAGGGCTTCCTCTTCCCGGTGCGGTCGTGCCCTACCCCGGCTACCTGCTGCGGCAGGGCTCGCGCGGGGACGCCGTGCGTACGCTGCAGCGCTACCTCAACGACCTTTCCACGGTGTACGGCACGCTGCTGCCCGTAAACGCCGACGGCGCATTCGGCCCCCTGACGCGCAACGCGGTCATCGCATTCCAGCGGATGTTTGAGCTCGCGCCGGACGGCATTGTGGGCCCTGCGACATGGAACATGCTGATGCGGGTGTGGAACAATTCGTTCTAGGAATTCTGCTGCGTAAGAATGAGCGCAAACAGATCATAAATTCGCCCATTGCATACAAAAACCCGTCTGCTTCCAGGGCAGACGGGTTTTTATTCTGATGAAATTCTCCGGCCCGCCTAGCCGTATGGTTCATACAGCATGGCGGGGGTGTTTGCCGCCTGAGACGGGCTTCGGGTAGAGATGGGGATGCCCTGCATGCCGCTTCCCTCCTGGGGTGCCGGCAGCGCCTGCATGCGGCAATCCTGATTGGCTTTTAACTGCCCAAGATAATTCCGCTTCTCTTCCTGCGTCATCACGCCCGGCCGCTCGCCCGGAGGGAACACCGTGAGGAATTTGAGCGCGTGCAGGTCGCACGCCACGCGGGTATTGGTGCTTTCGTCAAAGAGCAGGAAGAAGTTTTTTGCTACCTGCAGAAGGATGCCTTCCCGGATATAGAATGTGTTGAGTGCGATCAGCAGCTCGCAGATGACGTAGCGGCCGATCATATTGAAAAGCATTTCCTGGGTGGTGGTATCGATGTTCATGCCGCCGCATACGGGATGCGCAAATGGCGGAGGGGATACCTGCAATTCCGCAGGGGCAGCGTCATTCGCGCGGCGAAGCTCACGTTCCATGGGACACCTCCCTGCCCTTTTTGCCGTTACCGCACAAAGTTCCTGTTCACAAAGCCCAGGTTATCCCCGTACTCCACGGAGTACCAGTCCCCAAGCTGGCCAAGTATGGTGACCTGCGCGCGGTTGGGTATGCTTCCGATCACGGGCGCGTCCATGTTGGGTCCGCTGCGGAGGTTGAGCGTCCCGCTTGTAAGCGTTACGGTGCCTGTGCGCGGCGTGATCGGCCAAACAAAGGGCGTATTGAAGTACTCCGTAAGCGCAAGCGCGATGGTACGTGCGATCTGGTCCGTGTTATCCACAATCCATTCGGCGTCCTCTTCATTGTCGTGGTAGGCAAGCTCAATAAACGCAGCGGGCGCCCTGGTCTGCACCACCTCGCCGATGCTTGTGGTGGGAATGGCGCGCACAAGATCGGGCAGGGGATAAATTTCCCGGATGTTCTCCGCGATGATATTCGCTGCCGTCTGCCCGCGCTGGCTGTTGGGCGCATAGTAGATGTCCGACCCGCGCACAGTTCCATAGCGATCCGGCGGCGCGGCATTGGAATGCAGCGCAAGGTGCAGGTCGTAATCCCCGGCGTTGGATGCGCGGATGGAAGACCTCGCCGTCATTTCCGGCGTATTGCGCGTAAAACGGATACCGCTCGCACGCAGATACGGCTCCAGCGCATCCGCGAGTATGTTCATATGATATTCCTCGCTGCCGCCTGTGACATATTCGTTTGATTCTTGTGTGGAGGGACTCAGATAGATATTCGGCAAAACGCTCACCTCCCATTGGAATTGCGGCGGCATGATAGCCTTGCCGCCTCTTTCACTATATGCAGGAGCTGTGCATGTTGCGCGGAGGCTGAAGTGAAAAAGTGGCATGGTTTCTTCGCATACTTCTTTTTTCGTTTGGGAAACTAGGAGTAAGTAAGTACTGATTCAATGAGGGGTGCTTGATTGATGAGAAGATTTTGTGGCCTGCAAGGAGCAAAATCGAAGGAATAGCAGCGCTATTTCAAGATTTTAGCGACGCGGCAGGGCGCAAAAGCGGCCGTCAAGACAGCGCGCCGGATGAATCGGCACTTACAAGGAGGTATGCCATGTTCATCCTGTTTTTGCGCGCGATCATATTGTATGTCCTGATATTCATGGTGATCCGGCTGATGGGAAAGCGCCAAATCAGCGAACTGCAGCCGTTTGACCTCGTATTCACCCTGCTTATTGCGGACCTTGCCTCCGACCCGATCGCGGATACGAGCATCCCTCTCGTCTACGGCGTAATCCCCATACTGGCGCTGTTTTTATTACAGCAGCTTGCGGCCTGGGGGTCTTTAAAAAGCGAGCGCGTCAGAAAACTGCTCGCGGGCAAGCCGCAGATTTTGATTTCCAAAGGCAAGGTGCAGGAAGAGATCATGCGAAGCTCCTGCTATTCGTTAAGCGACCTGATGGAGCAACTGCGCAACAAGGATGTGTTTGATATCAGCGACGTCGCGTACGCGATTATCGAGACGGACGGGAGCCTGAGTGTATTGTTAAAAGGCGATCAGCAGCAGCCTACACTCAAAGACCTCAAGCTTTCGCCGCACGCCGACCGGCTGCCCGAAATGCTGATACTGGACGGCAAGATCCACCACAAAGCGCTCAAGCACTGCAACTGCACGGACAGCTGGCTGATTGAGCAGCTCAAGGCCATGGACTACGCTTCCCCGAACGAGGTGTTTTTCGCAAGCCTCTCGCCGGACGGCACGCTGCACGCCCAGGGCTACGAGAAACTGGGCGGAAAGGTCTGTTCCCGCAGGACGAGCGTCAAGCTGGGGAATACGGATGGCTAAACGCATTGCAAACGTGCTGAGCATTATAATACTGATCGTGCTGTTTGTGTTCCCGAGCCGTTATCTTTGCGCGCTTTCCGATGAGATCGTCGAGGTTTCGGAAAATACCGTGGACGCCGTCCACCGCGGGGACTGGGGCATGGCGCAGGATAACATGCAGCGGATGAACGCCCGTTTTCGCGAAAGCAAGGATATATTGCAGTTGTTTTTGCACCACCAGTCCGTAGAACAGCTGGACGCGGACCTTCGCGCGGCGATGCAGCTCATCCACTCCCGGGATGAAGCGCAGACGCTGATGGAACTGGAGTTCATCATCACCACCGCGCAGCATTTAAAGTGCATCGAGGCGTTCAGCTGGTCGACTTTTTTATAATTTCGCAAAAGCGGCATAGCCACTTTTGCGAGCTTTTCGTACAGGGTTGACGGAGCAACCCTGTACGTCAAATGGGACGGATTTATATGGACGCTTCTCAGTTTCTTGCGTTAGCAGGGCGGCGGAGCGCCCTGCTATGTATTAACAGTTTGTTTTCACCGCTTTCGCGGGCTTTTTCAATGCCGTGCGGACGCCAAAGCCTATCAATAGCAGTCCCACCAGGGCATTGAGCGCGTTCATCAGCGTGCCGCTTACAAACCCGCCGAGCGTTCC